>NZ_AP017459.1:371510-743021 GCF_002355835.1 Candidatus Endomicrobiellum trichonymphae | reverse complement strand
CTTTAAAAAATTCAGCTTCAGGCGGAGAACTCTCAAGAACGCTTCTTGCCCTAAAACTGTCGTCAAAAATAAAAACCGACCGGGTGGTAATATTTGATGAAATTGACTCTGGAACGGGCGGTAATATAGGAAAAAAACTTTCTGAACTTGCGAGAAGAAAACAGGTGTTTTCTGTAACGCATCTGGCGCAGATTGCCGCATTTGCGGGAACGCATATAAAAATTTATAAGGAAACAGAAAATTCAAGAACTTATACAAAGGCAAAAGTGCTTACCGAAACGGAACATATTGAGGAAATAGCAAGGATGATATCAGTCGAAAAAATAACAAAAGCAGCGTTGGGACACGCAAAAGATTTAGTAGCTGCTTCCGTAAAATCTTAATAATAACAATTTTATCATAAAAGTATTCTTTATTTTTTTAATATGGTTCGGCTATTAAAGTCTAAAAGTTGATTCTATTCAATATTATTGTCTTCTTCCGGTTTGGTTATTAAGTCTCTATTTTTATCTAACATCTCTTTTTGTTTTTTGTAATTATATAAAACGTTTTTATCTTTTTTTAAATATATTTCCTTATTACAAAAATCTGATAATTTTAAATCCTGATTATTTCCTTTATTTAAAGTTATATGTTGTTTTACTTTTCTATGACTGTAAGCATCAATATAAATCATGTTTAACCAATTGTCCAACATCTTAAAGTGGGTTTTACTGATAGACCATGCTAATGGTATAATAGATGCAATTCAAATCCGTCTTTCTTTTTAATATTATGGTTTTTCATATATTTTTGTCTTTCTTGCAAACTTCTATCTAATTTTGTTTGTTCATCGTTGAATAAGCCATTTTTTGCACTTAAACGAATTGTTTTGCATTCCTTTGTTCCAACAAGATTAAAATAAACAGTTTCTGATAAAAAATTATTAAATAAACTATCAGTTTCATTTTTCCAATTATGAAAATCTTTTTTGGCTCTTCCCTTTTTGTCTTTTTTATCGGGCATCATATTCTCTTTTAAAAATTCAGTAATACTTTTTTGTTGAGTTCCACTTAATTCCCTATATTTCTTTATATGACTAACAGCTTCGCTTTTAGTCAAAATAAAATCTGACTCAAAATTAATTGCGGTTATAAAAAACATGTATTCATAAGTATTTATATAATTAATTTTATTATCCTGATCCATTAGAACTTCTAATAGATTCTCTATGCAGCCATTTAAAAATTTATCGACAAATTTAGAAATTATAAAATTTCTGTTTATTATATCTGCAAATTAATCCCATTCTTTCTAAATCTACAAATAAAATTTTCCTAATAGAATCTTGCGTCCCCTTTTTTAACTCATTGCAAAATGAAACGTAATCTTTCCATTCGGGCAAGTTTGTAGGTTGTTTTGATAAATCTTTTGTTCTTATTTTTAATAGAGTTTTATTCGGAACATATTTATCTAAAGTCCTTAAAATAGATGATATATCATCAAAATTATATCTATACTAAGTGATGTCCTCTATATTTGGGACTTTCTAGCCTTTTAATTAAATAGTCAGTCGCTTTATTGTTAAAATTTTTCAAAAAAGTATTAAAATTATTCACACATATTCTCTAGTTTTTTAAGCGATAAATTCACGCACTTTCTGTCAAAATCGCTACAAATAAAGCTTCTGTTTAATTTTTTACTTGCAACTGCGGTCGTTCCGCTTCCAACAAAACAGTCTAAGACTAAATTTTTTTCATTACTGCTTGCTTTTATTATTCTTTCTATTAATTCAAGTCCTGTGTCTTTCACTTACAATATGCCAGACTTCGTCGCATAATCTTCCTTTATCATTAGGGAACCACCGCTTACCATTTTTAAATATACCCTTTTTGCTTGCATGCTCAATTCTTTCTGTTGACTCATAAGGAACTCTTATTTCGTCGTAATTAAAAATATGTTTTTTGTTTTTTGTAAAAAATAATATGCTTTCTTGCCCATTGCTGTATTTAGTTTTTGAAGTTCCTAATCCATCTCTCTTATCCCAAGTTATCCAGTTCTGAAAAATCAGTCCCTTATCAACCAAGTATTGTAAAATATAAGCACAGTTAAAAGGAGTATTGATATAAACTCCCAGTTTCTTTTAAAGTTGGAATTAACGCATTAATCCATTTAAAAGTAAAATATAAAAAATCTTGATGGCTTTTAAATGTGTCCCACTTAGCCTTTTTCATATTATAAGGAGGGTCCATAATTGCCAAGTCAATGCTTTCTTTTTCAACTTGATTAAAAAAAGTAAAACAATCTAAATTATAAATTTTATTGCTTTCTAACATTATTATATTCTATTCCATATAAACAGGTCATATAAGAATAGATTAGTATTATTTAAAATGGAATGTTCTATATCGTTGTTTATATTAAATATATGTCTATTGTAATGCGTATTTAGGCTGGCTTTTAACATTGGCATAAGTGGCGTATTTATTATTAATTTACCGTTAGATTTTAATACTCTTTCACATTCTTGCCATACAATAAGCATTTCATCTATATAATCAGTATATTTTTTGATATCGCCAATTTGTCCTTTATGCTTTATTCCTATTTGCTTTGTTTGATAACCATTTTTTGAATAGTCTTTATGAAATATGGTGGACTAGTTAATATCATATCTACAGAATCATTGTGTAATTCTGTCATTTCCCTTGAGTTTTTAAAAAAAACTTTATTTAAATATTTTTCAGTAGTACTATTATTTAATTTTTTCTGTTGTTCATATATTTTTAGAACTCGCGTAGGAAAATGCTACGTTTTTGTTTACTTTATAGTTTTACTATTTATGTGTGTTCGAAGAAAAGCGGAAATATCATTAAACTCCGGGACTAGGATTCGAACCTAGACAAAGGGATCCAAAATCCCTTGTGCTACCATTACACAATCCCGGAACTCTGTGATTGCGTAGAGGGAAATAGGCTGTGGAATGAGGTATCAATTGTAGTAACGAACCAGATTTTCCAGCCGCATCTGTTCAGTCTGGATTTAAGTTTTTCGGTTTTAGCGTCGGAATCTAAAATACCAAAAACTGTTGCGCCGGAGCCGGACATAAGACTTGCGCAACACAACTTGTTTAAAACTCTTTTAATTTCTAATATTTCAGGATAATTAGGAAAAATAAATTCTTCAAGTCTGTTAAAACAGCTTTTAAAAGCTTCTTTTTTATTAAAAGAATTATTGAAAATAAGATTCTTTATTATATGAATTTTTGCTTGATTTGTCAACGGGAATTTGATTTTTTTATATATATCTGCTGTAAGAACGTCAAAACCCGGATTTACAAGAACTATATTTAATTTTCCGGCGCTTTTTAAGGGCGTGACAATTTCTCCTATTCCTTCGCATAGCGCTGTTCCTCCTGTCAGAAAAAAAGGAACATCAGCGCCGAGCTTTGTAGCAATTTGTTCTAATTCATCTTTTTTCGTTTTTATATTCCACAGTTTGGCTAAAGCTTTAAGTGTTGAAGCGGCATCAGAAGAACCGCCGCCAAGACCGGATCCTATAGGAATTTCTTTTTTTAAGTATATTTTTACGCCTTTATCAGTATTGTAATGCTTTTTAACCGCCATTGCTGCTTTATAAACAATATTTGTTTTGTAAGCATATAGAGATTTATCGTTGCATTCAAGAGAGATCGTATTTTTAGTAAGCTCAAAAGAAAGTTCGTCATATAAACTTACGGTTTGCATAATACTTTCTAAGTTATGGTATCCATCGGCTCTTTTATTTTTAATTTCAAGGAAAAAATTGATTTTTGCCGGCGCTTTGAGATATATTTTCATTTTTTTTCAGAATCACTATGTTTATGTTGTTTTGTGAAAGTCTTTCTATTAATGCAATATTCATATTTAAAGTAAGTTCAGCTTTGTCCTTGTGGTATGTAAGATTTTTCCGTTTCTTGTCGCTTTAGTGCCGGCAAAATTTTGACTTGCCTGTTTTTTATAGAAATTGTCATTCTGCCGGGAGCGAGCTTGGCGGAGAAATCCAATTTAATGTTGCCGTCTTTTGTATAAGAAAAAGGAATATAAACATTTTTGCTTAAAGACTTCTAATTTTATTTTATAGCTGGTTTTAAATGAAAACATTTTAGTATAGTTGCTTGCACTTCTTAAAAGCATCTGTCTGGATAATTCTTCTTGCAGAATTTTGCTTGCACGAAATCTAGTTTCTTTTTAGCATTTTTATCTTATTTTAAGTCGTGGGATAATGCGTAAGTCATCCACGCTTATGTGATTCTTCCGAGTGCAGCATAGACGTCTTGCAGCAAAAACATAAAACTCAAAATGAAAGAGGCTGCTTTTCTTTTCATAATGTGGATTTCTTACGGTTAATCAGCCTTAGCACGAGAGCATCTTCATTTTTATAATATTTTTTTCTCACGCCTATTTCTTTAAACCCGAAAGATTTATATAAATTTATTGCCGCATTATTACTTTGGTGTACTTCTAGAAAAATAACTCCGGTCTGTTTATTAGTGGATTCTTTTTTAATATCTGCAAGCATCGCTTGCCCGAAATACCCTCTTCTGAACTTCGGATCGACAGCTATGTCAAGTAGTTCCGTTTCATCCGCGACTGTGCTTATTATGTAATACCCTGCAACCGTTCTATTTTCAATTAAAACCTTAAACTTTACAGCTGTATTTTTTGCAGAATCTAGCAGCATTTCTTTGGTCCAAGGATTTGCAAAAGACTGTTTTTCAATTTCAGTTATATCATCCAAGAATCTTTCGGAAAAATTCACTATTTTCAATTTATACTTTCCACCTTATGATATTGGCGGCGCACTATAGTTGCAGGGACATTTATAATACGTTTCATTTTATCATTTTTATTTCTTTTGTTGCTAAAAATGGAGCGTATTCTCCGCTTGACGGAAAAGACTTAAAGTGGGGGATGAGAAGGCTGACGGTAAAATATATTTTAGAGACTTTAGCCGTCGCTCGGGTACTAACGAAAACCAGCATTACGAAAAAAGTATTTTACAGTAAATTCATAAAGTTAAAGAAAAGAATTAAAAGAGTCAATAGAGACGAAAGCGGATGTTGTATTTCGGTGTCATTGGCGTCATTGTCGGTTCAGAATTATTTGACTATGTGTCATTATTTTTATATACTTCCCAATCATTTCAATGGTGCGGTACCCAAGTGGTAAGGGAGCAGTCTGCAAAACTGTTATTCGCCGGTTCAATTCCGGCCCGCACCTAATCTTAACATATTGGGATACTGCCCGGTTAGCTCAGTTGGTTAGAGTACTTCCTTGACATGGAAGGGGTCGGAAGTTCAAGTCTTCTGCCGGGCATTTTTTCAGGGGTTAGCAAAATAATGAAAAAAATATCTAAATTGCTTTTAGCCAAACAATCTAAAGCCCCTCTGTTTGACACTCTTTTGGCGCATGCAAAGAGAGATGTTGTTTCTTTCCACTGTCCTGGCCACAAAAACGGAAAGGGCATAGATAGAGAATTAAAAGATTATACTGGCGAAGAAGTATATAAATTTGATGTAACTGTTTTTGACGAAGTAGACTCTTTGCATGATCCGGTAGGATCGATAAAGAAAGCTCAGGAGCTTATGGCTCAGGCGTACGGAGTTGAACATTCTTTCTTTTTGGTTAACGGCAGTTCTGTTGGGAATATAGCTATGTTTCTTGCGGCATGCGATTCCGGCGACTCTGTAATAGTTTCAAGAAGCTCGCACAAGTCAATTATGGCGGGAATCATTATGTCCGGTGTATGGCCTATTTGGATTCAGCCTAAAATCGATCAGAATTTAGATTTAATTTTTAATTCAACTTATAATCAGGTAAAGGATGCTTTGGACAGATATCCAGAAGCTAAAGCCGTATTTATCACAAGTCCTACTTATAATGGCATAGTTACGGAATTAAGCAGAGTTGTTGACTTATGCCATAGAAGAGGAAAAACAGTTTTAGTTGATGAAGCGCATGGCGTGCATTTGCTGTTTAATGACCAGTTGCCTGAATCTGCGGTTAGCGCGGGAGCTGATTTATGCGTTCAATCAACGCATAAAATTTTGTCCGCTATGTCTCAAGGATCAGTATTGCACTTTAATTCAAAACTTGTTGATTTTAACAGAGTAAAGAGAGTAGTTTCTATGCTTCAGACTACAAGTCCCAATTATTTAATTCTTGCAACTCTTGATTTGGCAAGAAGACAGGCATTTCTGCGCGGTGAAGAAAATTTTAACAGAGTTATAAAAGCCGCAGAATGGGGACGCGCATATATAAATGACAATATTAATTCAATGAAATGTTTTACGCGTCAGGAAGTGCAGAAATTGGGATTTGATTTGGATGTTACAAAACTTACGGTAAACGTTACAAAAACTGGACTTTCCGGCTATGAGATTGAAAGTATTCTTGCAAAAGAATATAATGTACAGCTTGACTATGCCGATTTATTTAATTTAGTTGCAATTATGAGTGAAGGTTCAGAAAAATCGGATGTAGAAGTTTTTGTAAATGCTCTTGAAAATATAAGCGAAAAATATCGCGGCAAACAAAAAAACTGGATACTTAAGATTCCATCTCTTGCGACAGAAATGGTTATGAGACCCAGAGAAGTATTTCTTTCAAACAGCACAAAAAAAGTGAGTTTGAAAAAAGCCGCGGGACACGTTGCCGCACAGACTCTTACGCCTTATCCTCCCGGTATTCCGGTTGTAATTCCCGGCGAGAGAATTACAAAAGAAATATGCGATTATCTTATTGATATGTCTTCTAAAGATATAAGAGTAAGCGGGCAGGAAACCGGAATGTTAAGGACAGTGAAAGTTTTTACAAATTAATGGAGAAAATAATGAATAAAAAGGATTTAGCGAGTTTAAAAAAAATCTTAATACAAAAGAAAATGGATTTTTTAAACAAAATGAGCAAAGCTCAAAGAGGAATATATGATGATTCAAATACTAGTGTCGGAGATGAAATAGATACTGCAAGCCAGAACAGCGAAAAAGAAATGTATTTTGAACTTGTTGCAAGCGATAAAATGACCTTAGATGCTATAAATGATGCTCTTGTAAAAATAGAAAAAAACGCTTATGGCAAATGCGAGGGTTGTAGCAATAATATTCTGTTGGAAAGATTGAAAGTAATTCCGTGGGCAAAGTACTGTATTCAATGTCAGGAAGAATCTGAAAACCCCAAAAATAAAAAATGATACCGTCAAATTTTATGTTATGGTTAAAAAGCATAATTTTGTTTGTGTTAATATTTTCTGTCGGATTTTTGTTTAAAAAATATTTCATAAAGTTTATTCAAAATATTTTTGTGAGAGACAGGCTTGTTTTACTTGGAGAAGCATTTGCAATATCAAGTAGTTACATTTCTTTTTGGTTCTTTCTTATAGCTTTGTACGCGGCTTTTTTAATAGCGCCTGTAAATAATATGGTGGTTATTCATAAATTGTTTTATGGAGTATTTGCTTTTTCCATAGTTGTTTTTGTAGCATCAGTTCTTTCCAAAGTTTTTCGTAAATCTATTCCTGAAAAAATCGGAGTAAATGTAATAAAATTTAGCGTGATATTTGTCGGTTTGATATTAATATTAAATCAGGCTGGCATTAAATTGACGCCTATTTTAACGGCATTGGGTATAGGCTCGTTGGCGGTAGCTCTTGCGCTTCAGGATACTCTCGTCAATTTTTTTGCAGGGATAAATATTCTTTTAAGCAAACAAATTGCAAGAGGCGATTATATTAAGCTTGATTCGGGGCAGGAAGGGACGATAATTGAGGTTAATTGGAGAATAACTCTTATGAAGACGATTTCTAATACGGTTATTTCAGTGCCAAATAGTAAATTATCATCTGCAATATTGACAAGTTTTCAGTTCCGAAAAGCTGAAGTTAGTGCTTCGGTAAACTGTGGAGTGGCGTACGGCAGTGATTTGGAATGCGTAGAAAAAATTGCGATACTTGCGGCTCAGGAGATAATATATAAATACGAAGACTCTGTAAAAACTTATACTCCAATAGTGCATTTTATAGGTTTTGAGGATTCTTCGATAAATTTTACTTTAATTTTCAGGGTAAAAAATGTCTATGTAAGAAATTTTATTCAGAGCGAAGTGTTTAAAAATCTGTATAAAAAATTAAATGAAGAAAAAATAGAAATTCCATTCCCTCAAAGGGTTGTTACACTTAACAAGCATTGATACAAATTGATGTAATAACAATCGGACTTATGCGGAGGTATATAAATGAAGTTTGTTTTAAATTCAAAAATATTTAGAGCTACAGTAACGCAGGCTAATGTGAAATATGAGGGCAGCATAACAATAGACATGGATCTTTGTGATAAAGCGGGCTTTTGGATAGGGGAGAAAGTTCTTGTTGTTTCAAATACAACGGGGGCGCGTTTGGAAACTTACGTAATCCCTGGCGGCTCCGGAGTAATTTGTATGAATGGAGCGGCAGCTCATCTTATAAAAACAGGCGAAGAAATAATAATAATGGGGTTTAAGCTTTCGGATAAACCTATTAACCCGAGGATTGTTTTTGTTGACAAAAATAATAAAGTTTTAAAAATAAAATAGTTTGATTAGCCAATGCTTTAAAATCAGTCGGGGCGTGGCTCAGTTGGCTAGAGCGCTCGGTTCGGGACCGTGAGGTTGTTTGTCCTAAGTTTATAATTATGCCCTGATAGCTCAATTGGATAGAGCAGATCCGTCCTAAGGATAAGATTGGAGGTTCAACTCCTCTTCAGGGCGAACTAGAACATTTTTGAAATGCCCAACTATAAAGTTTTAGAGTACCAAGTAGGCAATTTGACAAAGAAGAATAATCTTAAAAGTACTTATATCTTCAAATCACAATACTGGAGAATAGGATTTTTCAAAACATTTAAACTTCAACATTGATTTTCTTAGAAATATAGGTTTTTTAGATTTTGAACTTAACAAAAACTTACATAAATATTTTATGGTAATATAGGTATTTACTTGAATATGTATCTCTAAAAAGGGTTAGGTTTTGTAGAACCTGGTAAAATAGAGAAGCAGGCATATTCCTTTGGGAATCTTAGTTATATTGACTATGACGAGTAAAACTAGTATTGTTGGATAAAGTCATCAAAGGAAGTGATTTCAAAGTGTTAAGTATGAAGTAATAATTAATCGCAGTTTTAAATTTGACAAGAGACTTGTTGCTATTGATAATTGATAGATGTGCAAAATAGCATAGCAATGCTATTTTTGATTTCAAAAAGTTCAATATATTAAGAGATTTTACAACTGCTTGATATTTTTATAAATGATTGTTATACAATGTAATAGTATAAGTCAAAAATATAAAATTCTACGGATTAGTAGAATATGTATAAAGTTTTAAAAGTTGTAAAATTAGACAGTTAGAAATATAAATTAATTCTAGCTGCCTGCGCTTGTGCTGGTTATGAGGGATATTGTGCTTCTCTAGTAGAGCAGCAGAAGGAAATACAACAGTCGCGTTGGCAGCCACCGGCAGCACAGCCAGCACCGCCACCAGTAATAAGAGTTGGTTTATAAATTAAAGTGCTCCTACTACATGATTAATGTTTCATGCATGGAACATTAATCATGAGGTGGAATTTATTTGTTGATAAAACTAAAATATGCAGGAAATGAAAATTTCTCAGTATAATTTTGTTGTTAATTTAAATGAAGATAGCTTGCTACTTTACAATAGTAGAAACAACAATTTAGTAAAACTAGAAAAAAATATTTATTTTAACTATGTAATAAAAGTCAACAAAGACGATATGAATTTAAGGATTGATTAGGATTTTAAAAAGCTCTATGAATTAGGTTTTTTTGTAAATTACAATCAAGATGAAAAAAATGAAGTTATAATTAATTTTGAAAGAAATAAATATTTTTTCGACAGTTTAAATTTAACAGTAGCAATTACAAATGAATGTAATTTGAATTGTATTTTTTGTTATGTAAATAAAGATAACATTTATAAATTGTCAGCAAGAAATTATAAAAATATTATCAATTTTATAAAACGATACTATGAAGATCATAAAATTAAAAATTTATTTATAACGTGGTCTGGCGGAGAGCCATTAATTGATCTTGATAATATAATAAAATTATCAGAAGAAATTATTAATTTTTGTTGTAAAAACGATATTCACTATAAGTCCAATATTATAACCAATGCTGTTTTATTGAATAAAGAAACTGTAAAAATTTTACAGAAAGTAGGAGTTAGTAATATACAAGTTTCTATAGAGCCAACAGAAATTTTGGATTCACTAAACAGACCTATTAAGAATACAAATAAATCAAATTTTAATAATACTTATGAAAATGTAAAAAATACGGCAGAATTAATATCAATTGTTTTAAGAATTGCGTTGTCAAAGAAAAATTTTAATCAAATTGTTAGTTTCGTTGAAAAATTGAAAAATGATAATTTATTTTTTAATAAAGTAAACTTTGCTTTAGGTCCATTGCATATCCCTTACTTAAATTCGCAACTGGATTATGCTATTTTAAATGATATTTTTGATTCCAGAGAATATTCTAATATATATTTTGATATTTATGAGGAGTTGTTTAATAAAAATATCATAAATTTTACTCCTTACCCGGAATTGTATAAAGAATGCGGGGCTTATAAAAACAATGTGTTTGTTATAGACGCAAACGGTGATATTTTTAAGTGTTTTGAAAATGTATTTAATAGATCTGAATCTATCGGAAATATAAGAGATAAAAGTATAAACTTAACTTATAAGTATACAGACTGGATAAAAAAAGATTTTGATTTTGAAAAATTAGAGTGTTATCACTGTAAATTATTGCCTATATGTAAGGGTGGATGCAATATGGTAAGGAGATTTAAAAAAGAAACCAATATAGGGAATTTTTTAGAATTAGGTTGTAGTGAGTGGAAATATGAATATGAAAAAGGATTGAGATTATATTATAAGAGTCTCAAGAAGAATGGAAAAGATTAATATTGTATTTAATCTTTTTAGGAATTATAAAACAGAAGTTTTTCAATATTTAGGAATTGATTTTTTATTGAAATTCATCAATATAATTACTACTTTTTTCTTAGTGGTTTTCATTGATACAGTTGATATTAGCAATAATTTTGTTTTGATTTTTGTGACTTTATACATTTCCGTGTTAGTTTTCAGCTCATTTTCTGTTTTATTTAAAACACTTACTTTATATTTGTTAGAAAATAAAGTTTTATTTGACTTCAGAAAGATTATTTTAACAAAATTCTTAAATTCTAGATACAACGTCAACAGTAATCTAAATAAAGGTCCATATTTATCCCAGAGAGTTATAAATGATACAGAACTTATAAATGATTTATTTGTAGCCCCGATAGCAAAGAGTATCAGTTCAATATTCTTTTTAGCATGTTTGTTGCCGATTTTTTTACAATTTAATTTTCTAATTATTTTGTTGCTTATTTTAAGTGCTGTTTTGCCATCTTTGTTTTTTTCTTTTTTTAATAGAAAGAATCGATGTTTTACATCTAAATATCAGGAAAAGTTTGCTTTATATTCTTCAAAATTATCAGATGTGATAGATTCGATTAGAGAAATAAAATTATTTGATTTATATAAAAAAGAAACGGACGAGATTGATTCTAAAGTCGAAGATTTAGTTTTGATAAATGTAAAAAGAATTTTTTGGGGATTTACATCCGGACAATTTGGTGTGTCGTTACAACATATTATTATTGGAATTTTGCTCGGATTTTTGGGTTGTCAAGTTCAGCAGAAAGTAATTACTTTAGGGCAAGCAATTTTTATTTATAGCATATCGGATAATCTTTTTTATGTTATTAATGATTTTTGGAGTCTTTATTTTTCTATTAAGAATTCCGATGTGCCTTGGAAAAGAATTAAAAGAATATTGCTTAGAAAGTATGAAAATAATGATGTTAATAATGATGTTAAAAAAATTAACAGTATAGTTTTTCAAAATGTTTCAGTAGAAAAAAACAGTAGAGTTATATTAAAAAATCTGAATTTAAAAATTAATTCAAAAGATAAAACTGTTTTAATTGGAAATACCGGAGTTGGTAAGACGACAATTTTAAATTTAATAGTACTTTTTGATAATATATCTGCTGGCAACATTCTAATAAATGGTGAAGACTTATATGGTATAGACATTAAAAATTTTCGATCTAAAATATCTTATTTCACGCAAGATTCTTTTTTATTTAATACAACTATTAAAGAAAATATTTTATTAAATTTAGATCATAATAATTTAATAGTAAATCAAAAATATTTAGAAATTTTAAAAATATGTAAACTTGATAATTTAGATGATAAAAGAGTTGTAGGGAATAAAGGCGTATTTGTTTCGGGAGGAGAAAAACAAAGGATAACTTTAGCAAGATGTCTAATGAAAAATCCTGAAGTTTTATTATTAGATGAGTTCGGAAATTCTATTCATGAAAATATGGAAATAGAAATTTATAAGAATTTAATTAATTTTTATAAAGACAAAATTATTATTGCTGTTTCCCATAGAGTAAGTATTGCTAATTTGTTTGATAAAAAAATTCAGGTGTAAATTGTTGTCGAGAGATAAATGATTCAAAAACAAATATTTTTTATAAATAATTTTATTATAATAGCTTCTATAATTTTTATTGTTATTTTTTTTATTCCAATATTTAAAATTAATATTTCTTTAGATTATAAAATCAATGGAAATGACTTAATAGTAAACATGAAAAATTTGAATATTAAAAAGGATTTATTTGTAAAACTTGACAAAAATACGATGATTATAAGTCATCATACGGGAAGTTTTAAAATTAATAGCTATGATGTTCAAAGAAGTCAAATTGTTTTAGATATACGGCAATTTAATGTAGAGAATGGTTTAAAAATATTTTATAGTTTTAAAAAAAATGTTATAAGTTATATTCTAAAAAATAAAAAATGCTAGTTTAATTCAGAAGTTTTTGCATTAAAAACTCTGCTGACTTCTTCTTTTGTTTCTGTCGTTTTTGAATAATCCTAAAATGTGAATGATAATAATTTACAAATCGCCTACAAAATAGTAAAATTTATATATAGATTCAACTCCTCTATCAGAGTGTTTCAAACTGTCAAGAGCATGATAATTTCAACAGATTAAAATAGAGCTTAGTTTGTTTTTGACATTATAAGCTTATTTTTCTTTTGTCTCTTAATGCAATGAGTAGCTTCTACCTCTAACCTGTAATAGTCTTTGTATGAACACACTCTAATTTCCCATTATTGATAAAAGAAGATAGCATTAAAAATTTAAATTATTTGCAAATAGTTCTTCAAAAATTTCTTGAAGAAAGAGCTAAATTTTTCATAGTATAAATGATTGCTTTACGAACAGGAATTGTAAAAAATTCTCACTAATATAACAACCATGATGGAGCGGTGAAACATTGCGATATGTATAAAGACCCCGATTATAAATATGAACCAAAAGACGGGGATTATGTGGCTATAATGGGACAAAAATTATCACCGACAGCAATACACGTATATAATTCACTGCAAAGAGGAAGAGCTTTAAAAATAACAAAAACAGCGGGCAGGTTTAATCTCCAATTTTTCCTGCCCGGGCGTAAATTTAAAAATTGGGGAATAAAGAGGCATTCGCCTCAAAAGTAGGAGACTGAAATGGTTAAAAAAAATGGAGTAATGGTGTTGATGGTGTGTGCAGGATGCGGTCGTAGCAAGAATGATATGTTGAGAGGTGCCGCAATCGGGTACGCATTTGGTACCTACAAGACCGTAAACAGTCAAGAGATGTAGATGCTTTTAAAGATGCATCCTTTGAAGAGACTGCTATATCTATAATCATGACACTTTGCAAACCTTGTGAGGCTAAAAAGGAACTACTGGAATTATTTGATATCTACAAGTCCAGTTTACAGTTTGTACAAATAGACCCAACAAGCATAAAGACAAAAGATAAAAAGATTAAAGGATAGAACTAAAAAATATTATGATAAAAGTAATTGCAATGTTGTTATCTTTATGCTTATTTGTAGCGCCGACTAAAGCAGCTCCACCATCAGAAGCCACCTCACTAGACGGCAGACAGTTAACAGCAGGACTTTCTTTCAGCGATGGAGTTAAGTACATAGTAAGACCTATGCAAGAATACGTATTAAAGCCAATATATAGACGTGTTTTAACTCCGATTGGGCATTTTTTTTGTAAAGAGAAGGTTATAGAATGCTGTGTAGTTTTGGGATACTGTTCGCTTATGATAGTATACACTGTTTGGAAAATAAAAAGGGATAGCGAGATTATTAGCGCAGAACAAAGAAAGCACGGATATGAAACAATAGGACGCACTGCAAAAGGCGGGGAAATATTTATGTATGATGGAAAACGGTACCACTGCCCAAAGGATTACAACTATTCCTGCATAGATAACAAAAATGCCACAGCAGAACACAGTATAATTAATCACACACATCAAAGAAGCCCTCAAATCGGCACAATTTTTTTTGGGGGGGCTTTATCTTCACAAGGAAGGCAAAATTTCGTAAGCCTCTACAGCTGATTTACCACCTAAATTAAGATATTGTTGCATGACAATAAGCCAAAAATTAAATAAAAAAATAGAGGAATAACCACAACTACAAGAATAATTCCTTTTACCCGCAAGTTGCTTGAATTTGCGCATTTGTAATATTAATCTCATGGATTTTAAAACCGCCAATTGACGGCAGTTGCTTTTTGATAAAATTAGGTTTTTCATAAAAAAAATGCTTAGATAATAAAATACGGATAATCTATGAATTTGAGATTTGAATATTAAATAAGGCATAGGCTCTGAAGAAAAAGATTGTTATAGAAAAGCCTTATTTTTATCAGTGTTTTTACCGTCGCAGCGCTCAAATAATTATTGACAGTTTTTCATATCTATTATAATGAATATATAAATTCAAATACCGCCCAAACAATATTACTATTGCCATCAACGACAATTTATTTTGGAGTCGACAGGGGTGTTTAAACGAGCAAATAATATGCGGCAATAATGCGTTGTTAGACGGATATGCTTGATATTATATTTAATTTAAACTGTTATGATTCTTTTGTAAAAGCGGATAAACAACAAGCAGTAACTTAACTTTGAGAACAGACATCAAATTAGATAAACAATATTTCACTGAATAGTGTTAGCTTTAGGAAAAGTATAAAGTTTAAGGTATCAAAAATTGTTATGTTAATTAATATGATAAGGAATGTGTTAGTTAACCCTGTATTTTGAAAAACATATAGAGGAGACAATGTTTGTTTAAGATTAATTTTGAAAAATATGATTTTACTCTTATAGCGGCAGTATGTATATGCACTGTTTTTGGAGCATTTATGGTATTTTCGTCAAGCGCTGTTATGGCTGACGTAAAATGGACAAGTCCTTACAAGTTTTTTTTGAGGCAAATTCTGTGGGTTATATTTGGTTTTGCGGCAATGTTTGTGACAAGTTTTTTAATTAATTATAAATTTTACAAAAGATATGCAAAATGGATTTATTTGTTTGCGTTGGTTTTGGTCATTGCGGTTTTATTTGTGGGAGTTCTTCGGTTGGGAGCAAAAAGATGGTTACAGGTAGGTCCCTTTACTCTGCAGCCTTCAGAATTAGCAAAGATTGCAGTAGTTATAGCTATAGCTGACTTTATATCGAGAAAAAAAAAGTTAGTTGAGAAATGGAAAGGTTTAATAGCGCCGGGATTTATTATTTTGCTTATGCTTTTTCCAATTGTTGTAGAACCTGATTTAGGCACGCCTATTTTAGTAGCTGTAGTATGTTTTGCAATGCTGTTTTGTGCGGGAATGAAAATGAATGTTATATTTGCCGGAGGTTTAGCGTTAATTCTTTTGATGGTTGAAGAAATTATGAGAAAACCTTACAGAATTACAAGGGTTAAAGATTATCTTGCTTCTTTTGTAAATATTGATGTATCTTCTTATCAGGTAAAACAGTCTTTAAATGCTCTGGGTTCAGGCGGTTTTTGGGGTAAAGGTCTCGGTAAAAGTGAGATGAAGCTTATGTATCTTCCTGAAGCGCACACTGATTTTATTTTTCCTATTATAGGAGAAGAACTCGGATTTCTTGGAGCAGTCTCGGTTATTGCATTTTTTATGTACTTGTTCTTCAAAGGCATAAAAATGAGTAAGAATATGCCTGATGTTTTTTCGCAGTATCTGTGTTTAGGAATAACGTTCCTGATAGTTTTTCAGGCTATTATAAATATTTCCGTTGCTACGGGAGTGTTTCCGGCAAAAGGACTGGCGCTTCCGTTTATATCTTTTGGAGGAACGGCGCTTATTATAACTATGGCAACTTCAGGAATATTGATAAATTTATCACAATACAATAAAAAACAGAGCAGAACGTGAAGTGACAATATTCTCTCTAAATTTAATTCAGCAGCTGTCTTTAAATAGTTAAGAACTGTGGAGTGGAAATGGGGAATAGAAATATAATTATTGCTTCAAGCGGAACGGGAGGGCATATCTATCCAGGCATAGCTTTAGCGGAAGAATTTAAGAATAAAGGGTATAATCCCATTTTTTTTATAAGTAATAATACCGCTTCCATAAAGATTTTAAAAAACAGCGGATTTGAATATATTGAATTTAACGTTTCGGGAATGCCGGGGGGAATTTCATTTTTGTTTATAACGTTTTTAGTTAAAATGAAGTTTAGTTTTTTTAAAGCGTTAATAAAGATTGTAAAGCTGGATCCTTTAGCGGTAATAGGTACTGGGGGATATATTGCAGTTCCTGTTCTTTTTGCGGCAAAAATACTGCATAAAAAAACTTTTATACATGAGCAGAACGCTATTCCGGGCAAAGCAAATATACTTTTAAATAAAATAACCGATAAGACGTTTATAAGTTTTCAATCTTCAGAAAAATATTTTAAAAAAAAAAATACTATTCTCTCAAACTATCCCGTTAGGAAAAATATTTTGTCGGTATCAAAAGAAAAAATATTACGGGAACTTAAATTTGAAAATGGAATTTTTACGGTTTTAGTTTTTGGAGGAAGCCTCGGTGCGGTTAAGCTTAATGAAGTCGCCTGCGAGACTCTTTTAAAATTGTCTTTTAAAAATAGAATTCAGGTTTTGCATATTACAGGTTCTGGGAATTATATTAAAATTCAAGAAAAAATCGGAGATAATCCGGATTACAGAGTTTTTGAGTATATGCATGATATCGGTGCTGCCTACGCTGCAAGCGATGTTGTAGTATGTCGTTCAGGCGCTGGTAGCGTGTTTGAGCTTAAAGCTTTGGATAAACCTGCGGTTTTAGTGCCGTATCTTTATGCTGCTGATAATCATCAGTATTGGAATGCAAAAGAAATAGAAAAAGATGGTAAAGTCATAATAATTGAAGAAAAAAATCTTGCGAAAGAAAGCTTAAGCAATGCCATATATGCGCTTAAGGAAAATATAAAAAGTAATACGGCTGAAAGTATAATCAAATTTCCGCGTAAATTAGTATTTGAGGAAATAATAAAATGCATGAAATCTTGATTTCAAACGATGATGGCGTAAAAGCTCCCGGACTTCGTCCTCTGATGAAAGAGCTTTCCAAGATAGGAAAAGTTTATGTGATTGTTCCAAAAACTCAAATGTCAGGCACAGGGCACGGTATAACGCTTGCAAAATATAAAAAAGTCGAAAAAATAGAAAAAGATTTTTATGTGATAAAAGGCGGTACTCCTGCAGATTGTGTGAAATACGGTTTGTATCATTTTTTTAAAAATAAAACGGATTTAGTGGTGTCCGGCATAAATACGTGTCCTAATCTTGGGCAAGATGTTATTTATTCAGGAACTGTCGGTGCTGCAAGAGAGGGGGCGTTAAGAGGAGTTCCGTCTCTTGCCGTTTCTGCGGCAGAAGTGTGTGCTACGGAATATGAACATTCGGCTATTGCAACAAGAGAGATTGCCGAAAAGGTATTGAAAAGAAAAAAATTTTTCAAGAATATTTGTTTAAATATAAATATTCCTCAAAATTATAAAGGTATAAAAGTCGCTCCTTTGGGACTGCGCATTTATGACGAGAGCGTCGAAACTGTCGTTGATGAAAGAGGAAATTTTTCTTACAGACTATCGGGTAAATATATATCTGGCGGAAAAAACAAGGGGACAGACATAGATACTGTGGATAAAGGCTATATTTCTGTTACTCCGCTACGAATTGATCAGACAGATTTTACTTTTATAAAAAAATTAAATTATAAGGTTATTATTCCTTCTAAAAAATAACAATGAATTAGATATTGATGGATGTATGAACTGTTTGGAATACTATATTGATGCTAAACTGATGAAATGGAAAATTAACTGTATTCTCTTCCTCTGACGTGGGGGAAAAGAAATGAGGTAGAAGTTTGTTTGGGGTGGTTATAAAGAACAATTATGAAAAATGAATTTAAACTGATTTCAAAATTCAAACCGTCCGGTGACCAGCCGCAGGCTATCGATAAGCTGTATCATAATTATTTAAATAATAAAAACTCGCAGATTTTGCTTGGCGTTACAGGTTCGGGAAAAACATTTGTTATGGCAAGCGTTATTGAAAAACTTCAGAAACCTACGCTTATAATATCGCCGAACAAAATTTTAGCAGCGCAGACTTATGCTGAATTTAAGGCTTTTTTTCCAAATAATTCCGTAGAATATTTTATATCTTATTACGACTATTACCAGCCTGAAGCCTATATTCCTTCAAGCGACACATACATAGAAAAAGATGCGTCAATAAATGACCATATAGACAGATTGCGTTTAAAAGCGACTACTTCTATTCTTGAGAGAAAAGATGTTATTGTAGTCGCTTCTGTTTCGTGTATATATAATCTGGGATCTCCTAAAGATTATCAAAATATGTGCGTTGAAATAATTGCTGGAAAAGAAAAAACAATAAGTCTGCTTTTAACAGAACTTATTGCAAGCCGTTATGAGAGAAATGAAGTTGAATTTAAAAGGGGGAAGTTCAGGGTAAAAGGCGATACTGTTGAAATTTTTCCCGCTTACCTTGAAACTGCCGTAAAAATTGAGTTTTGCGGCGATACGGTTGAAAGGATAAAAGAATTTAATCCGGTAACTGGTGAAGTAATTAGTAAAAAAGATAAAGCCTATATTTATCCTGCAAAACTTTTTGTCACTGATAAGTATAAGGTTGATAAAGCTTTAAAAACCATACAGATAGAATTGAATACGCGGCTTGAGGTATTAAAGTCTCAAAATAAATTTCTTGAAGCACAGCGTCTTGAACAGAGAACGAAATACGATATTGAAATGTTAAAAGAAACCGGATCGTGCAATGGGATTGAAAACTATTCAAGACATCTTTCAGGCGGTCTGTCGGGAGCTAAACCGACTACTCTTATAGATTATTTCGTGCAGGAAAATGATGATTTTTTAATAATAACTGACGAATCGCATATTTCTCTTCCGCAGATAAGAGGAATGTATGAAGGCGACAGGAGCAGAAAACAAACTCTTGTAGATTTTGGTTTCAGACTGCCTTCTGCTTTAGATAACAGACCTTTGAAGTTTCAGGAATTTGAAAAAGTTATAAGAAAATTTATGATGGTCTCGGCAACTCCGGGAACATACGAGCTTAATAGAAGCAAAAAATATATAGTGGATTTGATTATTCGCCCTACTGGACTTGTAGATCCAG
This sequence comes from Candidatus Endomicrobiellum trichonymphae, assembly GCF_002355835.1. Lineage (NCBI taxonomy): Bacteria > Pseudomonadati > Elusimicrobiota > Endomicrobiia > Endomicrobiales > Endomicrobiaceae > Candidatus Endomicrobiellum > Candidatus Endomicrobiellum trichonymphae. The sequence continues at coordinate 723,290 of NZ_AP017459.1, read as the reverse complement.
AAATTGTCATCCGTCCTATAAGCGGGCAGATACAGGATTTAATGCAGGAAATACGGAAAAATGTTGAGAAAAAACAGAGAACCTTAGTTACTACGCTTACAAAAAAAATGTCCGAAGATTTGGCGGCTTATTTGAAAGAAAAAGGGATTAAAGTTGAATATTTGCATTCTGAAATAGATACTTTAACAAGAATAGAAATACTTAAAAATCTGCGTCTTGGTAAATTTGACGTTTTAGTGGGAATAAATCTTTTGAGAGAAGGATTAGATTTGCCTGAAGTATCTTTGGTAGTTGTTTTAGATGCTGATAAAGAGGGCTTTTTGCGTTCTGAACCTACGCTTATCCAGATTTGCGGAAGAGCTGCGAGAAATATTGACGGGCGAGTCATTTTCTATGCGGATACTGTGACCGGTTCGATGCAGAGAGCTTTAAGAGAAATGAACCGCAGGCGCGATAAACAGCTTGAACATAATAAAAAAAACAATATTAAACCCAAGTCAATAATCAAAGCCGTTCACGAACTTGACGAGTTTAGAAATTTATCAAGAGAAGAATCTATGAATCATATTGTTGCCGAAGAACAGCTTAATTATAATATCACTCCTAAAAATATTGGCAACATAATAAAAGAAGTTGAATTACAGATGAGAGAATCTGCTGACAATCTTGATTTTGAATCAGCTGCAGCCTTAAGGGACAGAATGCTTGAACTAAAAAATATGAAATCCTGCAAATCTTCTAAGCGTTAACTGATAAAAAATAAATTATTCTTAAAATTTTTGACTTTTTGAGAAAAAAAAGTTTATTGACATACCCTTGAGTTTTTATTAAAATACTCGAATATGAATTCTATAGGTTTAGTATTTATTATTATAGGAGTTATTTTAATAACTCTTTCCGTAGTGGCAGTGACAGTTTTTCTAATACTTATGCTGATTGGGATAAAGAAATCTGCGATAGAATTTAGAAGGTTTATAAAGAAAATAAACAGCGAACTAGATGGTGTCAATAAAGTTTCTGGTGTTGCATCAATGAGAAGAAAGTTATCGTCTTTGGTTATTAAGGGGATTTCATTTCTTTTTTATGCTTTTTTAAGTGTCAGTGAAAGAAAAAACAGAACGCATGGGGAATAAAATGAGCGATAATAGAGATACGCTTTTGGCTTTTGTTTTAGGCGGTTTAATAGGAGCGACTCTGGGAATACTGTATGCTCCCAAATCGGGAAGAGAGACGAGAAGCAACATTAAAAAGTTCGGCGAAGAAATAGTGGACACTGTCAGCAATTTAAGCGATGATTTCAAAGATGATGAAAGCCAGTTTAAGGTTTCTTCTAAAATAAAGTAAGCGAAAGTGACGGAAAAGAGACTTCTGATAAATTCAGTAAAAAAGATCAATTAAAAACTTTTATTGTGTGCTGAGGTAGCTCAGTTGGTAGAGCACAGGTCTGAAAAACCTGGTGTCGACAGTTCAATTCTGTCCCTCAGCATATTTTTCGTAGTTTTTTAATACGGCTTCTATTGACTATGAGGCAGTGTCGTAATTAAGTTAGTTGGCTATAAACTGTGCCGATGTAGCTCAGCTGGCAGAGCAATTGCTTCGTAAGCAATGGGTCAGAGGTTCAAATCCTCTCATCGGCTGAAGTATTCTTGAATGCTAATAACAGAAAAGAATGATGAATAGGTTAGTTGGTACGTCAGTATATGAGCTTTAATTCATAGGAAATTTATCAATGACAATCTCAAATCTTGTCGAAGAAATTGAGTGTCCCTGTGGATATGCTTTTGAAGCAGAGTTGTTTTCTGCAATAAGCATTTCAGATAATCCTGAGTGAAAGAGTGTGTTAATGGAAGGGGGGGGGAATTAATGTTGTATCCTGCCTTGAATGTAAAAAAGTATTTTATGCCGAGCGTTTTGTTCTTTACCACGACAGAGAAAATAAATTATGAACCTCTTATGCTGTTTGGTATTGAAGATTTGGTTTCATTGTTGCATTCCGAACGGGATATTGAAGACGAATAGATAGTTTTAAAATATCTTGTTTCGGAACTTCCGCTAGATACTATAAATTTCCCCCTTTGCAAAAGGAGAAAAAACCCTTGAAGTAAATTCTTTAATTTCAGGCTTACAGATTCTCACAAAATATAATTCAAATCTTTTACATTATGTTGAATTCCTTGATAAAATATCAAAAAATAAAACATGATGCAGATATAAAAAATGACATTAGCTAAAATCTCATTATTGGTTTTAATTGCTCCTCTCGTATTATGTTCGTCTCTTTATGCTGAATTAAAGATTACCAAAATTATTCATGATAATAAATCATTTGAAATAGTTTTAAACGATGATATTAAGATTTCAAATATACTCTTGAAAAATAATGATGTTAAATTGCCTATATATAGGAGTAAAAATAAAGTATATAAACAATTTGGCATTTTAAAAAGAGAGTTCAGGCAATATCTAGTCAGTGCTTTATATCAAAATAAAATATCTTCAAAAACTGAAAAAACCGTATTTAAAACGAATAAACTTTCGATTTCAAAAAAACATCTAAAAATAAAAGCTTTTGTATCCGTCATTTTTGACGATGATATTGAAATTGAATGTCGTATTATGCAGAGCGCAAAAGGTTTATGGATTGCGTGGCCTTCAAATAAAAAAGACGGCGTATGGGTAAAAGATTTTGAGTTTATAAATAAAGATTTAAAAAAAGCAGTTGAGAAAAAACTGATTGACGACTATATTTTTAAAAATGATAAAATAAAAGGTAAATAATGATATTTCAATATTATTTTGATTGTAAGTCTGTTTTACAGTCAGTGATTAATTTTCCGCTTGTATATAAATATTCATAACCATAATTAAATACCTCATCTTATTTCGACGGTATTTTATATAATCAATTTCGGCAGTTTGACGCCGTACAAAAAAAGTTGTACCGTATTGCCAGTTTTAATTTTGCAGAAAGTATAATTTTTAGTACTTTATTTTTAATTCAATCATTTAAGCGTTATTTGGAGTTGGATGCATTTTAGATGTTTATATGTCTGTTTTCATTTTGGGAGTTTTTTGAATAATTGTGAAAAGACTTTTATCATTAAATAACTGAAGTCTCTCCCGGATATCCACCGCTAGAGCCAATCTGCAGTAAAATTTTAGACTATCTTAATTGATTAATTAGCGTATGCCCATAAATTTGTAAATAATAGAGATATTAGAAATATGTAAAAACGGATGAGTATTGTTATAAGTGTTAATCATTTACAAATTCTATATATATGTTATAAATTGCTTCTATCACAACATATAGTTTAATTATTCTTGAATTTCAATAAAATAGAAGGAGAGAAAAAGAATGAATTATCCTTTTTGCGGTATTAATAATGATCAGGTTCTTGATTCGCTCCCTATCGAACATGTGCCGGCTGTAAGAAGACTCAGGAAATGGCTCAACTACAAAACTTTTGAGAGACCTAAAGAACTACCGATTATGGTTGTTAAATCAGACAGTAGAAGAGAACCGTTTGACAGGAGAAAAATTTGGGCAGGTATGTATAGAAAACGTTCTATTTCGTCTGAAACAATAAATAAAATGGTAAGTAAAATTGAAGATGAAATTGTGGGCGAATGTATTATGGAAATTCCTTCGAGGAATATAGGGTAAAAGATTTGGAATATTGATTTGATTGCATATATAAGATTTGCATCAGTATATAGAAAGTTTGATGATATTAGCACATTTATGAAAGAATTGCAAAAACTGAAAAAAGAATATGTGAAGAGACGAAAAAAAAATAAAAAACTTTAATAGTAGTCAGTTAATTAGATATATAGGAGATATTGATGTTGCGGGATAAAAAAGAAGAATTAATTTCAGAAAACAAAGTTAATCTAGAGAATAATGCACTTACTGTTCTAAAAAAAAGGTATTTGAAGAAAGATAAAGATGGTAATGTGATTGAAAGTCCTGAAGATTTGTTCTACAGAGTTGCCGAAAATATTGCTCAGGCGGACAAAATTTATGATGAAGATACGGATATAACTATATTGATAAGAGAGTTTTATCTCACAATGTCTTCTTGTGATTTTTTACCTAACTCGCCTACTTTAATGAATGCAGGCAGACATTTGCAACAGCTTTCGGCGTGTTTTGTCTTGCCGATAGACGATTCAATGGATTCAATTTTTGAGACTTTGAAAAATACGGCTCTTATACATAAATCTGGCGGCGGGACGGGGTTCTCATTTTCAAGATTGCGTCCTAAAAAAGATGTGGTAAGAACCACAAGCGGTATTTCTTCTGGTCCCATATCTTTTATGCAAGTTTTTAATGCTGCTACGGAAGCTATTAAACAGGGCGGTACAAGACGCGGTGCAAATATGGGAATGTTGAGGATAGATCATCCTGATATTTTGGATTTTATAATCTGCAAGGATAAAGATGACAGTTTAAATAATTTTAATATATCTGTTGCGATTACAAAAAAGTTTATGGATGCTTTGGAAAAAGGAGAATATTATAATCTTTACAATCCGAGAAACGGTGTGATAATAGGCAGATTAAACGCAAATGAAGTTTTTGGCAAGATAGTCGATCAAGCATGGAAAAATGGCGAACCGGGTATAGTTTTTGTTGACAGAATGAACCATAAAAACCCTACTCCGTCGGCGGGTTCAATAGAATCTACAAATCCATGTGGAGAACAGCCACTTCTTCCTTATGAATCCTGCAATTTAGGCTCAATAAATCTTGGTCATTTTGTAAAAAACAACGACGTAAACTGGGAAAAACTTGAGAAAACAGTGAAAACTGCCGTTCATTTTCTTGACAACGTTATAGATGTAAGTAATTATCCTATACAGAAAATTGGCGAGGTTACTCGCTCCAACAGAAAAATAGGACTTGGGATTATGGGGTGGGCAGATTTGCTTTTGTATTTAGGTATACCCTACGGATCTAACGATTCTTTGGCGCTTGCCGAAGAACTTATGGGTTTTATTCATTCTAAATCCCGTAAAGCTTCCGAAGAGCTTGCTTTTAAGAGAGGATCTTTCCCAAACTTTAAAAAAAGTATATACGCAAAGGGAAGTCCCGTAAGAAATGCAACAACGACTACAATCGCTCCGACGGGAACAATTGGTATGATAGCTTCGGCTTCCGGTGGCATTGAACCGATTTTTGCGCTTGTTTATAAAAGAATGCAATGTCTTGACAATGAAGAGATGTATGAAGTAAATCCGTATTTTGAGAAACTTGCAAAAGAAAACGGTTTTTATTCGCCGGAACTTATAGATAAAATATCAGAAAAAGGAAGTATACGCGGATTTAAAGAAATTCCAGAGAAAATAAAGAAAATTTTTGTAACTTCACATGATATTGCGCCTGAAGAACATATAAAAATGCAAGCGGCTTTCCAGAAATTTACGGATAATGCCGTATCAAAAACTGTAAATTTTCCTAATTCAGCCACGAAAGAAGATGTAAAAAAAGTTTATATTCTTTCATATAAAATGGGTTGCAAGGGAGTAACTGTTTACCGCGACGGAAGCAGGAATGTGCAGGTGTTAAATCTTGCAAACAAAAAAGAAGAATATTCTCAAGGAGCATTGCATGAGAAAAAACCGAGAACTCGTCCTAAAAAGACAACTGGTTTGACGTTCCTTATGCATACCGGTTGTGGCAAAATGTATGTTACCGTAAATGAAGATGACAGAGGAATGTGCGAAGTGTTTACGCAGCTTGGTAAATCCGGAGGATGTACTTCATCGCAGGCTGAAGCGATAAGTCGTTTAATTTCTTTAGCTTTGCGCTCTGGCGTTGATCAACAAGGAATTATAGATCAGTTGAAAGGTATAAGATGTCCGTCTCCGACACTTGCGGACGGCGGAATAATTTTATCGTGCGCGGATGCCGTTGCGAAAGCTTTAGAAGCGTATAAGAGAGAAAAAATGACGCCGGTTCTTTCCGCTCGGGATATGTCTGTTTCGGAACCTTATGCGTCAAAATATATAAAAAAACATTATACTTCCGGTTTAAGCGGTAATTCGTCGGGAGCATGCCCGCAATGCCCGGAATGCGGTGAGATGTTGACTTTTGCCGAAAGTTGTGTTATTTGTCGTGGATGCAGCTACTCTAAGTGCTTTTAGTTTTTTGATTTGTTTTTGAGTTTATATTTTTCGTTTGCGGTATTTTTGCGGATATGACGATTTTCAAAAGAACATATTAAAACACATATAGGAATTCCGTTCCGTTTTGGAAACCTCAGATGCTAAAATATATATGAAGCAGAAAAAAATTATTATAACGATGATGTAATAATGTGACAGAAGAAAATTTTTTACAATTTATTAGTTCAGCTATAGAGCGATTAGAACAGCATAAAAATATTTTAGTTAAATGTGATGTGGATAAAAGTATGCTTGATTTATATACTGAGACAATATTTTGTTGTTCTGAAATAAAGGGTATAGTGTCGAATACAAAACAATTAATTAAAATTAATTATTTAACTCAATTTCAAAATGATATTAATCAAATTTTAAATGTTTTCTCATATAGAAGAAGCTATCAAAATTTGGACTTTATTAAAGATGATGATAAGAAGTAAATAAAACAACAAATAGAAATAGAAAATATAACTAAACAATTGTCAGAAAAATTAAAACCATTGCAATTTAATCTTGATTTCTTTAAAAAACTCGGGTTTTTTAGTAAAAACCGGAACTTATTGCAATATTTACCGACTGCCGGGACTGTTATTTCAGCTCAAAAAATTCTACTAATGCCTACTTTTGATGCAATTCCTAATATTGTTAATACTTCTATAAAATTACAAGAATCACAAAGCCGTGACAAGTCATTAAAAGAACCTTATTCTGCAAGTATTACATCTATAAGTTACGTTCTTGATGAATGTAAGATGCTGCTTGGCAATCTTCTTGCAGAAAGAAATGAGGTAAGAAATAAATTTTGCGATAATATCCAAAGAGGAACTAATAAAGATTATGAGCTACCTAAAAACAATTTAGATAATGTGATAAAAATATGGAATTCTCTAATCCAGCATAGAATTCTTGAAGTGGAGAGCGGTATTACTTTTACCTTGAAAATGAAAACAAATTTGAGCGTTAATTATCCAGCATATCAAATGAGTGATGGCGAAAAAGTAGCGCTTTATTTAATAGCCTATGTTTTACAGTCGCCCAAAGACGGTTTTGTTATTGTTGACGAGCCTGAAATGTATTTACATAAAACTATTCTGAATAAATTATGGGATATTTTAGAGGATGAAAGAAAAGATTGCATTTTTATTTACTTAACTCATGACTTAGGTTTTGCAACAAGCAGAGCATTAGCAAAAAAAGTTTGGATAAAGTCTTTTAGTGTTCCTGATAAATGGGAAATAGAATATATTAAGGGAAATGAACTGCCGGAAGAATTGCTGATGGAATTGCTTGGTAGTAGGAAAAATATTTTGTTTTGCGAAGGTAAAAAAGGTGGTATCGATGAACAAATATATAATATCTTGTTTCCTGATTTTACGATAATTCCTGTTGAAAGTTGCTTTTCTGTCATTAACTATACAAAAGCTTTTAATAAAATGTCTAATTTGACAACAAAAGCAATTGGATTAATTGATTCAGACCATCATGGAGCTGATAGATTAGAAAAGTTAAAATCGAATGATATATTTTCATTTTCAATGGCGGAAATTGAAAATCTTTTTTTTGACGAATCCTTTTTAAAGTTATTGTCGGAAAAATTATTGGTGCAGGATAAAAATGCTGTTGAAAGTATTAAAAGTGAAGTGATTCTACAGCTAGAAAAAGAAATGGAATTGCAAATATCCAATTATATATCAATGAAAATCAATTACTATTTCACAGATTCACATTTAACAAAAGGAAATAATTTAAAAGAAGTAGAAAAGAATTATGTCAGGTTTAAAAAAGAAATAAAAATTTGTGCTTGGGCTGAACAGAGGAAAGCCGAATTAGAAAAAATAATAAAGGATTAAAACAGATTAAAAAATAATTTAAAAGCACAGGATGCAATAAAAAAATATTTCCCAGTTGAGATTTGGAATAGGATAGAATTGAATAAACTTTAACCTAAAGATGTATTGATTGCCGTGATTGCGGTTAATCATGGTTGTTAAGTCTTGAATGTTTCGTGAAGCAAAATAGACTATATGTAGCTGATAGTTTTTTATAGGAGTGTTTTATTATGGAATGTGCTTTAGAGGAAAGCTATTGTAAAGATAATATAAATATAGAATATATAAAGCAACTCGGTAAAGAAAAGAGTGAAGAAAATTTAAATAAACTCTTATTGTTTTATAACAGTATTCTTCCTTTGGATATAAAAAGGGAAGTTGTTTCGTCTATTGGAAGACAATAAATTGATAAAAAAATTTATGAGTTTATAATGAAAGAAGGTTTTAAAAAAACATATATGGAACTTGTTTATCAAATGTTTCGTACAACATTGTATAGATTTAGTAAAATTGAATTTCAAGAATTGGGGAATCGTCTATTATCTTTTTACAACAATGAAGTAATGCATAAGATGTATGAATATTTTTTGCATAGAAAAAATCGAAATTATTGGATGTAAAAAACAAGAGAAAAATTATAAAGGCAACTTTATTAAAAGGCGATAGCGAGCAAACTTTGTTAAGAATTCAGAGTAAAACTATACATTTTATATTTACATCTCCGCCATATTATAATGCCAGGATGTATTCTGATTATACGTCTTATGAAAGGTATTTAGAAAAGATGTGTAGTGTTTTAAAACAATGTAATCGTGTATTAGAAGATGGACGTTTTATTATTATAAATGTTTCTCCGGTAATTACAAAAAGACCTGGTCGAGAGTTTGAAAGTGTTAGATATCCAATTCACTTTGACTTTCATAAGATTTTAGAAGAAGCAGGTTTTTATTTTATAGATGAAATTATATGGATTAAACCTGAGTATACAGTTCCAAACAGAATTGCGGGTTATTTACAAACCGGTATGCCTTTGTCTTATAAACCTAACTGTGTTACTGAAAGTTTATTGGTTTACAGGAAAAAGACGCCTTTTTTGCTAGATGAAAACAAGAATATTGGCAAATGCCGTTGAAAATACAGATACGTCAAATTGTTGGCATATATCTCCAAAAATAGATAAAGATCATCCGGCTGTTTTTCCAGAAAAATTATGTGAAAAAGTTTTAAAATATTATTCTTTTAGTGGAGATGTAGTTTTAGATCCTTTTGCGGGTTCTGGGACTTTTGGAAGAGTGGCAAAAAAGAGGAAAAGAATTCCAGTGTTGTGTGAAATGGATAATAAGTATATAAAAAAATTGGAAGAAGAAAATTATGATAACCTTTGAAAAAGAAGTCATTGATAGTGCTGTAAGTAAATTGGTTAAAGGCGATGATTATCGCGATGAAGTTGTGAATGCAATAAATGTGTCTTTTCTTGATTTTGCTGTAGATTTTTTCAAGAAGATAGTTGCTGTAAAAATTCAAGAAAATAATGTTGACTTGGTTTGGTATAAAAAACATTTTATTGCTGCAGATAATATTTCTCCTGATGATAAAGCAATATTTGCAGGTATAAATAAAAAGACAATCACTAATATGCGTGGAAGTGCAACAAAAAAAATAGCGATACGAGGGGGGGGCATGGAGTTCAATAGGCAAAAAAGTTGAAAAACCTTTATATTAAAACTGTGTAAATTATGTAAAGTGCCAGAGGAATATATTAATAGTTCAATTTTTTAAAAAGATGGGACTTTAAATTTTGATAGAGAAGTTGATTTTAAACTCTATGATAGCAGAAAAGAAAAAGAATATAGAGTTGAGGTTAAGCTTATGGGCAAGGGGAATCCTGAGAGTGCGGATGTAATATATGCCAGAGGTACCGATATCTTTATTGCGGATACTTTGAGTGAGCAAAACAGAAATCAATTAAAATCCGAGAATATAAATTATATTGAAATGAAAGGTAATTTACATTGTGTTAACGATTTTAAAATTTTGCTGAAAAAATTAAATGTTCCTTTTTTGTTGAGTGTCGACATTTTGAACTTATTTTATAATTATTTATATAAAAGGTGAGAAAGTGGTTAAAAATGATAAGTGGATAAAAAAGATGGCTTTTGAATATAAGATGATAGATCCGTTTGAGCCCCGACAGATCAGGTGTGGAAAAATTTCTTTTGGTACTTCTTCTTACGGATATGATATGCGTCTTTCAAACGAGTTTATGATTATGAAAGTCAAAAATAAAGATTTTGTTTTGGATCCTAAAAGAACAAGTGGTAATCTGCTTGAATCCATAACAGTTAAGGATTATATAGAGATCTTGCCGAATTCCGTGGTTTTAGGTAAGACAATAGAATATTTTAGAATTCCGAGAAATATTGTAACAATTGCATTCGGCAAATCGACTTATGCAAGATGTGGAATTTTTGTAAACATCACTCCGTTTGAGCCTGAATGGAATGGATATGTTACTCTTTCAATAGCAAATATGACATCGGTTCCGGCAAAAGTCTATGCAAATGAAGGAATAGCGCAGGTTTTATTTTTAGGGGCAAGTGAAGTTTGTGAGGTCTCTTATGCCGACAGAAGAGGAAAATATCAGACTCAGAAAATCATAACTTCTGCAAAAATTTGATACAATGCAAAACGTAAATGAAGGAAAGAAAATATGAGGCAAATGGATGATTTTGATATTGGATTTTGGTTCGCAGTACACGCAGCTGATCGCAAGACGCATAAGGGAAGAGAAAGTATATTGCGAACTATGCCCTGGGAATAAACCTATAAAATCTTTTTCCGGAATTAAGGATTTAAAGGGCATAATTCTTTCAGGCGGTTATGAAAGTGTTTACTCAAAAGATGCTCCTTGGCCTGATCCTGAAATATGGGAACTTGATGTTCCTATTTTGGGAATATGTTACGGTATGCAGCTTATAGCGGAACTTCACGGCGGAAAAGTTGCTCCGTCAAAACGCAGGGAATTCGGTCTTGCGAATGTAAATGTAAAATGTAACAGTTCTTTATTTAATGGACTTAGTTCCGAAGAAACTCTATGGATGAGCCATGGCGACAAACTTTCAAAAATTCCAAAAGGTTTTGAGATAACGGCAAAGTCAGATAACTCTCCTTATGCGGCGATAGAGAATACAGCAAAGAACATATACGGTGTACAATTTCATCCTGAGGTAAAGCATTCTGTTAACGGCAGGACAATCTTGAAAAATTTTATATTTAAAATCTGCGGTTTAAAACGCGACTGGACTATGAAATCTTATATTGTGGAGGAAGTTAAAAGAATTCATAAACAGGTTGGAAAAAGCAAAGTTTTATGTGCTCTCTCAGGCGGAGTTGATTCTTCCGTTGCGGCTGTAATGCTCTATAAAGCTATAGGGAAGCAGCTTATATGCGTTTATGTTGACCACGGACTTCAGAAGCTCGGTGAGACTGAAAGAGTGCGTAAAGTATTTGGCAGAATGTTCGGTAAAAATCTTATTATAGTTTCCGCAAAAAAAATATTTTTGTCAAAACTTAAAGGTATAACCGATCCTGAACAAAAGAGAAAAATTATAGGTCACACTTTTATAGAAGTTTTTGATGGAGAAGTAAAAAAGTTGAAGGGCATAAATTTTCTTTTGCAGGGAACGATATATCCTGATGTTATAGAGAGTGTTTCTATAAAGGGAGCGAAATCTCCGATTAAAAGTCATCACAATGTCGGCGGACTTCCTGAAAAAATGAAAATGAAACTTGTTGAACCTCTGAGGTTTTTATTTAAGGATGAGGTGAGAGTTTTAGGAAAAGAACTCGGGGTTCCGTCAGAAATCATAGATAGGCAGCCTTTTCCGGGTCCTGGACTTGCCATAAGAACATTAGGCGAGATAACGAAAGAAAAACTAAATATTTTAAAAGAAGCAGACAATATAGTAACGGAAGAAATAATAAAAGCTGGGCTTTATGAGAAAATCTGGCAGTCTTTTGCTATAATACTGCCTGTTAAAACTGTAGGCGTTATGGGAGATGCCAGAACTTATGAATATGTAATTGCCATAAGAGCCGTAAATTCTGAAGATGCGATGACGGCAGACTGGGTAAAACTTCCTTATGAGCTGCTCAGTAAGATATCTTCTCGAATTATAAACGAAGTTAAAGGCACCAACAGAGTAGTTTATGATATTTCCAATAAACCGCCCGCTACTATAGAGTGGGAATAATGAAAATTTCTAAACTTATTACGGTTCTTTTAATATACGTATTTTTCTACGCTTGCGTGAAATCGCAAGTCGGCGATAGGCATGGCGGCATATCTATACAAATCAGAGGATCTGACACTATCGTAAATCTTATTCAAGAATGGGTAGAAAAGTTTGTAGAACAGAATCCGTCGTTTAACATAAGTGTTACGGGGGGTGGATCGGGGACTGGCTTTGCATCTTTAATAAACGGAACATGTGATATTGCAATGTCTTCCCGTAGAATAGAAGAAAAAGAAAAGATGCTGGCGGAGAGTAAAAATATAAACCCCGTTGAATTTAAGATTGGTCTTGACGGACTTGCTGTAATTGTAAATAAAAATAATTCAGTAAATAAACTTACATTAGAACAGTTGCGAGATATTTTCATGGCAAGAATTACAAACTGGAAAGAGGTCGGAGGAAGAAACAGAAAAATAGTAATTCTTTCAAGGGAAAGTAATTCAGGAACGTATATGTTTTTTAAAGAGCGTGTCTTAGGTGTTGGTGATAAAAATAATAAAAACGAGTTTTCCACTCAGTCGCTTATGATGTCGTCTTCGCAGACTATATGCAATGAGGTTTGTCAAAATCCCAATGCTTTAGGATATGTCGGTATGGGTTTTGTAGACGAAAGAGTAAAACCTGTTTCGGTAGCGGTAAATGCGGAAAGCGAATATGTTTATCCGATGCCTGAAAACGTGATGAATGGTACGTATCCTATTTCAAGACCTCTATATATTTATACAAATGGAGAGTCACAGGATGTTGTAAAAATGTTTATTGATTATGCTTTATCGGCCGCGGGGCAAAAAATTGTATTGGAAGCTGATTTTATACCGATAAGGAAACAGAGTGTAAAGTAAGAATTGAAGTTTTTTGCAGCAAGGAAAATCAGTGATGCGTTATTCATGTTTTCTAAAAAAAGTAAATGCTGTTACAACATCACCATCTTTGAAAGTATGAGATATATTTGTGTTATTGTATTTTATTGAGTACAACATATATTATTATTAAAAGATCAAAATGAGAAAAATTATAGACACTGTAATTGAAACGGTAATTTTTATATGCGGAATATTATCTATTGTTTTTGTCATTTTAATTTTTGGATTTTTGTTTAAAGAAGGTTTTAGTTTTTTTAAAGATTTCGGCATTATAAAATTTATTACCGGACAGTTTTGGTATCCGACTTCAGACACTAAATCATTTGGTATTCTTCCTTTAATTATCGGCTCTGTTTTAGTTACTGTCGGAGCATGCATAATAATGGTTCCTATTGGCATTATGACCGCACTTTACATTTCAGAAATTGCGCCTAAAGGCGTACGTGACGTTTTGAAGTCTTTAGTCGAGCTTATGGCTGCAATTCCAAGTATAGTTATAGGATTTGTCGGAATGGTTACACTTGTCCCTTTTGTTAGAACACTTTTTAACATACCTACCGGACTTACGGCTTTTTCGGGTTCAATAATGCTTGCATTTATGGCTATGCCTACAATAGTAACGATATCAGAAGATGCAATACGTTCGGTTCCTTGTCAGTATAAAGAAGGGGCGCTCGCTTTAGGAGCTACTAAATGGCAGACTATAAGAAGAATTGTACTGAAAGCGGCAATGCCTGGAATAATTGCCGCGATAATGCTTGGAATAGGCAGAGTTATCGGAGAGACGATGGCTGTTATGATGATAACCGGAAACTCTGCGCGTATTCCTCATTCGATTTTCGAGCCAGTGAGAACTATGACGGCTGTAATAGCCTCAGAAATGGGGGAAACTGTCGTAGGGAGCATTCATTATAGAGCGTTATTTGCCATAGCACTTGTGCTTTTTATAGTGACGTTTATCGTAAACTTTATAGCGGATTTATTTCTTGGGAATAATAAAAATAAATGATAAAACTAAATCCTAAATTGTCCCAGAAATTTTCATACACAATTCTCTTTCTCGCCACAGTTTTAACTGTTATTCCAGTCGTAATGATAATTTTTATAATCATAAAAAATGGAGTATCAGCTATAACTTGGGAGTTTTTAATGTCGATGCCTAAGGACGGAATGCGCGGAGGGGGAATTCTTCCCGCGATACTTGGTACTCTTTTAATAGTCACTTGTGCTATTGCTATAACTCTTCCGATAGGTGTTTTTGCGGCTATATATTTAAACGAATATGCAAAAAATAATTTGCTTACGAGGATAATTAAACTTGCTATAGTAAATTTGGCTGGTGTTCCATCGGTTGTTTACGGATTATTCGGACTCGGTATTTTTGTTATGTTTTTAAAACTGGGCGTTTCTATTATTGCCGGAGCTTTAACTCTGTCTATAATGGAACTTCCCGTTATTATAACCACGTCGCGCAACGCATTAAACAGCGTCCCTTATTATTTTAGAGATGCGAGTTTATCTCTTGGCGTAAGTCGCTGGCAGACTATAAGATACATAGTGCTTCCAAATGCTATTTCAGGCATTTTAACGGGAGCAATACTAAGCATTTCAAGAATATCCGGTGAGACTGCGCCTATATTATTTACTGCTACGGCATTTTCTGTTCCGCATTTACCGCGTTCTGTGCTTGATCAGGTAATGACTTTACCGTACCATTTGTATATTATTTCAACGCAGATTCCTAATATGCCTGAAAATGTGATATTCGGTACGGCTCTTGTGCTTTTGCTGATGGTTTTGACAATGAGCTTTATTGCGATCGTTGCAAGAATTTATTTAAGGAAACGCAGAAAATGGTAGATAAAATTAAAGTTGAAGATTTGAGTTGTTATTATAATAAAAAATGCGTTTTGGAATCGTTGAACATTAATATCGCCCAAAATGAAATTTTAAGCATTATAGGGCCGGCAAACAGCGGCAAGACGACGTTTTTGAGAACTATAAACAGAATGAACGATTTGGATGCAACTTATTCGCGAGAAGGCAAAGTTTATCTCATAGGTGACAATATTTTTGATATGAATATGGAGAATTTAAGAAAACGCATCGGTATGCTTTTTGCTATGCCTATACCGCTTCCTATGAGCATATATGAAAATATTATCTATGCTCCGAAACGTCTGGGGCTTATTTCAAAGAAATCAGAACAGGATGCTATAGTTGAACAGGCTTTAAGAGACGCTTCTTTATGGAATGAAGTTAAAGACAGATTAAGCTTATCTGCAATGAAAATGTCTGGCGGACAGCAACAGAGACTTTGTATTGCAAGAATTCTTGCAATTAACCCTGAAGTTATTTTATTTGACGAGCCTTGCACGGGACTTGATCCAATATCTACGGCAAAGGTTGAAGAATCGATGATTGAACTTAAGCAGAGATATACTATAGTGCTTGTGACAAATAATGTAAAACAGGCATCACGCGTTAGCGATAGGACGGCATTCTTTCTTATGGGTAAACTTGTTGAAATTGGTAAAACTGATAGATTATTTGTATCTCCGAAAGAAAAACAAACGGAAGATTATATTACCGGCCGCTTTGGTTGATAGTTTTACCGATTATCATTTCCATTCGTACGGCGTAATTTCGCTGGTTTTACAAATGCGGTTGATTTTGGGGAGCGTATGTCAAAAATAGAAATAAAAAAATTTAATTTATATTATGCAGATTTTCATGCGCTCAAAAATATTACTATTAATATTGAAGAAAAAAGAATTACCGCGATGATAGGTCCGTCAGGCTGTGGCAAGTCTACTCTTTTAAGATCGATAAACAGAATAAATGACACGATAGAAAACGTTTATACAAATGGCGAAATCAACATATCCGGCGAAAATATTTACGGCGAGAAAATTGATGTGGATGCTTTGAGAAGAAATGTCGGAATGGTTTTCCAAAGACCCAATCCTTTTCCGATTTCAATTTATGAAAATGTTGCTTTTGGTTTAAAAGTTAACAGAATAACTTCAAATAAGAGTATTATTGACGAAACTGTGGAAAGAAGTTTAAAAGCCGTTTTGTTGTGGAACGATATTAAAGATAAACTGCGCAAATCAGCATTAATTTTGACTTTGGAACAACAGCAAAGACTTTGCATTGCAAGACTTATTGCTATAGCTCCTCATGTTATTCTTCTTGACGAGCCTTGTTCTTCTCTTGATCCGGTTGCAACACAGAAAATTGAAGAATTGATAATTCAATTAAAGGACAGATATACCATTGTAGTAGTAACGCACAACATGCAGCAAGCGGCGAGAATTTCACATAATACTGCCT
This sequence comes from Candidatus Endomicrobiellum trichonymphae, assembly GCF_002355835.1. Classification (NCBI taxonomy): domain Bacteria; kingdom Pseudomonadati; phylum Elusimicrobiota; class Endomicrobiia; order Endomicrobiales; family Endomicrobiaceae; genus Candidatus Endomicrobiellum; species Candidatus Endomicrobiellum trichonymphae. The sequence goes on along the minus strand of NZ_AP017459.1, from coordinate 706,796 downwards.
TTATGCTTCTTGGCGAAATTATAGAATTTGATAAGACTGAAAAAATATTTACAAATCCGTCAAAAAAAGAAACGGGAGATTATATAAGCGGCAGGTTTGGTTAAGGACTATAGTACAATAAGCGACAGAAAGATATTTTGCTGTCATTGAAGTAGCAAAGGCGATGAAGTAAATATATGCCATTTTCAATCTTAACTTTAACTCTGTTTTTTAAGGGGAGGGTAAAATATGCGGCGTTTTGATGTTGAAATGAGTGATTTACAAAATCATCTTCTTAATATGGCTGTACTTGTTCAAAAAATGATAAAAACTGCGATGCAGGAGCTTGTCGAAAGAGATCCTAAGCAGGCTGATACTGTATTTTGTCTTGAAAAAGAAGTTAATATTCAGGAAATAGTTATTGACGATAAATGTTTAAAACTTATAGCTTTAAATCAGCCTGTCAGCATTGATTTAAGATTTATAACTTCCGCAATGCGTATTAATAGTGATTTAGAAAGAATGGGCGACGAAGCCGTAAATATAAGTGAGATGGCGTTGGATTTAATAAAGTATCCCAAAATTAAATCTCTTGTTTACATTCCTAAAATGGTGGAAGCTGTGCAAAATATGGTAATGGACTGTATAAAAGCTTTTAATACGAGCGATTCCGAACTTGCAGTGTCGGTGCTTGCAAAAGACGATGAAGTTGACGATTTAAAAAACAGAGTTCTCACTAATCTTAAAAATTTAATACTTAAATCTTCAGATATTGATACTATTCAAAGAACCGTAGATTTGATTTTTGTAACAAAAAGCATAGAGAGACTTGGCGATCATGCTACAAATATCAGCGAAGATGTTATTTTTATGGTGCACGGAAAGGATGTGCGTCATCCATATTCGTCGCACGGTGTTCCGGGGTAGTTGACAGTCGTTTTGCATTCTCATGTCCAGACGACAAAACCATATCCTCATGATCCTTTTAAGAGGAAGAATTGAGAGAATTAATATTTTTTGTGCTAGCTTAAATTTAAGTTGACTGTAGGAATAAGATGGCAAGAAAAGTATTATAAGTCTTTTTTCTCCTGCGGCAGTTGTATAAGATTATGACAGAATAATAAATTCTTTTTCTGAAATTAAGAATAGATTTGGATTTATATTGAATGAAGTATTAGAGAACATGTTTGCTAAATAATATATAGTTGTTAAAAAAATTCAAAATGTTATGAGCAGCATTTAAATTGGAATATAAGTGTAAAAATTACAGTTTTTGATTTAGGGAATGTCATTTTCAAGTTTGAGTTGTTAAAATTTATTAAAGCTATCTGAAAAAGACCTGCAATTATAAAGTAAACGATTTTAATGAGTTGATTTTTACCTATTCTGATATTTTGTATTCCTACGAAAAAAGAAATATTTCATCTTTAAATTTTTACAATGCGCTGGTAAAAAAACCGACTATTATGGGGGTTATGATGATTTTTCAGCTGTATGGAATAATATTTTTGGACCTGTGCTTGAAATAATAGGAATTATTACTTCTCTTGTAAAAAATTATCAGCTTGCATTGCATTGTTTACAAGCCAGTCAGAACTTATTAGAGATATGAGAAATCAAAAGGTACGGATATGACAGATTTTGGAGTAAGTCCAAAAAAACAAGAGGAACTTGATAAAAAGTTTGAAAAGTGCAAAGTTCAGGAATCAGATATTGAAGAAAAGTTTATCCGTTCTTCGGGAAAAGGCGGGCAGAATGTCAACAAAGTTTCGACAACTGTTTATCTGAAGCATTATCCAACGGGAATAGAAGTAAAGTGTCGCAGAGAGAGAATTCAAGGATTAAACAGATTTTTTGCAAGACGGTTGCTTGCAGAAAAAATTGAAGAAAAAGTTTTAGGAAGAATATCCGAGAAACGGCAGAAAATAGAAAGAATTCGCAGACAAAAAAGAAAGCGTTCTAAACGTGCTAAAGAAAAGATGCTTGAAGGGAGGAAAATGTGCCTTGCAAAAAAAGAGATGCAGGGAAAAATAATTTATTGATGAATATAAAAAAGCCAGAGCCTCATTATTTAGGACACAGATGCCGTCTGAGAAAAAAATTTATTTCCGGAGGATTCAGTAATCTTGCGGATTATGAAATATTGGAATTAACATTGACATACGTTTTGCCCAGAAAAGACGTGAAAGCTTTGGCAAAAGAAATGATAAATAAATTCGGCAGCCTAAAACAAGTTTTTGACGCTGATACAGATCAGTTGAAAGGAATTAAAGGCATTTCAGACTATTCTGCAGAGTTTCTGTTATTTTTGAAAAAGTTTGTTTCTCTGTATTTGTCTTTAGATATAAAAGAAAAAGACAGATTATCGTCACCCAAAAATGTGAAAGATTATTTGATTTCAACTTTAAGCGGTGAGAATATAGAGAAATTTTATGCAATATTGTTAAATTCAGGAAATAGAGTTACTGATTGTTTAGAAATTGAAAGCGGTACTGTAAATAAATCTTTGCTTATACCAAGAAAAATTGCGGAAATTGCGTTAAAATGCAGAGCTGCTTCTGTTGTGATAGCGCATAATCATCCCGGTGGTACTTTGAAACCGTCGCAAAATGACATAAATGCAACTGTTGCTGTGAAAAAGGCTTTGGAATCTATAGAAATTTCGCTTTTAGATCACATAATAATTTCAAATAATAATTATTTCAGCTTCAAAGAATACAGTTTGATATAAAAATGATGTAATTGAGTGATAAAATTAAGTTCTATATCCTAAAATTACCAATATTGGGTAATGGACAGTTGAATAAAATATTACTTGCAATTATACGTAATACATATGTGGCAATAGTATGGGCAGATGACAGAGGAAATTGTGCAAAAGATAAAAGAATTTATAGAAAAAATAAACACAGAAAGTTTTGTTTCCAACACTCATACCAAGCAAACAAGGATTTTCGGGTATATTACAACAAATATAAGAAGTCCCCAAACAATCTCAAAATATATAAATGAACTTGTTCCTGAATATCTCAAAAAGAAAAAAAATCCATTGGCTTGGAAAAATTGGTGTTATAATATAAGGCAATAGAGAAAACATAAACAGAAATTTAAAAGGTTAGAGTTAGCTTCTCTATTATTTAGGAATGTTGAAAATAATCCTAATTTGAACTTGTTGGCAGAAAAACTTTATGGTATCATTCAAAAGAATGGTATTCAATATGTGACGGCTTTTCTATATTTATATCTTTTATTGGGGAGATATTTTGGCATTGATAAACAGTCATTAATTGATATTGATAAAATTACCAATAATTTCAATGGCGATTTAGTAGCAACTGCGCAAGATTTAATTTTAAATAATAATAATAATAATAGGCTTTTTGTATCTTCCATCTTATATAATCCAACTTGCGATATAGGGTATGAGTTTGCCTATAAAATATTATCTAATGAAGTAAAAGATAACGATTTAGAATATTTATACAAATATATTAATGGAAAAGATAGTCCATTAAGAATAAAGATACTAAATGCCGGTGGAAAAAAGAATTTTGTATCTGATGTTTTTACAGTAGTAAATTATTACATTTTTAAAAAGACTTGTTTAAAGAATACAGGTATTGATAATTTAAAGGAAAAAAGAGAAAAAATTATCAATACTTATGTTGATTTACTATTTACAAAAGGGCTTAATAAGTTTCTGGGAATTGGCGATAATGATAAAGATTTAACAAAACAAATTTTTAAGAGATTATCAAAGTATATATTAGAAGTCATTTTTTACGCTTCTGGAGTAAAAGAAGAAGATAAGAATGTTCTTTTTAATAAAAATACTAGTCGTAAGTTTTCATTAGATCAAAAGCAAGAGGTTATTAATAAATATGAAAAAAGATGTTTTTTTGATTATGGGGACTACTCAGAGTGGCATAAGAAAGGATATTTTTTAACTAAGAAGCGTTTAGTTTATCTTGAAATTCATCATCTAATAAAGTTAGAGCATTCTCATTTGTTTAACAATGATATAGATATAAAAGAAAACATGATACCCTTATGTCCAAATTGTCATCGTAAATTACATAACGCACAGAATAATATTGTTAAAGATTTGCTGATTAAAATGTATAGTGGAATAGATAAAAAAGCGTGGATTAAAAAAGGTATTTTTGTTGATATTAATACTCTTGGGAGTTTTTACGGATTAGAGGAAGATTTGGAAGAAAATAAATGATAAAATCTCCATTAAACTACACAGGGAATAAATCAAGGCTTTTAGATCAACTATTCCCTCATTTCCCACAAAAAATAAACAAATTTGTAGATATGTGTTGTGGCGGAGCAAGTGTTGGGCTAAATGTAAATGCTAAATATATTATTTGTTTTGACAATAATAAAAAAGTTATAGAACTATTAAAAACTCTTCGCTTCTTATCTGAGAAATTAATTATTGATAAGATGGAGGGATTTATCAACACATTCAAATTATCAGATACTTTCAATAATGGCTATGATATGTACAGAAAATATATTCAGGGAAATAATGGCTTAAAACAGTTTAATGCTGAAGGATATGCAAAGTTACGTAGTTTTTATAATGATGATTCTTTTAATACGCATAGAGACAGTGCAGTGTGTTTATTTACCCTGTTAGTTTTTTGTTTTAATAATGACTTGCGTTTTAATTCTGCAGGGAAGTTCAATATGCCTGTTGGTAAAACAGACTTTAATGAAAGTATTCGCAAAAAATTAACTTCTTTTAAATATGGACTAAAGAATAAAAACATTAAGTTTGTTCAATCAGATTTTAGAGTTATTAAAGAGCTTGATTTACGCAAAGATGATTTTGTTTATATAGATCCGCCATATTTAATTACAAATGCTGTTTATAATTGGAGCGGTTCAAAGTGGGATGAGGTTAAAGAGACAGAATTACTTTCAGTTTTGTTGTATTTGAACGAAAAAGGAATAAGATTCGCTCTATCAAATGTATTAAGAAAAGGCGCTAATGTAAATAAAATCTTATTATCATGGATTAAAAAGAATAAATTCGATATTAATTACATAAGTTATCATTATCGTTCTTCAAGTTATAATAAAAAGGATAGGGCAACGCCAGAAGAAGAGGTTTTAATAACAAATTATAGTGTATAAAATACAAAATCGTAGGTATATTGGTAGTAAATCAAAGCTCATTAGTTTTATTGTGAAAGTGTTAGATCTGGAGAATATCAAATTTAACACTTTTTCTGATTTATTTGCCGGGACAGGAGTAGTTTCTGAATATTTTTTATCACAAAATAAAAAAGTCTATATAAATGATAGTTTGTATTCAAATTATATTTTTTATAATGCGTGGCTTTCTAGTGGCAAATACAATCAAGCCAAAATATATAAATTATTGAATTATTATAACAATTCAAAAGATTATATAAAAGATAATTATTTTTCAGATACATTTTCTGGAACATACTTTTCATACTCTAATGCGAAATTTATAGGTTCTGTAAGAGAACATTTAGAAACTATAAAAAATGAAGTAACGGAACGAGAATATTACATACTTCTCAGTTCTTTACTGTACTCAGCTGACAAAATTGCAAATACTGTTAGACACTATGAAGCATTCTTATCTTCTACTCCAAAGGATAAAAAAATAGAACTTCTCCCTCTTAAAATTAAACAATATAAATATTCGCCAATAATTACTTGCAAAAATGCTAATAGTATTGCTGATAGCATAATTGCAGATTTAACATATATAGACCCTCCGTATAATGCAAGGCAGTATATAAATTTTTATCATATATTAGAGAATATAGCAGAGTGGAAAAAGATGTCAATTTCAGGTAAAACTCTAAAAATGCCAAGAAATAACAAAAAAAGTGATTATTCAAAATCAAAGGCATTAAATTCTTTAACAGATTTATTGTCTAAACTTAAAACCAAATATATTGTACTATCATATAATAATACTTATCATGCTAATAGTGAAGCATCTAATAATAAAATTAAATTTGAGCAACTTCAAGATATTTTATCCAAATTGGGTAAATTGAAAATTTATGATTATGACCATAAATTTTTTAATTCAGGTAAAACATTTTTTAACGGGCATAAAGAATTTGTTTTTATATGCAAAGTTCCGTGATTGATAATATTAAAGTTGTATTTAGTAGAAAAAAAGTAATTTAATACATTGATGGATAAATATGACATATGGAGTGAATTCAACAGACGATATACCTTGTGATGATTAAAGATGTTTAGAAGAATATGAAGCATACATTTATATTAGTGAGAGCGTTTCTGATAGCAGAAAGTGTCGGGAAGTTCGTTGCGGATTAGAAATCTAAAGTGAAAAACGGTTTATGGTTTCCTTGAAGTGTGGACAAGGGTTTTGAGGATGGAGAAAAAAGAATGTTTGATCCTTGCTTTTGTGTTTTTAAATAAGAATGAAAATAATAAAGAATTGCGCAGTCGTTGTCGGACGCTATCTTTAGGAGTACAAGTGGTGGGTAGTCGGGACAGTTGGAGTTTCTACTCTGGGTTGGAAACTTGTTCCAGCTGTTTATAGAAATTAATCAACAAAAAAATTCGTTGACCCGCCACAGAATATCAGAACAGTCGCTAGAATGGTTAAAATGATAGTACGAACAATGAAAATAAAGGAAAGCTCTTTGAGGGGAAGAAAGATGAAAAGCCCCTGTGCTACCCCCGGGACAAGAAAGTTCGTAATTCTTTTGGGGAAAAAATAACTGCCGCAGTCAAGTTATCAAGGTGATGGGTTTCCATGGAAATCTGCTAGTAGCAGTGATGATGAAAATACAACCAAAAATAGAGTTCTATGAGCATAGTAAGATGCAAAACTAGGAAACGGAAGTTATCAATTTAAACAGAGGGAATAGAAAAAATAAGTATAACTTAGAGAGAAGTAAAAAGAGGCTATTATATTTATAGTGCAAAAAGCTACTATAAAAATAATGTTTGTGGTTTGAATTAACAGCTTCGATCCAACCCTATAACTTTTTAAGGGGATAAGGCTGAGATAATGGTAATAGTTGATAAATGGTGTGTTTTTCCTGATCAGAAACAGCAGAATTAAAATATAGAAAATAAAGATTTAGGAATAATGATGAAAAAAATAACTAGTATTTGCGTTTTGATGTCGTTAGTGTTGTTAAGCTTTAGCGGTTTGAAGCCTAAAGTGTTTGAGTGGAGCAAGAAGGTGAGGCGGGTAAAGCAAGCGTAGGGAAAATGGAAAAGGTGTGGAGCGTTGATTTTGTATCCCAATTGTTGGGACGATAGCGATTATCCCCTGCTGTTTGGTATTTTGGTTTTTATAAGCAGAAAGTTAAGGAAAAATGAGAACTTGGGAAAGGAAAATAAGAGATTTGAAGACGTAAGAGTGGACATCTCCAGCAGCAGAAAGAGGAAAGAGAGGTAATATAAACAGTCTGGGAATGATACTAAACAACCTAAAAGCGATGAGCCGCAAGGTAAAAAACCACATGCTATGTAGAATAATTTAGTGAACTTGAGCGTTATATTTCCTAAAATAAATAAGGGAAATGAATTTAAAATGAGAAGTTGTAAAATTCTCTGATAAATGAGGTAAAAAAATAAGTATAAAATAAATAGAAGTAAAAAGAAATTGTGGGCAGAGCTGTAAACTCTATCCGCAAATGTAATAGGGCATAAAATAAATAATAAGAATAAGAACATTTTACTCTGTTGATTTTTTATTACACTAGAAAAACAGAGAGGGAACTATCAACAGTTCTTGCATATAATGTTTTTACATAAATATTTATTTATATTGCTTAATTTTTTATAACCAGCGTTAAAAAGGTGGTGAATAATGCATTTATTTTGAGTAAAAGTGAGATAAATCCGATTGAAAACTCTAGCGGGCTGAAAGCCTGCGGTAACGGGAAATCAAAATGGACTTGCAAAAACGCCTATAAAGTTTTTAGTTTAAGCCTGTTGTATAAAAATTATAACTGCTACGATAAAACAGGTAGTTATCAAGGCAGTTTAGAGCTTATTCCGCTGTTTTCCTAAACAACTTGAAAAACCAGCAGTAAACAAGCCTAGAATCGTTCCGCAAACAGTAAACGTCGGCAAATCATTCAGATGCGAATTGGAAAGGAAAAAATGAAGCTGTATATTGAAATACTATCTGCTTGCGAAAGGGTTTAAGATTGTCAAAATGCCCGCACAGTAATCATAAAAATGTAGATGAACAGACATTAGTACAGATTGAAAGAAATTAATCTTATGTAGCAGGAAAAACTTATGAAATATAGAACGCTGCAGTGATGTTAAACGATGATAACTTTCCAGCCGCAATAATCAAATATCCGCGGAGCGGTATGAGGTTTGTTGAATGGAATGAAAATGAAGTGGCAATGCTTTTTAAGGATTAAAAATGGATAAAATAGTAATACGCGGAGGCAAGAAGTTAAAAGGTGAAATCGTTGTATCAGGGTCAAAAAATTCCGCCTTGCCTATATTGTTTGCGACTCTTCTTACAGACGATCCCGTAATGATAACAAATGTTCCGTCTCTTACCGACATAGATACGGCGATTGCGTTTTTGAATTTTATAGGTAAAAAAACTGTTAAAGAAGGAAATACCGTAAAAGCTTACTCTTCGTACAAATATAAACATATAGCGCCGTATGATTTAGTAAGAAAAATGCGCGCAAGCATTTTAATAATGGGACCTCTGCTTGTAAGACTTAAAAGAATTGAAGTATCGCTGCCCGGCGGATGTGCTATAGGTGCAAGACCTGTGGATATACATTTAGCTGCATTTAAGAAATTGGGCGCTAAAATCTCAGTAAAAGGCGGTTATGTAAAAACTTCTGCAAAAAACGGACTTAAAGGCGCAACGATAAGCTTTAGGTTTCCAAGCGTCGGTGCGACTGAAAATATATTGCTTACCGCAGTTCTAGCAAAAGGCAAAACTATAATCAAAAACGCCGCCCGCGAACCAGAAATAGAAGATTTGGCAAACGTTTTAACTAAAATGGGTGCAAAAGTGATGGGAGCGGGAACAAAAAATATTGAAATAGAAGGTGTAGATAAACTTCACGGTTTTATGCACGAAGTAATTCCTGACAGAATAGAAGCTGCTACATATTTAATCGCCGCAGCAATAACTAAAGGAGGAGTTATTCTCAAAAAAGTTATTCCGCAGCACTTAAAGTCAGTAAATGATAAATTAAAAAAGTGCGGATTGTGCATTAAAGAAACAAAAAATACAATTTCTGCAGAATGGGTAAAAAATTTAAAACCGCAAAATGTAAAAACAGAAGCGTATCCGGGATTTCCTACCGATGTTCAGGCTCAATGGATGTCTCTGATGTGTCTCTTAAATGGGGAGTCCTGTATAGAAGAGAATGTTTTTGAAAATAGATTTTTGCATGTCTCTGAACTTCAGAGATTTGGGGCTGATATAACAGTAAATGGTAAAACAGTAAATATAAAAGGCGTTAAAGAGTTTTCGGGCGCGCCTGTAATGGTGTCGGATTTGAGAGCCGGAGCTGCTCTTGTTTTAGCCGGACTTGCCGCAAAAGGCAAAACTGTCGTTTCAAGGATTTATCATTTGAATAGAGGATACGATATGCTTGAAAAGAAGTTAAAAAAACTCGGTGCCGATATACGAATAATTCATAACTGATAACGTAAAAAGATGTTTATGGCAAAGGCAGTAATCTAAGAATTTTATCAGTTTACTGACGCATATAAACCATTTGATTTCCCTGAAAGTTAAAATGCTTTCTGCTTTTTTTAAACAGTTATAAAGATTCAAAAAAATTCACAAACACTGAGTTAAAAAATCCCAAAAATCTGTTATATTTATATAAAGTATTTCTATCTCAGAAAAAAGGATGTAATATTTTTGGACAAATATTTAATCGGGTTGACTGAATAAATGGTGCCTTGAAAAACAAGGCTTTTTTTTGATAGAATAAGAAAGTATCTATAGATAGGTGTGTCGTAAATAAGCACACAGTCGAATTTGCCAGGGTCCCCAAAATTAAATTTTGGGGTTTAGGAGATTGAAGATTGTGGAAGCCGTGAGATGGAAATATAAACCGTCTGAAACGGAGACTGCGTTATAACGCAGTAAAAAAACCAAAGGAGAAAATTGTGGCAAATATTACGATGAAGGCTTTGCTTGAAGCCGGCGTCCATTTCGGACATCAAACCAGAAGATGGAATCCCAAAATGGCAAAGTTTATTTTTGGAATGAGAAATAAAATTCACATCATTGATCTTCAGAAAACCCTCAAAGAATTAAAAAAAAATTACAAAGTTGTGAGAAATTTTACTTCTACAGGAAAAGACATAATATTTGTGGGAACAAAGAAACAAGCGCGGCTTCCCATAAAGGAAGAAGCTCTGCGATGTGGAGCATATTTTGTTTCTGAAAGATGGCTCGGCGGGACGCTTACAAATTTTGAAACCTTGAAGAAATCAATTACAAGATACAAAGAAATAGAAGATATGAAAGAGACCGGAGTTTTTAAACTTCTTTCAAAAAAGGAGCAATCGCGGATTGAAAAAGAGAGAATAAAACTTGAGAAATCTCTGGAAGGCCTTAAAAATATGTCAAGTCTTCCAGGACTTATGTTTGTTGTAGATTCTCATGAAGAAACAACAGCTATTTTAGAAGCGAGAAAACTTGAAATTCCGATTGTTGCAGTCTGTGATACAAACTGCAATCCGGATTTGGTTGACTATCCTATTCCTGGAAATGATGATGCAATAAGAGCTGTAAAGCTTTTCTGCACTGTTATTGCAGACGCCGTTTTGGAAGGCAAAAGTATAATCGGAAAGCAAGAAGACAACAAGGTGAAAGAAGCGGCTATTGAAGTAAAATAAGAAAACATGTGGAAAGGAGAAACAAAATAATGTCAACCGAGCTTATAACAAGGTTAAGGGAAATGACCGGCGCGGGAATAATGGATTGTAGAAATGCGTTAAAAGAATCAGATAACGATATAGATAAAGCCTGCCAGTGGCTTAGAGAAAAAGGTATAGCGTCAGCCGTTAAAAGAGCGGGAAAATCTGCAAAACAGGGACTTGTCCAGTCATACATACACGGCAACGGTACGCTCGGTGTTTTACTTGAAGTAAATTGTGAAACTGATTTCGTCGTAAAAACTAGAGATTTTCAAAGTTTGGTTAAGGAAGTTGCTATGCAGATTGCCGCCGCTTCCCCTAATTATGTTTCACGCGAGCAAGTGCCGGCAGGCATCATAGAAGCTGAAAAAGAAATTTATAAAGCTCAGCTTAAGGAAGAAGGCAAGCCAGAAAAAGTTCATGATAAAATCATTGAAGGCAAAATTGAAAAATTTTACAGTCAAGTGTGTTTGTACGACCAAATTTATATAAAGGATGCCTCAGGTAAAGAAACAATAAAAGATTTGGTTGTAAATGCTATTGCAAAAACCGGCGAGAATATAGTAATAAAAAGATTTGCAAGATTTAAACTCGGAGAAGAATAATAATGGCTGCAAAGAGAGTGCTTTTAAAACTTTCTGGAGAATCTCTTTCTGATGGTTCATCTTCAATAAGCGCAAACAGCCTTTTAAGAACAGTAAATGAAATTAAATCTGCTGTCACCTGTAGCAGAGTGCAGCTTGCAGTTGTTATCGGGGCGGGAAATATTTGGAGAGGTGCATGTAAATTTATAGAAAGGGTAACTGCAGACAAGATGGGAATGCTTGTAACGGTTATGAATTCTCTTGCTTTAAGCGATGCTTTGGCAAAAGCGGGTATGAAATCAAATTTATTTTCAGCAAACGGCGTAAGCGGTTTTGCTGAAAACTTTAACAGAGAAAAAGTTATAAGATGTATTGAGCAGGGAAATACTACAGTTATTTTTGCAGGCGGTACGGGCAATCCTTTTTTTACGACGGATACAACTGCTGCTTTAAGAGCCGCAGAAATAAAAGCCGATATGTTGTTGAAAGCTACGCAAGTTGACGGCGTTTACAGTGCAGATCCGAAAAAGAACAAGGATGCCGTGAAATTTAATTCCTTAACCTTTAAAGAAGCTTTGGATAAACATTTAAAAATAATGGATTACGAAGCTTTTTCATTGTGTATGCAGACAAATATATCAATTACCGTGTTTGATTTTTATAAGGACGGCAATTTAAAGAAAGTTTTAAATGGCGAGAAAGTAGGTACAATAGTGGAGGCGTAAATGCATACGCAGAGTTTTTTTTCGGCGGCAGAAGAGGTTATGAAAAGAACTATAGATAGATTAAAATGCGAATTGTCTTCGATAAGAACCGGTAGAGTAAACAGTGCGGTAATAGAGACAATAAAAGTTGAAAGTTACGGTTCTATTATGCCTATAAATCAAATTGCAAGCATCAGTGTTTCCGACGCAAGAACAATAGAAATAAGACCTTGGGACGTTTCGCAGCTAAACGCAATAGAAAAAGCGATACTTAAAGCTGACATAGGAATGTCTCCGGCAAATGACGGAAAACTTATACGTGTTTCTGTGCCTCATCTTACGCAGGAGAGAAGAAAAGAGATAGCAAAATCTATAGGTAAAATGGCGGAAGAATTCAGAGTTGCCATAAGAAACGAAAGAAGAGTTCTGGTTGAAAATATAAAGAAGCTTGAGAAAGATAAAGTTATAACTGAAGATGACAAAAAGAAACTTGAAGTCGAAGCTCAAAAAGTTACTGACGGTTATATAAAAAAAATAGATGACAGTATAGTGGTTAAAGAAAAAGAAGTTATGCAGGTATAAATAAATATTGGGAGATATGGAGATGGCATATCAAATTAATGAAAATGCTTGTGTAGGGTGTGGAGCATGTGCGGGAAGTTGTCCCGTTTCAGCTATTGAACAGAAAGAAGACAAATATACAATTAATTCTGATAAGTGTAAAGGATGTGGAGTATGTGAATCAACTTGCCCAGTAAGCGCAATTTCTCAAAAATGAAGGAAATTTTTTGATACCCGGACATGTAGCTATTATAATGGATGGGAATGGCAGATGGGCGGAGAAAAGATCTTTGCCTAGAACTTTTGGTCATAAGCAGGGGGGCAAAACCGTAAAAAAGATTGTTAAGGCCGCAAGTAATCTTGGAATCAGGATTTTGACCTTATATGCTTTTTCTACCGAAAATTGGAAAAGGCCGCAATCTGAAATAAAAGAATTGTTTTCTTTGATAATGCAGTTTATAAAGGAAGAATTAATAGAGTTAAACAACTGCATTAAATTGAGAATACTTGGAGATTTGTCAAAATTTCCTGAAAATATAAGAACTGAAATTGAAAATGCCAGTAAGATTACATCTCAAAATACGGGGCTTGAGTTAAATATAGCTTTAAATTATGGAGCAAGACAGGAACTTATACATGCTTTTGAAGAAATGTCAAAACAGAATATAAAAAAACCTACAGAAGAAATTATCTCGTCTTTTTTGTACACAGCCGGACAGCCTGATCCAGATTTACTTATCCGCACTTCGGGAGAATTCAGAATATCAAATTTTCTTCTCTGGCAAATCGCGTATTCTGAAATTTACATAACAGATAAATTATGGCCTGATTTTACACAGCAGGATTTAGAAACTGCGGTTTCAGAATTTCAAAAAAGAGAGAGACATTTCGGCGGTTTATAAACTGTGGAGTTAACTGTTTTGCTGGATAGTACAGGTTTTTACAAATATATTTTTAAACGTTGGAATTTGCTATTGCATTTATGTGTCTCATACCTATAAAAACCCAAATATTTGCAAAAAGTTTAATCTGATATTAAATATAATTTCGAGAGTTTGTGGATGTTATTAACTAGAATATTGACGGCTGTTGCTGGAATACCTTTTATCTTAGCGTGCATATACAGCGGGAATATTCCGTTTTATGTAATGATGTTTATCATATCGTCTCTGTGTGTTCAAGAATATTTGATGATTTCAAAAAAATATAATCCGCATACCGCCGTATCTCTTGCTATGGCAGCGGCATTTTTTGTGTTTTTATATTTCTTCAAAGATTTTCCGGCAGATAAAGTGATAGTTTCAGCTATAGTAATGATATTTGTTCTTTTCGGAATTGAGATTTTCGGAGAAAATCCCACCTTTTGCATTGGCAGAATATCGTCATCTTTTTTAGGAGCTTTTTTTATTCCGCTTGCTTTGATGCATATGGTTTATATACGCAATTTACACGGCGGCATGAAACTTGTATTTTTCATTTTCATAGTCATTTGGATTTTAGATACTATGGCTTACGCTTTTGGAAAAGCGCTGGGGAAACATAAACTTGCAAATAATATAAGTCCTAATAAAACGTTGGAAGGCGCAATAGCAGGAATTGTTTTTGGAGTTTTGGCGGCAGTTGCCTGCAGGTGTACATTTATGAGCAATATTTTAACTTTGCAGAATGCCATAATACTCGGTCTTGTAATTGCTGTTAGTGGACAATTTTCGGATCTTGCCGAATCGCTTATTAAAAGAGACGGAAATGTTAAAGATTCCGGAAAAGTCGTACCCGGACACGGCGGAGTTTTTGACAGGTTTGACTCTTATCTATTTACAGCTCCTATAGCGTATTACGTTTTACAGATTTTAAAATGAAAAGAATAACGATTTTAGGATCATCAGGTTCAATAGGGAAACAAACTCTTAACATAATTTCTAAAATGAAAGAGAATGTTTGTATTGAAGGTCTTGCCGTTGGATCTAACATAAAAATTTTAAAATCGCAGATTAAAAAATTTAAACCCGCATCGGTATCCGTAAACAGTCCTGCCGAGGCTCAAAACTTAAAAAAGTGGTGTATTTCAAATAATATAAAAACTGACGTTTACAAAGGAAATACAGGCCTTGAAAAACTTACAACAATGCCAAAAACTGATATGATTCTTGCCGCTATCATCGGAGCTGTTGGCTTAAAATCCATTATAGCTGCAATAAAAGCGAAAAAAGATATTGCTATTGCAAATAAAGAAGCCATTGTTATGGCAGGAAGTTATATAATGAAACTTGCTGCTGAAAACGGCGTTTCAGTACTTCCTGTTGATAGCGAACATTCTGCGATATTCCAATGCTGTACTGATGAGAAAAAGTCACAGATAAAAAGAATAATTCTTACGGCTTCCGGCGGACCATTTTATAAATATGACAAAGATTTTTCCAAAATAACAGTTGAGCAGGCTTTAGATCATCCGACGTGGAAAATGGGCAGGAAAATAACGGTTGACAGCGCCACTCTTATGAATAAAGGCCTTGAAGCCATTGAAGCGTCTGTTCTTTTCGGTGTATCCATAGATAAAGTTGAAATTATTATACATCCGCAATCTGTAGTGCATTCAATGGTGGAATACGTCGATGGTTCGGTTATAGCGCAGCTTTCAAATCCGGACATGAAACTTCCGATACAGTACGCTTTAACCTATCCAGAAAGACTGCCGTCAAATATTAAACCGCTAAACCTTATTGAAATCAATAAATTAGAATTTTACAATCCTGATTTTAATAAATTTCCGTGTTTGAGTCTTGCGTACTATGCGGCCCAAAAAGGATATACTGTGCCTGCAGTAATGAATGCCGCAAATGAGATGGCAGTTGCTTCTTTTTTAAATAAAGAAATAAAGTTTACGGATATTGCAAAAATTGTAGGAAGAACCATAAAAACCCATAAGATTTCAAAGAGTACATCATTGGATACTTTTATTGAAGCTGACTATTGGGCGAGACACTATGCAGAAAAATTAATTAATGAAATATAATTCGTAGTATAAAGGGAGAGTTTAGCGAAAAAAGATAATTATTTAATTTACATTGCAGTGTCTACAGTAAAAATAAAATTTACTCCCGTTTTTATCATTATTCGTACTTCTGTCTCTATTTACTAAAGTAAAAGGGGGCATGTGGAAAATTTTCACTTTCTATTCCGCATATATCAAGCTGTTGTCATATTTTGCAGAGAGTTTGGGACAAAATAAGAATATTAATAAAAATTATTATGCTGATTGGGTTGTTTGTATTAATTATTAGGCGTGAATATTTAAAATAAAGATTGACTGGAAAATTACACTCCAATAAAGCATATTTGCATGGCAGGTACATTCCTTTTTAAGCGGCGTTATTTTTATAGAATCAAAAGCAGCAAAAATTATGAAGGATTGTTAAAACCTTAATGAAGAAAAACGTAAAACTGAATTCGCCGTCGTATAAATAACTGCCTGTAGTCAAGAATCAGAACTAAAGATTTAGAAAAAGATTTTGATTTAATCTAAAAATGAAATTTTATAAAAGAACCGAAACAAGAAAAATAAGTATCGGAAGCGTTATAATAGGAGGCGGGTCTCCTGTTGCTGTCCAGTCGATGACAAATACAAATTCAAGAGACTGGAAAGCTACCGTAAGACAAATAAAACAACTTGAAGAAACAGGCTGTGAAATCGTACGTATTTCTCTTCCCGATATAGAATCTGCTTGTAATTTAGGCAAAATAAAAAAAAGTATTAAAATCCCCTTGGTTGCAGACGTTCATTTTGACTATAGAATAGCACTTGAAGCAATAAAGCAGGGCGCTGATAAATTAAGAATTAATTCAGGGAATATAGGTTCAAAAGATAAAATAAGTGTTTTGGCAAAAGAAGCAAAAAAAGCGCATATACCCATACGAATTGGAGTTAACGCTGGATCTTTAAAAGAAGTTCATAATTTTTCCGATAATTTTTTACGGGCAAAAGCTCTTTCAAGTGCAGCAATGGAACATGTAAAAATTTTAGAAAAGCACAATTTTCAAGACATAGTTGTTTCTTTAAAAGCTTCAGATATTGATACGACAGTAAAAGCATATAAAATTTTTGCTTCAAAAAGAAATTATCCTCTTCATCTGGGAATAACGGAAGCAGGTTCAATTTTCAGCGGGACCGTAAAATCGGCGGCTGGGCTTAGCATAATGTTGTACGATGGTATCGGCGACACTATCAGGATTTCTCTTACCGCAAATCCTGTTGAAGAAGTTAAAACAGCTTATTCTCTTTTGCAGTCTATGGAACTTCGAAGTTCAGGAATAGAGATTGTTTCATGTCCCACATGTTCCAGATGTGAAGTTGATT
This sequence comes from Candidatus Endomicrobiellum trichonymphae, assembly GCF_002355835.1. Taxonomy (NCBI): domain Bacteria; kingdom Pseudomonadati; phylum Elusimicrobiota; class Endomicrobiia; order Endomicrobiales; family Endomicrobiaceae; genus Candidatus Endomicrobiellum; species Candidatus Endomicrobiellum trichonymphae. The sequence goes on along the minus strand of NZ_AP017459.1, from coordinate 689,703 downwards.
TAATAAAGATAGTTTCAGAAATTGAAAAGAAAACTTCTGCAATGAAAAACTTGAAGAGATTTTCTAAACCTGTAAAAGTGGCTTTGATGGGTTGCATTGTAAACGGTCCGGGAGAAGCAAAAGACGCAGATTTTGGCATAGCCGGAGGAAAGAATACGGGAATATTGTTTAAAAACGGCAAGCTTATAGGAAAGGTCAATGTAGATAAATGGGTTGAGAAAATTATTTCTATGATAAAAAGTTATTGTAGGTAAGATGATTTTGGGAGCAGAAAATGTCAGAAATTTATTTAACCAGGGAAGGAAGAAAAAAACTTATTAAAGAATTAAACGAACTTCAAAAAAGAAAGCCGCTGATTCAAGATGAAATTGCAAGTGCAAGAGAACACGGGGATTTAAGAGAGAATGCGGAATATTGTGCCGCAAAAGAAACACTCGCTAATCTTATACGCAGAATTATGGAGCTTACCTCAAAAATAGCCTGTGCAAAAATTATTGAAGAACAGAATATTGATTCTGACAAAGTATTTATAGGCGTTACCGTAACAATAAAGGATGAATATGGTGCGGATTATCAATATGCCATAGTAGATTTAGAAGAAGCAGATCCTGCCGCAAACAGAATATCAATACAGTCTCCGCTTGCTCAGGGATTGCTGGGACATACAGCCGGCGAAACAGTTGCAGTTGAGCTGCCAGCAGGCAAAACAAAATTTAAAATATTAAAAATTTCAAGATATCAGGGAAATTAAAATTGTAAAGTGAAAAGACGGCAATGGCAACCTATCTCCACATTTTCACTGCGACTGAAAGAGGATGATTCCATGTTTTTTTCAAAAATGCTTATTCCCACATTAAAAGAAGCTCCGTCAGATGCTGATATAGTCTCCGTAAAACTTATGGTAAGATCTGGAATGATACGTAAACTAGCGTCGGGATTTTATGAATTATTGCCCTTAGGACTTAAAGTTTTAAGAAAGGTTGAAAATATAATAAGACAGGAAATGAACAGTGCGGGTGGACAAGAAGTAATCTTTCCTTTGGTTTTTCCTAAAGCTTTGTGGTTGGAAACCGATAGATGGAATGCTTATGGAAAAGAACTTTTCAAGCTTAAAGACAGAAAAGATGCTGAGTTTTGTCTTGCTCCGACTGCGGAAGAAGTAGTAACCGATTTGATAAGGAAAGATATTAAGTCATATAAACAGCTTCCTGTTATGCTGTATCAATTTGGGACAAAGTTCAGAGATGAAATACGTCCGCGTTTTGGTGTGATGCGCTCGAGAGAATTTTTAATGAAAGATGCTTATTCGTTTCATGCCGATGAAGCCGACTTAGAAAAATACTATAAAACTATGTTTGACGCCTATACAAATATATGTATAAAATGCGGTTTTCAATTCCGTGCCGTTGAAGCAGCATCGGGCGTAATCGGCGGATCATTTTCTCACGAGTTTATGGTTTTGACAGATACTGGCGAAGAAGAGATGACATGGTGTAGCTGCGGTTACGGTGCAAACAGCGCAAAAACCGAATGCTTAAAAATCGAACAATCCAAAGAAGAACCGCTTCCCTCGGAAGAAATATTTACTACGGATGTCTGTGCTATCGAAGACGTTGCAAAACTTTTGAATTTGTCTCCTAAGAAATTTATAAAAACAATGATATATATTGCAGACAAAAAACCTGTTGCTGTTTTAGTAAGAGGAGATTACGAGATAAACGAAATAAAACTTCAGACTCTGCTCGGTGCAGATGGAATGCTGCTTGCAGATGAACAGACTGTTATTTCCGTTACAAATGCGCCGATAGGTTTTGCAGGTCCTGCCGGACTTAAAAACATAAAAATTATAGCCGATTTGTCTGTCGCTGAATTATCAAATGCGCTGACAGGCGCAAACAAGAAAGATTATCACCTAAAGAATGTAAACTTCAAAAGGGATTACAATGCAGACATAGTTGCCGATATAAGAAAAGTTAAACGCGGCGATACTTGCCCCAGATGTAAAAAAGAAGAATTAAAATTTTCAAGAGGCATTGAAATAGGACATACTTTTAAACTGGGTGACAAATATTCAAAATCAATGAATGCCTCGTATCTTGATGCAAACGGGAAAGAAAAATTTATTATTATGGGCTGTTATGGGATAGGAGTCACAAGAATACTTGCCGCAATAATAGAACAGTCTCATGACGATGACGGTATAATATGGACTAACAATATTGCCCCGTTTGAAGTTGTAATTGTTCCTCTGAATTACGCAGATGAAAAAACTAAAGAAACAACGGAGAAAATATACAAAGAACTATCTTCAAAAGGATTAGATGTTTTAATTGATGACAGAGATGAAAGAGCCGGAATTAAGTTTAAAGATGCCGACCTTATAGGCATTCCTTACAGAATAACAATCAGCGAAAAAAATCTCGCAAACGGGAACGTAGAATTAAAAGCAAGAAGAGACGGCAAAGATGATGCCGTCAGGCTTTTCAAACCGGAAGGAGTTGTAATTGAATTGTTAAAGATATTTAAAAAGTAATATGACTTTATGTTATCTCTAATGATGCGAAAAATATAAAGTAATTTACAGACTTAATTATAAAATTGAATTGCTTTTATAAGATGAGTATAATGACTTTATTAAAAATTAGCAGGAGCATAAAAAGCGGCAGATAAAATAATAGAATGATATAAAACGGCTCGGATGAGGTACAAAAAAGAAATCGTGACAATAGTTTCAGCTATAATTTCATTTAAAGGATAAAATGAATTTTAATAAATATGATATTGCTGTCATAGGTTTGGGACCGGGTGGATTTACTGCTGCTGTAAGAGCAGCTCAGCTTGGAGCAAAAGTTGCAGTAATAGAGAAATCTTTTACCGGTGGCACTTGTTTAAACTGCGGGTGTATTCCAACAAAATTTTTGTGGCAGTCGCTAAAAACAAAACAAAAAATCCAAAAATCTTATGAATACGGTTTTAAGGCGGTTTTAGAACCAGTTATCTTTTCAGATATAATTGCAAAAAAAGACAAAAATATTGCCAATATTAGAAAAGGGATGGAGATGGTACTGGCTTCACATAAATTGGATGTTATAATCGGCTCCGCTTTGTTTAAAGATAAAAACACTCTCACGGTTTTGAATAATGAAAGAGGCACAGTTTCAGAAGATGTAATCTACGAAGTCCTTGCAGATAAAATTATTATCGCTTCGGGCACAAAACCTTCAATAATAAAAGGTTCTGCCTTTGACGGCAGTAAAGTAATAAGTTCGACAGAGGTTTTAAATCTTAAAGAAATCCCGAAAAATATGCTTATAATAGGTGGCGGAGCGATAGGTGTTGAAATGGCGACGATATTTTCGGGATTTGGCTGTCAGGTAACTCTATCTGAATATGAAAATTGCCTGCTTCCAAATGAAGATGAAGAAATATCTGAAGAAATAAGAAAAAATTTGTTAAGGCATGGTGTTAATGTGCTGACTTCATGTGCTGATGCGCTTGATGACATAGACAAATATGAAAAAGTATTGATAGTTACTGGCAGAACGCCGAACAATGACTTAGGTTTGGATAATATCGGAATTAAAATGGCAAAGAAAGGTTTTATAGAAACGAACGAGTTTTGCCAAACAAATATAGAAAATATTTATGCCGTAGGAGACATTGCTGGGAAAAATTTGCTTGCATATACTGCCCAAAACGAAGGAGCCTTAACTGCTGAAAATGTTGTTAGAGGGAATTTTATTGCAGTCGATAACTTTATTGTCCCGCAAGCTGTTTTTGCAATGCCGCAAAGCGCTTCGGTAAAAGTATTAGATTTTTCAAAATATCAAGATGTTGTCTTCGGGAAATTTCCGTTTACTGCAAGCGGCAGGGCTTTTATTGAAAACGAACGTGCGGGTTTTGTAAAATGCGCTGTTGATAAGACAACAAAAAAACCGTTAGCTTTTTGGATTGTCGGCGCGCATTCCGACGAACTCATAAATACAGCTTCTCAGATTCTCAAAAGCGGTATGGAATATATATCAAGAGAAACAATGTTCCATCCGTCGTTTAGCGAAAGTCTGCTGAACGCCTATGAATACGCGCTCGGAAAATGTACGGAACTGGTTAAGAATAAGGATTGAAATGCTTTTTGAAGAATATAAATATTTTGATTACAGATTTCCTGAGCCGCAATATTTAGGAGCAAAACATACCCATTTGTCATGGATAAATAAATTTATGCCAGATGGAATTTCTGTTGTGCTTGATGCTTTTTCAGGTTCTCAATCTGTCAGTTTCCTCTTTAAGCAATTAGGATTTAAAACCATAACCAACGACTTCCTCAATTTCAACAATCAAATAGGCAAGGCCTTAATTGAAAATAAATCATATACATTAGACAGTAATGACTTAGCGATTCTTTTTCAGCCAGCAACCAACAAAGATGATTTTGATTTAATTGAAAAGACATTTACCGATATATTTTTTGAAAGGGAAGAAGCCATATTTTTAGATAATTTTAGAGCCAACATTTCTTTATTGGAAAATGAATACAAGAAGGCTGTTGCATTTACAGTAATCAATCGAAGTATAACTAGAAAAATAACAATGGGACATTTCGGTCATATGCAGGCTTTAGTCTATGCAAATGAAGGCGAAACAGAAGTTTAATTCGTCCAATTAAAGAGTTATTTAAAGAGCTTTTGCCGAGTTACAATAATGCAGTTTTTGACAATACAAATGACAATCGGAGTTTTAATCAAAACATTTTAGATCTTTTACCACAGTTATCAAATATTGATTTAGCGTATTTTGATCCTCTATATTGCGACAGTCACGCTAATTATCAGGGTTTTTATCATTTGCTTGAAACCTATACAGAATATTGGAAAGACAAAGAATTTGTAAATGGAATTAAACGATATGAGCCGCAGAGATACAGCGGTTTTGATAAAAAGCGAGATGTCTTTTCCTCTTTTAAAAACTGTTTGAGTTATCAAGTGAAATACCATATTGGTTAATTAGTTATAATAATAAAAGTTATCCCGGAATAGAAGATTTTGAGGAGTTAATCCTGAAACATCGCGATGTAACTATTGAAACAAAAACCTATCAAAATGATAGAGGCGGAAAAGGAAGCGTCGCGGGAAGCCAGGAAATTTTATTTGTTTGCAAACCACGAAAGAAATATTTTATTCCAATTAAAAGCAGGAATAATTAGTATAATGAAAAATTTTAATTATTGGGACGATCTAATTGGAAGAATTCAATCGTGACAATGTCGGATTGTTATGGCTAAAAATTAAATCACTCATCCGGGTTGAGTTAGTAAAAGGCTTTTTAAAATTTTCAGGCTATACCGCAACTGCTAAAAAGCAAGTAGATAATTTCCGAGAGTTATTTAAGTTGCTCTCTCCTCAAGATATAGCCCAAAGTCATAGTCTGCTAAATGATGACTACATTAGAAAGGTTAGTCATGTACAAATAACAAGCATTGACATTCAGCAGTTGGTTTCGGAGTTGTATAAACTCAAAAATTTTGATTGGGGTGGAGATTATCGGAATTCACTAGATAAATATTTGGTGAGAAAGTATGTAAAAGTCTTGAATCCATCTTATGATGATCTCGTATCAAAATTTGAAACCGAAATCAATCCCGTAGTGCAAGGCTATGTTTTAAACAGTTGGTATAATTATTGGAGTAGCATAGTGATTGAAAATATTTTTAAATTACATCCTGCTGTATTGCCTACGGTTGGCCAAATAAAAAACGTCGATTTCTTTATCAATGACATTCCATTTGATTTGAAAGTTACCTACTTGCCATCTGAATACGTTAAGTGTAAGCGTAAAGAAAAAGGTTTGCCAATTGAATTAACCTACCTAAAAAAGAAAGCAGCAGAAGCAGGAATCGTATTTGACAAAAATGCAAAACCAACTGATATTCTTTACGAAATAACAGAGAAAATGAAAGATAAAAATGACGTGTTTTGCAGTCAAGTACTGACAAAATTAAAAGCTGAAAAATTGGAAATTTTGAAAGAAGTGCAAGAAAAGCCGGAAATTTTAATAAAGTGGCTTTATGAGAATCAGGGAGAAATGCGATTCGGTTCAGAAAATCGCTTGTTTCTTATTCTTGTTGACACAGACGACTTTAATAATTCATGGAAATTGAAACGAAATATTAACTTATTGAAACCAGCGGTTATTTCATATTTGGACAGTTTTAAAAGCAAAAAAACAGAAGATTTGAATATATCTTTTGAATTCAATGGCAGATCTCATGGATTTTCGGCTTTGGCGGATATAATATTTGTGGTAAAATGAAAATTAAAAAACTCATAGTATTTAATTTTAAGAGGTTCAGTTTTATTGAAATCAATTTTAAACAAAATATTAACGTCATTGTTGGAGATAATGAATCGGGTAAAAGTTCTATTCTATCGGCAATAGACTTAGTTTTATCGGGAAGTATACATAAAATTGAAACACTGGGATTAGTTTAATTTGTTCTCCGAGAGAAGAACTCAGCAAGGATATTTCAGATATATTAAAACAGATCACCAATAATTCCCCATATGAGTACTATTCAATTTCTTTCATGACATTCAGCTTGGGGGTTTAAAAAACAATTCAAACATATTTTATTGGATAATACAATGATAGACAATGAATATGCTACCAACTTATTTGTAAAAAAGCTTTATAACTGTTCCGTTTCGAAAATTGAAAAAATAAACATTTAAATGAATATCGTAATTCTAAATTAAAATTTAAAGAAAGTATACTAAAATGTTTAAATGACAGGATATCTAAAGGCAAATATGAGTTTTCAATAAAAAATAATACAAAATCTAATCTTGAGACAGATTTGACAATTATCGAAGACGATATTGATTTACAAAATCATGTTAAAGGAAGACAATGTTTCATAAAAAATGAAGATGAACTTGATATAATTCTGTTAGAAGAACCTGAAAATCATTTAAGTCATATCAATATGCTGAATTTGATAGAAAGACTTAATAAATCCCCAAATAAACAGTTATTTATAACGACGCATAATAGTTTGATTAGTGCTCAATTGGATTTGCGTAATTCTACTTTGTTAAACAGTAGTAGCAAAGAATCTATTGACCTAGAGAAATTAAGTGAAGAAACAGTGAAATTTTTTATTAAATCACCATACAACAACATATTAGAATTTATATTGTCAAGTAAAGTAATTCTTGTTGAAGGTGACACAGAATATATATTGCTTGAGAAGTTTTTTGAATTAGAAACTGGGGAAAAAATCAAATTTATCAGATATGCATATTATTTCTGTTGGAGGAAAGAGATTCAAAAGATATATGGAAGTAGCTAGGCTATTAAAAATAAAGACAGCTGTCATTACGGACAATGATAAGGACTATCAAAAAAAATGATATATATACATTTGAATTATCTTTATATAATAGTAATAAGGAAATCTGTAATGATATTTTTTCAAAAAAATTAACAGAAAATAAAAATGTTGAACAATATATGCTTAATAAAAAAACAGAGTATGCGCTTGAATTACTTGATAAAAAGGGGGATGAGTTGGCAGTTCCCGAATATATTAAAGAGTCAATCAAATGGTTGAGAGAAAACTAATATTAGCTGTAGCAGGTTCAGGGAAAACTAAGTACTTAATAGATCGTTTAAATTTGAAAGAACGATTTGTCATTGTTACATATACAAATACAAACCTCAATTTAATAAAAAATAGAATTGTAAAAAGATTTGGGTATTATCCAGATAATATCAGAACTCAAGAATATTTTGGGTTTTTATACAATTTTTGCATTAAGCCTTTTGTACTTTTTAAATATAAAGTAAAAGGAATATGTTTTAACAGACCGAAAAGATTGTATTCGCAAGAATGTATAAATGAGGAAAGACGTTTTTATTACAATCGTTTGGGTAAATTTGCTGAAGACGAAGGTATAATTGATGATATAAAGGCGAGACTTGAGAGATTTTACGATTATTTGTTTTTTGATGAGTTTCAGGATTTAGGCGGTCATGATTTTAATTTTATAACTCAAATTGCTCAAGCAAATATTGGTTTTTTATTTGTCGGAGATTTTTTTCAAAACACTTATGTGACAAGTGATGACAGGAGCGTAAATTGCAATCTATACAAAGATTTAGAAAAATATTGCCGTAAACTTAAACAAAAAAAATGTGTTGATTGATAAAAAACACTTAAAAATAGTTATAGATGCAGTCCAACAATTTGCAATTTCATAAGGGATAAGATTGGGATTGAAATATATTCAAATAGAAAAGATATAACTAAAATAATACCTATTAAAGATAAAAATTCCGCTTTGACTATTTTAAGAAACAATGCAGTAATTAAACTCGTTTATGATAAAAAAAGCAATAGTGAAAGCTTTAAATCAAAGAATTGGGGCGAATGCAAAGGTGAAGATGATTATGATGATACTTGCATTATTTTAAATAAAAAAACTGCAAAATTTTGGAAAGAAGAAAAACTTAATGAATTAAGCCCACGAACAAAAAATAAACTCTATGTTGCAATTTCAAGAACAAAGGGTAATTGTTATTTACTTGATGAAAAACTTGCTAGATAAATTACGTCATTTGTCAAAAATATAGTGTTTCTGATGCATAGATAGTGTGTTGGTCGCTAAGCTGTTAATGACAAAAAAGCAGATATGATTTTTAGCTGTAAGTAGTCTTAAAAATAAGTAAAGAGGAACATAAAAAATGAAAAGAACGTATTTGTTTGACGAGCATAAAAAGCTTGGAGCAAAATTTACTGAATTCGGCGGCTGGGAAATGCCGGTGCAATATACATCAATTATTGACGAGCATAATGCCGTGAGAACAAATGTCGGTGTATTTGATACGGCTCATATGGGAACTTTTGCAGTAACCGGAGAAAATGCTGAAAAGTTTTTGAATTATGTTACGCTTGGAAATATATCTGGACTGCCTGATAAAAAAGCAAGATACTCAATGATATTAAATGAAGAAGGAGGCATAAAAGACGATATTATAGTTTATAAATTCGGCAGTGAATATATGATTGTAGTAAATGCCGGAAATCTGGAAAAAGATTTTAACTGGTTAAGCAAACATAAAATGGAAAAAGTCGAAATAAAAAATATAAGCAGCGATATTTCTCTTATCGCGATACAAGGTCCTAAGTCTGCCGAAATATTACAAAGCGTTTCTGAAACAGATATAAAAAGTATGAAATATTTTACAGTTTCAATATTAAAACTGAAAGATATTAGTGTAGATTTTTACAGAGTTGCAAGAACTGGTTATACGGGAGAAGATGGCTTTGAAATTTTTATCTCAAAAGAGCAGGTAAATAAATTTTGGAAAAAACTTATGAGTCTTTCGGTAAAACCCTGCGGACTCGGCTGTCGCGATACTTTGAGATTAGAAGCTTGTATGCCTTTACACGGACATGAAATTGGCGAGAATATAAATCCTATTGACGCCGGATTTCAAAAGATAATAAATTGGGATAACGATTTCATAGGTAAAAACAGGCTGTTGCTTCTAAAAGATAAGTCTATGAAAAAATCAATAGCGTTTGAATGTACATCAGGTATTGCAAGAAATTCAAATGAAATTTTTTCGGGGAATAAAAAAGTCGGATATGTAACAAGCGGTTCTTTTTCTCCCACATTAAAAAAAGCAATAGGTATAGCGTTGATTGATGCCGATGCCGGCACGGATGAATTGGAAGTTGAGATTCATAATAACAGAAAAAAGATAAAAACAGTTACTAAACCGTTTTATAAGAAACAAAAATGAAAAAATTAGTTATCGTTTCATTTTTGTTTCTTGCAGTTGTTGCGCACGCATCAGAACGAACAAATGATAGAAATTGACGTAGAAATCACCGAGATCAATGAAAACGAAAATAGGGATATTGGCATTAAATGAACCGACGCAATTTCGATAAGTAGATCCAATACTCCAGCTGTTTTTGAATCAAAGTTTACAGAAATAAGAAATCAACTTTCAGTAACTCTAAAAATTTTGTAAGAAAACGGTGCTGCAAAAATTTTGCCAAAGCCTAAACTTATTACAAAATCGGGTACGAGTACTGAATTTATGGTTGGCGAAGAATTTCCCATTACAGTGACTGGAATTATTGGTAACTCTTCAGTAAAATGAAAAAAATACGTAATAATGATGAAAATTACTCCAACGGTCATAAGAGACAATAAGATTACATTGTCATTAACAGTGAACTTTCAAGAATTAACAACAGTGTCTCCGTTGGATGTTTCCGGAAATATTGAAAAAACAAGCTCATTCGCGTCTTCAGATAAAAGACGAATATACAATGGTTTTAGCTGGTCCCATTAGTGAGTTACGTTAAATGATAAAAAATATGCCTGTAAATAACAGTCGGTCTCTTATAAGTACTGTTTGTAGTTATATTTATTACTTTTGTAATGTTTGCATTTATACAGGTTTATATTATAACTGTTAATGATATAATTGCAAATGAAGCCGCGTTTGTTGCAATGCATTCAGCAGCTGTTACAAGAAATAAATATCATTATAAAGAAGGGCATAGGAGAAAGAATAATTATCTTACATTTTTTTATCCTGCCGCAGTTTTTGGAACAAGCAGTTTTAATCTTTTGCTTTTTGTTCTTTCTGACAAATCAACCCGTCGAAAAATATTTTAAAAAATCAAATCAGATAACTATTTAAAAATAATCGGAACTAAACGATTATCCAATGAGGTACTTGTAGTAAGACATATTTTTATGTGGGTAATCAAAGAACGTTGATAATGCCGAAAGCAATTTCGTCAACTCTCACCGCTCTGTGTCGTTCGGTATGCGGCGAATACCTATACCGCTCAGAGAAAAGATAAAAAAGCTGTGCAAAAAATGGCAGTTACCACCCAACCCTTGAGGACAGTTACATTTCTTAATGCATAGTGGACGCTAATGGTGAGGGAATAGGAAACTATAAAAAAAACGGTGAAAGAACAGATAAGAGAAGTGATAAAAGAAAAGACAAATTATCTTATGGGAACAGTTTTCGCTTGAATCTGAGAGGAACCCAGTTTCTTATATTAAAGAGCAAATTTCGGGACTACGATTACAGAAACTGCGAAGATATCTTAGAAGTAGTAAAAAAGATGCCGTCAGAAGAATTCATAATCGGTTTAGATGCCGAGGTCGTATTAATCGGGTATAAGATAGTATGTCAAAGATGCAGTTGTTTTTTTGACCGCAAATTGAAAAGAAACTCTAACCTCAAAAAAGATAACGATAAGGCTCAGATAATGGGCGTGTGTAGCTCTTACGCTATAGTTATTGACGCAGCTCCGCAGATCACACGATAACCACGATAATTCGGGAGCAATAGTTTCAAAGCCGAATCTATCGCCGGATGCTTTGGCGACTAAAGAGCAGTTGGTAGAAATAGTAGATTTAAGAACAGATTTGGAAAAGTAAAAAAATATTACCACCCTAATGTCGAGGAGCTAACGTCTGCTGTTGCCGAAGCTGTAATAAAAAGAGAGGAGAAAAAATGAAATGACTGATACTTCTGCTAAGTATGGTGGGCATTGCAGGGTTGTTAGTGGCAGAAGTCTTTTCGTGGATGCGGGGAGTGGGGAGAATAAACTCAAAAGAGTAATAAAAAGTTTAATGCGGGGGCATTACAACTGGCTTAAAGATTGCACGTACATAGACGGCAGCAAAAACTTACAAAAGGGAAAGAATGTCATATTCAAATACACACAGCTTTTGTCGATAATCATGATGAATTTATAACAGTTTTAGTAAAAGCAACAAAACACCCAGATGAACATTGGGTAATTTTAACAGATGATGGATATATTATAAACGATTTGTGTAAGTCTGGAATTAAACTGGATTCTCTTGGGGGAAAAAAGTTGCTAGAAAATATATTAAGCAATTTTGGCGTTGTCAGAGCCGAATATCCGACCCGCACTGATAGAAAAAGTTTTGTGCCAACGAAAGTGATTTTCATACATGGCTGTACAAATTGATAAAAGCTATGCTTTTTACAGCCTATCAATTTTGAGGAAAAACTAAAGGAGTAGAATGAAATTACAAAGAAGCAAGAAGCTAAAAAAGATTAAATATCTGTGTTTATTTGAGGTATACTAAGTATTTCCATTTTTTGCAAAAAGAAAAGTATAAAAAAGTAATCAATTGTAGTTTATTCTGATGTATAATATCAAAATACACTGTAGATAGAACTGGATTGGCACGATGATGTTAGTGAATTGGCTTGCACAAGGGGGGAGGCACCGGGGATGTTGGTGGGGACCACCTGCACTGACTATGAGAACGACATACGGCGACGCCGGTACGTATCTATTAATCTTACCGGCTAGAGTTGTGATTACGGGTTCAATCTACTGGTTTTATAAGAGGCTGCCCTTGTTGCTGTCTGTGGCGCAAGTAATGAAAAAATTAGCCTGCATTTATATTTTATCTTTTGTTTTCTGCTCTGTCTTTAATTGCGAAAACTCCAGTTCTAAAAAGTCGCACAATCCTATTTGACTTTTTGCGTTTATAATGTAAGAATAAAATACAAAATATTCAAAAAGACAAAAACATGTCCGGCTGAAATTCAAAATATATAAACAACAAGGATGAATAGATGAGGATATACTTTAAGTCTTTAATTATCAGTGTTTGTTTGATTCTTTTATTTTCTGTTTTAGGATTTTCCGCATATAGGGAGAAACGTATGAGCAAATTTGGGCTTAAGAACACACCGCAATGGCAAGGTCTTGAGAAGAATTATAGAGAAATTAAAAAGATTCATTTAAGAGAGTTGTTTAAAGATGAAAACAGATTTAACAAGTTTTCTATACGTGACAACGATTTAGGCATAACCTTTGATTATTCAAAAAATATCATAAATTCAGATACTTTCAAACTCTTGATAGAATTTGTAAAAGCTGCAAAGGTAACAGAATACGCAAAAAAGATGTTTTCGGGAGAAAAGATAAACTGGACTGAAAAAAGAGCTGTTTTGCATACGGCTCTCAGAAATAGAAGCAATATGCCCATTTATGTTAACGGAAAAGACGTTATGCCTGAAATCAAGGCAGTTCTTAAAAAAATGGAGAATTTCAGCAATGATTTAAGAAGCGGCAAATGGGTTGGTGCAACAGGCAAAAAAGTTACGGATGTTGTAAACATCGGTATAGGCGGATCGGATTTAGGTCCTAAAATGGTTTGTGAGTCGCTAAAATACTATGCCGACGGGCCGAATGTTTATTTTGTATCCAACATTGACGGCGCAGATATATACGAAGTATTAAAAAAATTAAATCCGGAAACTACTCTTTTTATAGTTGCTTCAAAAACTTTCACAACTCTTGAAACGATTACAAATGCTTTGACCGCAAGAAAGTGGCTTACTGATAAGCTCGGCGATAAAGCTGTTGCAAATCACTTTGTTGCTCTTTCCACGAACGTAAAAAAAGTTAAAGAGTTCGGTATTGACGAAAACAATATGTTTGAATTCTGGAGTTTTGTCGGCGGTAGATATTCGCTATGGTCTGCAATAGGTTTGCCGATTGCCTGTTATGTCGGTTTTGATAAATTTATCGAACTTTTAGATGGCGCTTACTATATAGATCAGCATTTCTTAAATGCTCCTTATGAAAAAAATATACCCGTGATTATGGCTGCTTTAGGTGTTTGGTATAACAATTTTTTTGGAGCTTCAAGCCACGCAGTTCTGCCTTACAGCCAGTATCTGAACAAATTTCCCGCATATCTGCAACAGGGAGATATGGAAAGCAACGGTAAAACTATAAATTTTGAAGGGCGTAGAGTTGATTATGGAACCGGACCGATAATTTGGGGCGAGTCGGGTACGAACGGACAGCATTCTTTTTACCAGCTTATTCATCAAGGAACAAAATTTATTCCATGTGATTTTATAGGTTTTGTAAACCCGCCTGAAAAAATCGGCGATCATCACGAAAAACTTATGGCAAACTATTTTGCCCAGACGGAAGCTTTGGCTTTCGGACTTACTAAAGAGGAAGCTACTAAAAATCTGAAAAAAGCTGGTATTTCTCCTGCAGATATAAAAATTCTTACTCCGCATAAAATATTTGAAGGCAATAAACCTACAAATAGTATATTATTTGATGAGCTTACACCTAGAACTCTAGGAGCTTTGATTGCATTATACGAACATAAAATATTCACTCAAGGAATTATGTGGCGCATCAACAGTTTTGATCAGTGGGGAGTCGAGCTTGGAAAAGTTTTGGCAAATGTTATTCTGCCTGAACTTAAAGGGCAAACCGACAATAATCATGATAATTCAACAAAAAATTTAATAAAAATTTTCAATTCCAACAAAAAATAGCTGCATAATGCAACTCTTGAAACAGAATTATAAAAAATACATATTAGATCTAAATGATGCACAGTTTAATAGGGCTGTAAAACCCATAATTGAGCAAGACTATAGAATAAATCAGATTATTGAATGGATTTATGCAAAAAAGGCTGTCTCTTTTGAAAGTTTTACAAATATTCCGAAAGAACTGAGGAACAAACTTGACGAAAAGTTTTTCTTAAGAACATTAAAAATAGTAAAGAAAGAAAAATCTCTAATTGACAGTACAATAAGATATACTTTCCGGACAGCAGACAAAAAATATTTTTTTGCCGTTTTTCTTCCTGCAAACGGTAAAAATTCGGTGTGTATTTCGTCGCAGATAGGCTGTCCAATAATGTGTGCTTTCTGTTCGTCAGGAAAAACCAAACTTGCAAGAAATTTAAGCAGAGGGGAAATAATAGAACAGATTTTACAGGTTGAGAACGATACTAAAGAAAAAATCTCAGGTATTTTATTTATGGGTATGGGCGAGCCTATGCTTAATTTTAATAACCTTATTTCCGTTTTAAATTCGCTTTTATCGAGCAAAGAGTTTGGCATAGGCAAAAGACATATAACGGTTTCAAGCGTAGGTATCGTTCCAGCAGTAAAAAAACTCGCAGATGACAATTTCGGTGTTCGACTTGCTCTTTCTCTGCATGCTGTCGATGAAAGACAAAGAAAAAAATTAGTTCCGGACAATCTCGGTTTTAGCATTGAAGATATATTGAAAGCGGGAAAATACTATCTTAAAAAAACAAACTCACATCTTACAATAGAATACGTTCTCGTGAAAGGAATTAACGTATCCTCAGCAGACGCACATAAGCTTGCAAGACTGCTGAAACGGTGCGACCTTATTAATTCTGACGTTCAGGTAAATCTGATACCTTTTAATCCTGTAACTGACGTGCAATTTCAAAGACCGGATAAGAAATCAATTAACAAATTTAAAAGTATACTGAAACTTAACGGTATTACAGTTAACGTAAGACAGTCAAAAGGGGCGAATATTAACGCCGCCTGCGGACAATTAGGCTATTGAAACCATATTCTAATTTTTATAGAATTTCTTAACTAAAAAGCGCTAGGATGAGACTAGGATGAAAATATGGGTACCCGAAGAAAAGCAAGAGAATGTTCTTTGCATATGCTTTATGCAGTGGATAACTGTAATGTTCCAATTGAAAGCATATACAATTCTTTTGCCGTGTATTTCCCTAAAGGTGAAGCTTATAGAATGTTTGCATTAGATTTGTTTAAAGGAGTTTGCGATAATAAAGAAGATTTAGACTCTTTGATTAAGCAGTGCGCAAAAAACTGGGAAATTGAAAGAATGGCAGCTGTTGATCGCAACATTATACGTCTTGCAACTTATGAAATTATGGCTACTACAAATATTCCAATCAGGGTTATAATAGACGAAGCTGTAGAAATTTCTAAAAAGTATTCTACAAAAGATTCAAGTAAATTTGTCAACGGCATTTTAGATAAGCTTAAAAAGATAAGAACGCAGAAAAATCAAAAAAATTTAGAATAAAAAGTTTGTACGCCGTCATTACGTATAAACCGAGTTTGTTCGTTGTATAAAGGCTTAATGATTATGGGAAATATTCAAAACCGTATTGATTATCTAAGAAAAGAACTTATTCGGCACAACGGTCTTTATTATGAGAGTAACAATCCTGAAATATCTGACAGCGAATATGACAACCTTGCGAAAGAACTTGAACAGATCGAGAAAGAAAATCCGCTTTTTGCCTTGCCAGATTCCCCGACTAAAAAAATATCAGGCTTTGTTTCATCATCCTTTGAACAAATAAAACATTCCTCTCCAATGCTTTCATTAGACAACACTTACTCTCAAAAAGAAACTGCAAAATGGTATGAAAGAATTGAAAAAAATCTTAACAATAAAAACACGGAATTTACTATCGAGCCGAAAATCGATGGAGTAAGTGCAAGTTTAACTTATATAAATGGTAGTCTGACGGCGGGGGCAACGCGTGGCGACGGAGAAACCGGCGAAGATATAACGGAAAATATAAAAAAAGTAAAAAATATTCCTTATAAACTTAAAGCAGACAATCCTCCTTATTTCTTTGAACTGCGCGGCGAAGTCTACATTGATAAATCTGATTTTAGGAAATTAAATGAGGAAATACTTATGTCCGTAGGACAAAAGTTTGCTAATTCCAGAAATGCGGCATCGGGTTCTTTAAGACAAAAAAATCCGCAGATTACGGCAGAAAGAAAACTCCGCTTTTTCGTACATTCGCTTGGGAAAATCGACGGAAAACAATTTGAAAGTCAGTCGGATTTTTTGCAGTACTGCCGAAAATGCGGATTTCAGCTTCAAGATAATTTTAAAATATGTCATTCTCTGAAAGAAATAATGGATTTTATGGAGATCATGATTAATAATAGGGATCTGCTGCATTATGAAATTGACGGACTTGTAATTAAAGTGAACAGTCTGCAGCTTCAAAAAGAACTGGGATATACAAATAAAAGCCCTAGATGGGCTATAGCATTTAAGTTCCCTGCAAAACAAGCAACGACAAAGTTAAGCAGAATTCGCGTACAGGTAGGTCGCACCGGAATAATAACGCCGTCGGCAATTTTAGAGTCTGTTACGCTTGCAGGCGTTACTATATCGCATGCTACGTTGCATAATTTTGAAGAAATTGAGCGTCTTAACGTAAATGAGGGTGATATCGTTTTAATAGAGCGCGCGGGAGACGTTATCCCTAAAATAGTGAAAGTTGTAAAAAAAGAAAATAGAGGTTTTTTTAAGCCTCCGCATAACTGCCCGTCATGTAACAGCGGGATTGTCAAAGAAAATGAGGAAGAAGTTGCATACAGATGTATCAATCCTGAATGTCCGGCGCAGTTTAGAAGACATTTAATACATTTTGTAAGCAGAAATGCTATGGATATTGATGGATTTGGCAAAGCTGTAATAGATCAGTTTCTTGACAGAAAAAAAATACAAGTCCTTGCCGACATATATTATTTAAAATACGATGATTTTATTAAGCTTGATTTATTTAAAGAAAAGAAAACCAGCAATTTGATGAAAGCGGTTGCAGCAAGTAAAAAACATCCTCTAAGCAAACTGTTATTTGCTTTAGGAATACGGCGTATCGGGGAAAAAGTTTCCGAGATTATCGCAAAAAAATTTAAAAGTATGGAGGCTCTGTTTAATGCAAGCATTGAAGATTTTACAAGAGTTCCTGAAATCGGCAGTATCTTGGCACTATCTTTGAAGGAATTTTTTGAAAATAAAACCGTGCGCAATGTAATAGATAATTTGATTGCAGCAGGTGTAAATATGATTGAACCTGAAGCGGAACAATCCGGTACGCAGTTTGACGGCAAAATGTTTGTTTTAACCGGAGAGCTTAAAAACCACACAAGAGAACAGGCAGGCAAGATTATAAGATCACTCGGCGGGAAAGTTGCTTCTTCAGTAAGTAAGAAAACGGATTATATTGTTGCTGGCGTAAACGCAGGTTCAAAACTTAAAAAAGCAAAAGAATTAAATGTAAAAATTGTTGACGAAGCGGAATTTGATGTATTAACAGGAAAATTGTCATTGATAGAAAATACGAAATTCTGAAAAAGCAGACTGTTTTGTTAAAATATTAGGTTTCCTAATTATACGCAGTCTTGCAATGAAGCAGTGCGCAAAAATGAAACAGCAAATTGAGATAATTTATCAGGATGAAAATATTTTAGTCGTAAATAAGCCATCCGGTATGTTCGTTATTCCGGGCAGGAACATTTATGAAAACGAAACGCTTGTCGAAATATTGAGAAACCAGCTAAAGCAAAAATTATGGGTGGTTCACATAATTGACCGTGATGCTAGCGGGGTTTTGGTGTTTGCAAAGAATCCTGAAACCCACAGGAATATCAGTGCGCAGTTTGAAAACTCAAAAATCCGCAAGAAATATATTGCTTTGTTGTCAGGAGTCTTAGAAGAAAATGAAGGAACGATAAATAAGCCTCTTATTATTTCCGGAAAAAACGTACGCATTGACATAACGGGGAAAGAATCAATAACCGATTTTAAAGTTTTAGAAAATTTTCGTAGCTATACTTTAGTTAACGCTCTGCCTCTTACCGTCAAAAGACATCAGATAAGAATACATTTTTGGAGTCTTGGGCATCCGCTAGCGATAGACGGTGAATACGGCACTTTAGATCCTATATTTTTATCGTCGTTCAAACGCGGCTATAAAATAAAAAAAGGCAAAACTGAAAATCCGCTCATTTCAAGACTTACGCTTCACGCTGCAGCTTTAACTTTAATATTGCCGGGAAGCGGCGAAGAAAAAACTTTTGAAGCGGCGTTAGCTAAAGATTTTGAAGTTGCGGTAAAACAACTACGCAAATATGGGAGATAATACTTTTTTTCTGCCTTTTCTTTTTCACACTTGAAATTACGGCAGACGACAAATAATGACCGCTAATCCTGTAGCAGAATTGAAACGGCAGACTGACTGGAAATAAGCTCAGTTAAAAATGAGGAGCATATAAAATGACAAGCAAAGTATATTTTCTTTCTTGGGACATGAGAAATGAATTGTATAATTTTTTAAAAGCCGCAATGATATTTAATCATGTAAAAGCAAGAAACCTTTTGGCAGTGAAAATACATTTCGGCGAAGACGGCAACGAAGGATATATTAAGCCCGAATATGTTTTGCCTGTAGTAAAAATTGCCAGAGAAAAAACCGCTTATCCGTTTTTAACCGACGCAAGTACGATTTATGTGGGCAAAAGATCTGATGCATATCATCATATTCTTACTGCAAATAAACACGGATTTACCGTTGAAAAATGCGGATGTCCCATAATTATTGCAGATGGATTAAGAGGTAATACCGAAGAAGAAATTGAAGTCAATTTAAAATATTTTAAAACAGTTGCCATAGCGCGGGAAATATATAATGCTGACAATTTTATATTTATGAGTCACTTTAAAGGACATGAAATAACAGGGTTTGGCGGAGCGTTAAAAAACATAGGCATGGGCTGCGGTAGCAAAGCCGGCAAATACGCTATGCACCATTTGTCAAAACCTACCGTAAGTCAAAAACTTTGCAGTGGCTGTAGAACATGTGTTAAATACTGTTGCCAAAAAGCATTGTCGATTGTAAGTAATAAAATAGTTATGGATAAAGAAAAATGTGCTGGCTGCGGTCAGTGTATAGTAAACTGTGTATTTAAAGTTTTTAAATTAAAGTGGAATGAAGATCCTCCGGCAGTTCAGGAAAAAATGATTGAATATGCGTCAGGCGTTTTGAAAGATAAAAAAAGCGCATATATAAACTTTTTAAATCATATAAGCAAATACTGCGACTGTTTTGCTCTTGCAAAAAATGAACCGCTTATGAGTGACATTGGAATTGTTGCCGGAATTGATCCCGTCGCTGTGGATCAAGCAAGCTATGATTTGGTAAACAAAGCTTTCGGGAAAAATTTCTTTAAAGAAATTTTTCCTGAAATTGACCCGACGATTCAGTTAAAATATGCGCAAGAATTGGGGTTAGGAAGCAGAGATTATGAGCTGATAAAATATATTTTATAACTGCAGGGAAAGGCAGACTCAGTGTTAAACAGTTTATTTTGTTAAAACAAGAGCCAGACGATTTTATATTCACAGTGTGAGAAAATGAATATTGAGAAAATTGAAAAAATAAAATCCAAAAAGGATATGTTTAAAGTATTTTTAGAAAACGGTAAAAGTTTGGCGGTTTTTGCTGACAGTATTGTCAAATTCGGTATTAAAACGGGATGCGATATTTCAGAAAATGAATTTAAAGAATTTGCATATTATGATAAATCAGTCGGAGCAGTCTCTTATGCATTGGCTTTAGTGTCAAAACGATCATACAGTTCCAAAAATTTGCAGGTGAAACTTATTCAAAAAGGTTGTGAGCCTGAAACTGCGGCAAAAGCTGTTAAGAAACTGGAGGAATTGAACTACGTCAACGATAAAAAATTTGCAAAAGTCTATGCGGCTTATTTGTCACAAAAAGGGGAAGGGGAATTTGTAATAAAAGCTGAACTTGAAAAACAAGGCATAGAAAAAAGTTTAATAAATGACATTTTAGAAACAATTAAAGCAGATATAGAGCCTTACGAGCAGATTATTAAGATATTAAAAACAAAATTTAAAAAGTTCAGCGGAAAAGATAAAAACGAAATAAGAAGAACGGCATCATTCTTTTTAAGAAGAGGTTTTTCTTCTCAAGATATAGTAAAAGCGTTTAGATTGTGTTCACGCTCACGCTGATAAAGAATATAATAAAAATATTTTATTAAATAACAAGGATGATATTATGTCAACAGCACTGCTTAGCGTTTCAGACAAGACAGGAATCATTGATTTTGCAAAGGAATTGAAAAATCTGGGTTGGAATATAATTTCCAGTGGCGGAACGGCAAAGATTTTAAAAGAAAATTCCATTGAGTGTCGGGAAATATCAGAAGTTACGGAGTTTCCTGAAATTTTAGGTGGCAGAGTAAAAACGTTAAATCCTAAAATTCACGGGGGAATTCTTGCAATAAGGAACAAAACTGATCATATTGAGCAGTTAAAACGTCACGGGATAGGAACAATAGACATAGTGGTTGTAAGTTTATATCCTTTTGAAGCAGCTATAAACAAAATACCAAAACCGGCAGATAAAAAAATAGATCAAAACGTTATAGAAAATATAGATATCGGCGGAGTCGCTCTTTTAAGAGCTGCAGCAAAAAATTATAAAGATGTCATCGTTATATGCGATTTAAACGACTATAAAGTTGTTATTAAAAATCTGAAAAATAATTCTATTACGGAAGAATTGAAACTCGCTATGGCGGCAAAAGCTTTTCGTCATACGGCATATTACGATTCTTTAATTTCAACTTACTTAACTTATGAAAAATTCCCGATGCAGATCGCAATACCGCTCAGAAAGCTTTCAAAATTAAGGTACGGCGAAAATCCGCATCAGGAAGCCGCATTATATTCTAATGGCATAGAACAGGATAAGTCTGTTGTAATATCTGCAAAACAGCTTCACGGAAAAGAGTTGTCTTATAACAACTATCTTGATTTAGAAGCCGCATGGCAGCTGGTGCATGAATTTAATAATCCGGCATGCGCCGTCATCAAACATAATAATCCCTGCGGCTGTGCGGAAAGCACGGATATAAAGGATGCTTATTTAAAAGCTTTAGATTGTGACCCCGTAAGTACTTTCGGCGGAATAATAGCGTTCAACAAAGCTGTTGAAAAAGATACGGCTGTCGAAGTAAGCAAATTATTCGTTGAGTGCGTTATAGCTCCTGATTATTCTAAAGAGGCGCTTGATATCCTGACGCAGAAAAAAAACATCAGGCTTTTAATACAAACAATACCATATCAAGAGGAAAAAAATTCTGTTGAATACAGAATAATGTCTCATGGGATGCTTGCGCAGGATAGAGATAATCAACTTTTGAATGAAATAAAACTTATGACAAAACGCCAGCCTACAAAAACGGAAAGTGAAGCTTTGGATTTTGCATGGAAAGTTTCCAAACACGTTAAATCAAACGCTATTATTCTTGCAAGAGGAACACAGACAGTAGGCGTAGGCGCAGGGCAGATGAGCCGCATTGATTCATTAAAGATAGCGGCTGAAAAAATGAAAAGCGTCAAACACGGATTAGATGAAAGACTATTCCCGCTTGTCCTTGCTTCAGATGCTTTCTTCCCTTTTCCGGATGTGGTTGAAGAATCCGCTAAAGTCGGCGTTACAGCAATAGTGCAGCCCGGAGGCTCAGTAAAGGACAATGAATCAATTAAATCTGCAGATGACAGAAATATAGCGATGATTGCTGCAGGTATGAGGCACTTCAGACATTGATATGAGAATCAAGACTATGAAGGCGTAAAAAGTTTTGACGTTGTGCCGGTTGAATTTATTCGCTAACGGTGCCATGTTACAATAAAAATGCTTTAGAAAAAAGTTATTGAAGAAGATATGTTTGGGATTAATATTTTATTTAGAGAGAAAGTGAAAAGAGTTGAACCTAAGCCGAGTGCAGTTTTTGAGTAACTACAGCTTAAGGTGGCGTACACGACGGCAACCATACACAAGCCATTGATACGCATACTGGCGTATTTGTGTAAGGACGCTGAGTGGGATTTTTTAAGGAGAAAAATAGCCGAAAAGGATTTTATTAAATGGATGAAAAAATAGATTTGCTTTTAGGTTAAACAGGAAATGGTTATTTACAATTATTCCTTTAGTTATTTTGATTAATGTGTTGGGCTATGTTGATGGTTTGTTGATTTCTTACTTTATGTTTTTGCTCTTTGCAGTTTTTACAGTGGTATTGGTTGGCAGGATGCACGTATAGGCAGTAGTGACTGGTGACTACTTGTTCCTTTTTTGTTGGATCTTAATTTTTCCCTTCTCTAAGTGAACAAGATGAGACGAAAACTATAAAAGTAAAATATTGGTGGTTGATATATGGGACAGTGCTAATGTTGTTCCACTTTGGATTTTCTAAAATATCTTCTTCCTTATACAACACATACGCTAATGGCATTTTTTCTACTGAATTTTGGACTTATTTTATTATATGTATATTTCTGCTTGAAAAACTTGAAAAAGTAAGATAAAAATAAAATGAAAGAAAAAATAAATGAAATGGAAGAAATGTTTATAAAAACTGCAGAAGAAATAGTTGAAGAAGCGCGGAATTAAAGATTTAGGAATTTTAGAAAATCAAGAATAATAATTAAAAGAAATTATTAAAGAAGTTTTAATGAAAAAATGAAACAGAAAAAAAAGAAAATTACCGTTTCGGACATAACGTTGTTAAAAAAGTATTTTGGTTTTAAGGGAATCAATACGATATGTCAAAGCGCAAAATGTCCTAATATAGGCGAATGTTTTAAAAAAAGAACTGCAACTTTCCTGATACTGGGCGAATACTGCACCAGAGAATGCGATTTCTGCGCTGTAGAGAAACATAATCCCGAACTTGTAGATATAAACGAACCGGCAAAAATTGCAAAAGCCATTAAGCGGCTCGGACTCTCATACAGCGTTATCACTTCTGTGACAAGAGATGATTTGTCGGATGGAGGGGCAGAACATTTTGCAAAGACTATCAATGAAATAAAAACTCTTATTCCTGAAAGTAAAGTTGAAGTTCTTGTTCCCGATTTTTTAGGCAATACAAAATCCATTGATATTGTTTTAAATGCAAAGCCTGATGTTTTTTCGCATAATTTGGAGACAGTCCCCGCTCTATACGGCAAAGTAAGAAAAGGAGCCAATTATAAACGTTCCCTTAAAGTTTTAAGACATGCAAAAGCTGCAGGTTTCAAAGTTAAAACGGGAATAATGTTGGGACTGGGTGAGACTGAAACACAAGTTTTTGAAACGATTGAGGATATAAAAAGCACAAATATCGATACTCTTACAATAGGGCAGTATCTTGCTCCGACAAAGGAACATTATCCCGTAATCAGAGAATACAGTCCGGCAGAATTTAAAACAATGGAAATTTTTGCCGTTTCATCAGGAATAAAACAAGTTGCCTCCGGCAGATATGTCCGCAGCTCTTATTTGGCAGAAGAAAACTTCTGTATATAGTAAGGATTTCATTTTGAATAGTAAATAAATTTAATTTGAGAAAAACTTCAAAAATAACAAAAGCATTGAATTTTTGTATAAAAATATAAAAGAGGAAAGGGTGCTTATCAGATTTTCGGTTGCAAATTATTTATCTTTTGCTGAAGAAGCAACTTTAGATATGACTTCGACCGCTTTAAAAGAACATAGATAACAATATACGCAAAATTAATAAATAATAACTTAAAACTACTTAAAAAGCTGTTATATACAGAGCGAATGCCAGTGGAAAAAGTAGTCTTTTAAAGTCATTAATTTTTTTAAAAAACTTGCAATTTCATCTATATGATGCAATGAAACTAAAAATTTGACAAATATGCATTTGGCAGTAAGTATGATGAAGTGCCTGCGCCTTTTGAAATAGAATTGTTTAAGGTTTAAAGCAGTACCACGCAGACGCTCCAGTGCGCAGAGCAGTTATAAAGCAAAGCTGTGGTGTCTTCTAAAGAAAACGGTGTGGGAACTGTGTCCGCGCCAGAAACACACAGTCTGTGGCTGTCAGATACAGCCACAGACGTCCAGAAGATGGTCGAGACGTTTGAAAAGATACTGTCTGTCAAAAAAGGAGGCAAAGGATGGAAGTGACAGCTGAATCGTTTAAAGAGAAGTAGACTATAAAATAAATAAAGGGAGGAACAGTAAATGAAAAAGTTAATCGCAGGCTTAATGTTGTTGTTGATGTTTGTAAACGTAGCATCCGCAGTGAAAGGAGTTGCACCAGACGCAAAAACATTGGATCAGCTAAAAGATATGGGAAAGAAATATTCAAAGCAGCTAAATTTGAACTCTATAACGGGATGGAAATTCGACAACACAGGGAAGTCTATCTATCCAGTTGGCGTTAGCGGATTTTGGATAGAGATAGGGTACGACGGTGTCCTAAAGGGTCTTTCTGCAGATGTGCCTTTAGATGGCGACGGAAACATCGTGGATGTGTGGTATAATATCAGAAGTGGGAAGCCTGATTATTTTTATGTCAGGGACTCTAATGGAAACATTATTCGTATAAATGGACATTACGGTTTCTATAACACAAACGGCGATCTTTTGAAGACAGTTGACCCCAACAACATTGCTGTTAAAGCAAAATAAAGGAAAGAATGCCAGACATAAAAAGACAGGTTTTACCACGATTAAATAAATGGATGCGTGAAAGAGGACTGATTACCAGAGACCGTCCTGATTGATAAAGAAAAATACAAGTTTGGATGTGAGTTAAACGGATAGTAAAGTTATTAAAAAGTGGCTTTTTAGAACGAAAAAAAACGAAGAAAAAATACCATTGTATTCAAGAGAATTTAAAACAATATCATGCTCGGAAGAGTTTCAAAAAGGAAAAGGATTAAATAAGAGAACAAGAGGAGAAGTATTATTTTTAACCGTTTGCGCAAAGTTTGGTGGGCAAATTTCTAGAAGAGTCCAAATCTGGTTTACTGAAAAAGATAGATGCGGGATGTCTTGCCTTTATTAATTATCTGATTTTAAAGTGAAAATAATGCTTCTTACGATAAAGAATATATGATACAATTTCGTTTGTAGGAAATATTGAATCCTTTTTGGTAAATCTTGAGGGTAAATAAATGAATAAATTTGTACATGAATGGAAAAAAGCGTAAAATAAATACCATGAAAACTAGAGTTATTTTAATAGTTTGTGAAGGAGAAAAAGCAGAACCAAATTATTTTAAACTGTTCAAGAAAGAGATTATCAATAAGGAATATATGAAGTAGAGAGATATGCGGTACTGGTGCAAACACGTTGAGTTTAGTTGATATTGCCATAAGAAAGTACAATGAAAACTCTAAAAGATATAAGAAAAATGATGAAAAAATGTATACATTTTTAAAATAAAGACAAGAGAATGCAATATATTTTGCTGAGAAATTATTGCGTGAATACGATAGCAATGTCAAATAATAAAAAAAATCTTGCAATTACAGTTAATTTAGTTAAAAGGCTTAATGAATTTATAAATTAGCAGCTTTTGTAAAAAGATGTACAATAAAATCTGCTATAAAAGTTCTTTCTACGAAAGAGTTTGCAAGAATAAAAGACTTATAGGCAGAAAATCTTATTGTGTCAGATAAAAAGGAAAGAAAAATGATGCAGAAAAAATACGATTTTGAATTGTTAAAATCCAAATTTTTAGTGTTTTGTGAAGAACTTAATACTTAATAAGATTCTCAAAACGCTCGAAAGAACAACAAAAACAACTATTTTGAATGCGCTTGACAACTGGACTTTGAGATGTGCTGCTTTCAGTATATGAGCTTTTTGTTGGCGGAGCGGTAAAGTTAAAAGCAAAGAAAATTAAGAATAAAACGCCGGTAAGTGACAAATTACTTAAAGATTTGGGCGCAATTACGAAATTAGTGTAGTGGTGGTTATGTGCAAAAAATAGTTTATCTTTATAAAGCCCAGAACGTTTTTAAAGAAATTGATAGTTGGGAAAGGTGAAAGATAAAAAAGTGAATATGAGAAACGGATAAAATTTTTACAAGTTGATGAAGAGACAATAGTTTGAATAAAATCTATTTATCAGGAATTGGTGGCAGCGGTAAAGCCCATTATTTATTTAGACGCATATCCGAAATGCGAAGCAGCATCGGTGGTGATATTAATGAAGTTTCGGATTTTCGGATGTTTGCTTTTGTCAAAGATGAGGAACTCAGTTCTTTTTATGACGATTTGCATTCTTTTTTTAATTCCGCTTTCCATACACCTCAGGACTGTGAACTCGATGTTCCTGTCGTTAAATCTTCGCACTCTGCTCCTGATATCTTTATTCTCCCTTCAGACAACATGCAGCAGAGAACTTTCGCGACAGACAAAATAAAAAATCTAAAAAGTTTTATTGTGTGCGCTACGGACATTTCAATTAATTCTCCAGTACTAGATTCCAAAAACAATATCGGTATTAACGTTGCACAAAATCAAAAATGTGATTTCAGCAATTTAGTGACATCTCTTTCCTCTTTTGGTTACACAAGAACAAGCTTTGTTGAAGACAAACTGCAATTTGCGGTAAGAGGCGAAATAATAGATGTTTGGACTGTCGCAGGTGAGATGCCTGTCAGAATACTTTTTAAATATAATACAGTCGAAGCCATAAGAGTTTTTGATCCGGAAAGTCAGCTTTCAAATGTTTTTATCAGCGAAATCAAAATACTACCTGTCAGTTTTTCAGAATGCAATTCGACAATCAAAGACTATTTTGACATCAATGACAAAGAGAACACCATGTTGTATTTTGATTATCTGATTGGTGAAGAAGCGGAAAAATCGTTTGATAAATATGAACTTATCATAAACGATCCATTAAATGCCATGTCGCAGTATCAGGGTTATAAAAGTTTTACGGGATTCCAAGGCAATGTAAATCTTTTTTTTAATTCCCTTAAAGATTTTGCCGAAAATGATGTAAAAATAAAAATTTACTGTGCAAACGATAGCGACCGCGAACGTATTTTAGACCTATTTTACGAAAACCGCTGGAATTATAAAAATCCTGAATTTTTATATGGCAGTCTGTCGCGGGGATTTTATTTGGAAAATGCAAAAGTTACATGTATTTCAAGCCGCGAAATGCTTTATAAGAAAAAGCCTGTAAGTTTTCCAAAAATAAGGGGGGGCAGTCGTTTAGAGGGTATTTGGGAAATATTGGCGGGCGACTATGTAGTTCATGAAAAATACGGAATTGGGCGTTATATAGGACTTAAAACCATTTCAAGAGAAAACAGCATCTCGGAATATTTATGCATAGAATATAAAAACGGCGATAAACTCTATATCCCGCCAGAACAAATAAAAACCATAAAAAAATATATCGGCGTTGAGGGCGTTAAACCTAAACTGTATTCTATGGATACGCTCGCATGGGAAAGAGTAAAATCAAGAGCGCGCGAAGCCGCTGCAAAATTTGCGGAAGAACTTTTAAAACTTTATGTTCAAAGAAGCTTGATAAAAAGAAAACCTTTTGGTCCGGGGACGGCATGGGAAAAAGAACTTGAAAATACATTTCCTTACGATGAAACGCCTGGCCAACTAAAAGCTATTGAAGACATAAAAAACGATTTTCTTAAACCCTACCCCATGGAAAGGCTTGTCTGCGGTGATGTTGGATACGGCAAAACGGAAGTTGTTGTGCGTGCTGCATTTAAAGCAGTTCATGAAAGCATGCAGACTGCCATTTTAGTTCCTACCACTGTTCTGGCACAGCAGCATTACAATACTTTCTGTGACAGGCTTTCTCCTTTTCCGATAAAAGTCGCTGTGCTTAGTAGATTTCAGACTAAAGCAAAACAAAAAGAGATAACTCAGGATTTGGAAAACGGACTGATTGATATTATAATCGGAACACACAGACTTTTACAAAAAGACGTGAAATTTAAAAATTTGGGTTTATTGGTAATTGACGAAGAACACAGGTTCGGCGTAAAGCAGAAAGAAAAGATTAAGTCAATGAAAAAAAATATTGATATTTTAATGCTTTCGGCAACTCCTATTCCCAGAACTTTATCTTCGTCGTTATCGGGTTTTAGAGACTTGTCGGTAATAGAAACTCCGCCGTTTGGCAGACTGCCTATAGAGACAAGTATTTCGTTATATGACGAGAATCTAATTAAAAATATTATTGAAGCGGAACTTTCAAGAAACGGTCAGGTTTTTTATGTTTATAATAAAATTGAAACAATTCTTACAAAAGCTGCAAGTATCAGAGAACTTGTGCCGGGCATAAAACTTGGGATCATATACGGTCAGATGAAAGCAAAAGATATTGAAGAAATTATGTGGAAATTTATAAATATGGAATTGGATGTTTTGCTGGCGACGACAATAATAGAATCCGGCTTGGATATACCGTCGGTTAACACGATGATAATTGAAGAAGTGGAAAATTTCGGACTTTCACAGCTTTACCAGTTAAGAGGCAGAATAGGCAGAGACAGAAAAAAAGCGTACTGTTATTTATTTTATAAAGACAAGACTTTGAGCGATGAAGCCGTTAAAAGACTCGAAGCTATTAGAGAATTTGGCGAATTGGGATCGGGTTTTAGACTTGCTCTTAAAGATCTGGAAATAAGAGGAGCAGGTGGCATACTTTCTTCAAGTCAACACGGTTTTGTAAGGGATATAGGTTACGATATGTTTGCAAAACTCCTTGAAGAAGAGGGGAAAAGAGTTAAAGGAGATGCGGTTGAATCGCAAGAAAAAAAGAACACTGTAATAGATTTGCAGATTAATGCGTTAATTCCACCTACATATATTGAAGGCGAAGATATAAGAATTTTATTTTATAGAAAACTTTCTAATGCACAGAATATCAAAGCGATAGAAAATATAAAGAACGAACTTCTTGACCGTTTCGGAAAAATTCCGAATGAAACACAAATGTTATTTGAGATAACGAATTTAAAACTTACTGCTGAAAAACTTGATATTGAAAGAATAGCTGAAGATAATAATTATATATACCTATATTTTTCGCGAAAAGCGGATTTTTCAAAAGCAGACATAACCAAACTTACAAATGATTATTCAAGAATAATAGAATTTATAACAGGTAAATATTATGCATTTAAATTAAAAAAAGATATGATTGATACAAATACTGTAGAATATCTCGAAAAATTCCTGTCCTGCCTTGTATTTTATATACGAACTTAATCATATAAAACGTTGCCGCAATAGAATGACAAAATATCATTTATCATCAAAAAAAGACAGTGAGGATATATTATTGCCGCTATGTAGCTATATCGCTTGTTCTGCAGTTTTTTTACAGTTCATTGCCGCCTGTCTAAAACCCATGAATAAATTGACAGATAAAAGTATCTTTTATACAATATATACTCGGAAATGTAAGGGGTTTTTATGATAGTACTAACCGGCGGTGCGGGTTTTATAACCCCAAGCCATTGTACATCTTGGTGCATGCAGCTCGACAATTTTTTCAAATGCCAATCATTATATAAAAAACAATTATGAATATTCTAAAGTTCTTTTCCTCTGGGCTTTTAAACTTGGATTTCCTTTTATCTACGCTTCATCCGCTGCAACGTATGGAAACAAAAAATACGACTATGACACGACGACATATCGAAAATAAAAATTTTATCCCTTTAAATATGTACAGTTTTTCAAAGCATATGTTGCATATGTTTGATTTGTGGCTTTTGAATAACAATTATTTCAATAAAGCTACCGGTATAAAATTTTTCAATGTTTTCGGTCCAAATGAATACCATAAAGGTGATTTACGAGCAAACCTATCAATATAAAAAAAGGACAGTTTCTGGCTCCTGAGAAGGTATGTTTAGCGTCGTTAAAAAAGCCGAAAAATTTGGTAGTAAAAATTTATCCCTTACCGAGAGAGGAGCTCTTTTGGATACCACAATTTTGTTGTAGATTTCAGGATCTTGGAAATAATGAAACAATCGGGATATCCGGTTATCTTTGATGCTACGCACAGTGTTCAGATCCTCGGCGGACATAGAACACGTATCGGCGGGAATAGAGAGTTTATTTTGCCTCTTTCAAAAGCGACGGCAGCGATAGGGATCGCCGCATTATTTTTGGAAGTTCATGAGAATCCCGATAGAGCTCTTTCCGACGGCTCAAACAGCGTCAACTTAAAATATTTTAAACAGATACTTGAATATATAAAAGTTATAGACAATGTGCTAAAATGAAATTTAGAAGTTAAAAAAAATACTGACTGAACAGTTTTCTAGCATATTTTTGATTTTAAAACCGTTAAATGAAAAATAAAAAAGATATTATAAAAAGAGCAAAAAACATTAAACTTTTGGCTTGTGACATCGATGGTGTTTTAACGCGCGGTGAAATAATATTGTTAAACAGTGGCGAAGAGATAAAAATATGGAATGTTAGAGATGGAATGGGATATAATGAACTTTTAAAAATGTCTCCGGAAATAAAAACCGCATGGATAACGGGCAGGCGGTCTTTTCAGGTCGAAAAACACGCAAAGGATATGAGCATTGATTATCTTGTCCAAAACTGTACAAGCAAAGTGGTGGCTTTGGAAAGAATATTAAAAGAAAACGGTTTTAAAACGTCCGAAGCGGCATATATAGGCGACGATATAATAGATATACCGGTATTAAGGGTGGCAGGACTTTCAGTATGTCCTATAGATGCCTGTGAAGAAGTAAAAAAATATGTTGATTATGTTTCAGTTCTCAGCGGCGGGAAAGGCGTTGTAAGGGAAGTAATAGAACTTATTGTGAAAGCAAAAGGCAAGTGGAAAAAATCTTTGAACAGATATATATCGACATGACTTATAAAATGGGAACCGTTATGAATTTTTCTAAAAGATATGTTATATGGTTTTTAATGATTATAATTCTTTTTCTTTCTGTTTTTAGGTTTTTTATTTGCAGCGCGAAAAAAACTGCTATTGAGGAAACTCTGCCCATAGCTGAACAGATTATAGAAGAGTTTACAATAACGGAAACACATGAAGGGGAATTGGAAATGATTTTAAAAGCGGAGTCTGCCATTGTAAATGAAAGCGAAAATATCGCTCATTTAAAACTCCCCGTAATAAAGTTTTATGACAAAGGCAGTTATATTTCAACTTTTGTTGCTGAAAGTGCCGATATAAATATGGATACTTACGATATTAAAGGCAATGGTAAGTGTACCGTAAACAGCGCAAACAATGAATATCTCCAGACTGAGAGTTTAATATATAATGCAAAAGAAGAACTGATTTACAGTAATAATAACGTTAAGATTACAAGACCGAGCGGAACTGTATGCGGTACAAGTTTTAGGTCCGATACAAAATTAGATAAGATAGTTATTAAAAACCAAAGGATTTTAATTGATTAAATTAAACATTGCATTATTTATTGTTTTTATATTTACCGTTATTTCTTTTGCCGGCGGTATTTCTGGAAAAACTCTTATAACGGGAAAGGAAATGGAGGTAAGAAAAGCCGGAGAAATTACGATTCTAAAAGGCAATTCAAAAGTTGTTACAGATGGAAATGTTATGACAGCTTCTAAAATGATTTATGATAAAAAAAATTCTATTCTTTCAGCGTTTGATAATGTTATATTGCTGTCAAAAATGCAAAGTGGCGAACGGTTTGAAGTGTGCGGGAATTTTGCAAATTATTATATAAATGACAAAAAAGGGAAATTCTGGGGAGATAATACCGTAGCTAAATATTTTGCGCAGAATTCGAGTTTAACTCTACCTATTATTTTACATGCACAGAAAATTTATATTGACAGGAATCTGGAAACTTTAAGTGCTTATGATAACGTCATAATTGAGACTTCATCAGGTACGGTTTATTCAGATAATGCCGTTTTTAACGGGAAAACTCTCAATGCAATCTTTCAAAAATATAAAAAAAGACCAATTGCTCATATTTCTTATGACGATAGAAAAGGATTTTACGAGGCAGATGAAATGATCTTTAATATTGCCTCTGACAATAAAAAAATAATCATGAACGGAGGAGTCGCAGGAAAAATTGAAATGGAAGATAAAACAAAATGATACTTAGAACCAAAGATTTATTCAAAAGATACAAACACAGAACGATTGTAAACGGTGTAAACATAAGCGTAAGACAAGGCGAAATTATAGGGTTGCTCGGTCCTAACGGCGCAGGAAAAACCACAACTTTTTATATGATGGTCGGGATCATAAAGCCTTATGACGGTAGTGTTTATCTTGACGATACAGAAATAACGAACTGGCCTATGTATAAGAGAGCGAGAGCCGGAATTGGATATCTTTCCCAAGAATCGTCAATATTTAGAGGACTTACTGTTGAAGATAATCTTATGTCCATAGCCCAGATGCTTCCCGTTTCAAAAGCTGAACAGAAAGAAAAAGTCAATTTGATGCTTGAGGATTTCGGACTAACAAAACAGTGCAAACAATTAAGCATCACACTGTCTGGCGGAGAGAAAAGAAGACTTGAGATTGCAAGAGCTTTGATAACAAATCCAAAATTTTTGCTTTTAGATGAACCATTCATCGGAATTGACCCGATAACGACTTATGACGTGCAGAAAGTTACTAAAAAGTTAAAAGAAAAAGGTCTCGGTATTCTTATAACAGATCACAACGTCAGAGAAACTCTCGAAATTATTGACAGAGTGTATATAATTCATGAAGGGAAAATTATGTTTGAAGGAAGTGCAAAAGAGTTGCTTGAGAATCCCAAAGCCAGAAAAGTGTATCTAGGCGATAATTTCAAGATGTGATTGTATATTATTTAACCCGCGTTTTGAAAATCAGAATTATCAACAGTCTTAAAACAGCATAACTAGAAAAAGAATAAACGACAATGACCGGTTTTGGAATTATTGTAATTCAGAGATTAACTGAATTGTAATAATCAGAGTAAATTTTGTATATTCCCATAATGGGGTAGGGGGGGGGTAGTATCATTTTGCAATAGAGGAGAAAAGAATGCAGATTAATATTACGGTAAGATATCTAAAACTGTCTGATTCAATTGGCTCCTATATCTGAAAAAACTGTAAAAGTCAGCAAACTCTATAACGGTGACAATGCGTGGATGCATGTGATTTTATCCACTGAAAAAAACAGACAGATTAAAAGTTTTAAGAAATAAAAAACACAGCATTGAAAAAGCATTTTTTTGCGATATTATGGAAGATTCAAAAGATAAAAGTTTCTTAAATTCTTTTAGATCAAAATGAAACGTAAATAATGGGATATGAGAGAGGTAAAAGAAATGAAAATTATGGATTTTTTGAGTAAGGATGCAATAATTATAGATATGAAGTCGACAGATAAAAAATCAGCAATCATCGAACTTGTAGAAACTTTAAAAAAAACAAAAAAAGTCAAAAAAACAGACGAGATCATTAGCATTATTTGGGAACGAGAAAAACTCGGTTCTACAGGAATTGGACAAGGTGTTGCAATACCTCATGGAAAAACCAATGTTTTGCAGGAACATATGGGCGTGCTTGGTACTTCGCATAAGGGTATAGAATTTAATTCTCTTGACGGAGAACTAGTTCATATAATTTTCCTTTTGGTCGGACCTGTTGAAGTGGCGGGGCAGCATCTGAAAGCGCTGTCAAAAATTTCAAGACTCTTTAAGGACAAATTTTTAAGGCAGGCTATAAAAGATGCCGTAGCAGCGGAAGAAGTTGTAAAAATAATAGAGCAAGAGGATACTTGTTAATGTCCACTATAGATGTAAATACGCTTCTTAAAGAGAAGAGCGGATATTTTAAACTTGAACTTCTATCAACAGACCGGGTCTTGCGCTTACCGGATTTTTTGGACATTTCCCATACGAGCGTATGCAGATTATAGGAACAAGCGTTAAAGCATATGGATTATGACGTTCAGGTGAAAATGTTAAATAAGATATTTTCTCACAAAAATGCTGTATGCTGTATTTTAACAAAAGGACTTGAACCGACTGATGCAATGATGAAAGTTTTTACTGATCTTGACATTCCACTTTTGAGAACGGAATTAAGTTTCTCTTTGTTTATAAGCGTATTTAGATGGAAAACTTGAATAGGCAAGTCAGAATGTGCTCTTGAACTTGTAAAAGAGGACATAAGCTTGTCGCCGATGATATCATAAACATAAGGGAATGTTCCGGGCAAACTTTAGTGGGAAGCAGCATGGAAATTGTAAAAAACGAGGCATTGGGATAATAAATGTAAAAGATCTTTTCGATATAGGAAACGTTCTAGAACTCGTAATAAAACTTGAGGAATGGGATCCCTTAAAGAAATACGAGAGACTGGGAATTAACGAATATTATGCTGAATTTTTGAGTGTAAAAGTTCCTGAAATTACAATTCCGATAGTCCCCGGCAGAGGAATATCGCTGGGATTGTTGAAACAGCAAGTTTAAACCCAAGGCTTAAAAGCAAGGGATTATTCTACGGTTATGGATTTAAGAGGTAGACTACAAAAGGAGATAAGCAGAAACATTCTATGATAAAATTGTATATAATTTCTGGAATGTCGGGCGCTGGAAAGAGTCAGGCTCTAAAAATTTTTGAGGATTTCGGTTTCGTCTGTGTTGATAATATACCTATTCAAATAGTCGCTGATTTTATCGATATATGCCTTAAAGATTCCATCAGATACAAAAATGTGGCAATAAGCGTAGATTCACGTGCTGGAAAATCGCTTACATCTTTTAAAGATCTGCTTATTGTTTTCAAAAAGAAAAATATCGGCTATAAAATTATTTTTTTTAATGCTACTGATTCTGTTCTGCTCAGACGGTATTCGGAAACTCGTCGCCGTCATCCTTTGGGCAAATCAGTGTCTGAAGGAATAAAACTTGAAAGAAAAATTATGGATAGGATTTTTACTGTTGCGGATGAAATTATAGATACTTCAGACCTCACGATAGGAGAATTAAAAAAAGTAATCTCAATGCTTGCAGACATCTGCCAGTCCGGAAAACAATACTTAAATACTTCAATTCTTTCTTTTGGGTATAAATACGGACTGCCAAATGATGCCGACATAGTTTATGATGTGCGTTTTATAACAAATCCCAATTATGTTCATGGATTGAAATTTAAAACTGGCAGAGATGAAGCTGTTAGAAAATATATAGAAAAGCAAAAAGAATTCAGTGTTTTCTTTAATATATTCTCAAAACTCATAGAAACAACTCTTCCAGGATATATTAAAGAAAGCAAAAGTCATCTGACTATAGCGATAGGATGTACGGGAGGACAGCACAGATCAGTTTTTACAGCTGAGAAACTTGCCGGATTTTTAAAGAGCAAAAAATATAAAGTGAAACTCAATCATAGGGATATTTTGCGGCATGATAACTGATGTTTGATAAGATGAAATAGTAGGTAGACTACCTAAGTATTTTGCGTCTTCCTCCAGATTTTTGATCTTTATGGCGCATGTTTTGTCGAGTGAAAAACTCTAAACTTTCAGATCAATTTAAAACGATAGAAAATCATGCTTACGAAATAACGACTGACTGTGTTGTGACGACTTACAAAGAAGCTATGAAAATACACTGCTCACTTAGAGGTTTAAAGCGATAAATATTCGTTAAAACCATAAACTTGGATAGGAGAATCCGAAAGATGATTAAAGTCGTTGTCTCGGCACACGGCAAATTGGCACAGGAACTTGTAAACTCCGCAGAAGTTGTTGCCGGAAAACAGTCTAATCTCTATGTTGTTAAAAAAAGTGACAACGATAGTCTAGTACAGATGCAAAATAGAATAAATAATCTTTTAAAAAGCATAAATGATGAAGACGGAATTCTGATACTTACTGACATGATTGGAGGGAGTCCGTGCAGTGCCTCTGCTTCGACGTGTAGATCTCTTAATACGGAGATTCTTTCCGGCGTCAATCTTCCAATGGTATTATCCGCGATATTTTTAAGCAAAAATACAAAAACTGTTTCAGATCTGGCGGAAAAAGTCTTGCTTGACGGACAGAAAAGTATAATAAATGTAAAAAAAATGTTATTTAATAAAATAAAATAATGTATTTTTTCAATTGCTCTTTATTGTGCCGTACCAGTGTAAGGTTGTAAACTTCGATTTATTGAATAAAGCGAGGAACAATAATAATGCCTATAGTTTTGGTGAGAATAGATGACAGGTTAGTGCACGGACAAATAGTGCAGGGGTGGCTGAAAATATTAGATGTTAATATCATATTAGTTGTTTCAGATATAGTGACTTTGGATACTATGCAGCAAATGCTTATGACTATGGCTGTGCCAGACAATATAAAACTTGATATAAAAAATCTTAAAAATGCGACAAACGGAATTACAAACGGACAATACGACAAAGAAAGAGTTATGATTTTGGCGGTAAGTCCCTCTGACATATTATATATGATAGAAGCCGGAGCGGACTTTAAATCTGTAAATGTCGGCGGAATGCATTTTATAAGCGGGAAAAGACAGCTTTTACGCAATCTCTGCGTAAACGATAACGATGTGGAAAGTCTACACAAAATACATATTAAATCTGTTGAAATAGAAGGACGAATCCTTCCTGAAGATGAGAAAAAAGATATTATGCCTCTAATAGAAAAAGAATATAGATCAATGCATAGGCGGTAAAATAAAAATTATTTTTTATATGCACAGTTACTGTTAAGATGGAAACTTCGATTGGATTAAAAAAATTTATCAGCTGTCCCGGAAAACTTAAAAAGTTTTATTTTAAAACGATTATAAATGGATAATTATGTCGGAAAATGTCATTTTTCTTGCATTTATTGCAGCTTTATGTACTGTGGATATAATAGGGTTTGGACAGTTTATGATTTGTAGCCCGATATTCTGCGCTTCTCTTATAGGCTTTCTTATGGATGATATTGGCACAGCTCTTTGGATAGGAATGATAGTCGAAATGATCTGGATAGATGCAATACCTATGGGCGTAGCTGTGCCTATAGATATTTCCTCAATAAGCATTTTATCTACTTTTTGGGTTTGTAAATATTTTATGGGTTTGCATGAAGCTGCAATATGGGGTTTGATTTTAGCCGTTCCATTTGCGTATTTATATAGATGGATAGACGTATGGGGAAGAAACTTTAATGTTAAAATAATGCATTGGGTAGAGAAAGGAATACAAAACGGAAAAGATGGACGGATAAATTTTGGAATAGCTTCAGGTTTGTTCTTTTTTGTCTCAAGAGCATTTTTGTTTTATATATTTGCAATGATTATAGGTGGATGGATATATGCAAATATCTATTTGCAGTTTTCTGAACTTGTTCTTGAGTGTTTTAAAAAAGCTTGGTATTTGCTGCCTGTATCCGGTTTCGGAATGGTTATACATAACTTCAGGAATGTAAAAACTCCGTTTTTGAGGCATAGAGATGATTAAAATATATTTCAAAATGTTTATAAGGGCTTTTTTCATACAAGCATTATGGAATTATGAAAGAATGCAAAACATTGGATTTTTATTCATATTAAAACCTTTTTTATATAAAATTTATTTAAATAAAGACGAAAGAAAAAAAGCACTTTTAAGACATACGGAATATTTTAACACACATCCTTATATGGCTAATTTGATAATTGCAATTATAGCAAACTTGGAGCAAAAAATGGCCAAAGGCAGTAGTAATGAAAAAGTTTCTGACATAAGTGCGGTTAAAAGTGCAATGGAGGGGCCTTTAGCTGCAATAGGCGATTCTTTTTTTGGGGGAACATTAAGACCTTTAGCGG
The DNA here is from genome assembly GCF_002355835.1 of Candidatus Endomicrobiellum trichonymphae. NCBI lineage: Bacteria > Pseudomonadati > Elusimicrobiota > Endomicrobiia > Endomicrobiales > Endomicrobiaceae > Candidatus Endomicrobiellum > Candidatus Endomicrobiellum trichonymphae. Next base: position 651,367 of record NZ_AP017459.1, on the reverse strand, counting down.
CGCTTATAAGCGTATTTATGTTAATCTTTTTAAAAACATCTGATAGTTGGTTTGGAGCATATAACGTTTTAGTTCCTTTATTGTTTATTTTTCTCTATAATGCTGTACATATTTTTGTAAGATACCGGCTTATGTTTGTGGGTCTTATATTTGACAGAGAAAGTATTGTCAGGTTATCAAAATTTGATTTTAAGCTTTTATGGAAGATGGGAAACGTCAGCAAATTTATAATTTCTGCTGCCGCATTATTTTTATACTTGAAAGTTTTTGGATTTGGACCCGCAGCAAACAGCATATTACCCAAAATCACCATAAATATTGTGTTTATATATGGCATTGTACTTGTACTTTCAATTTTTGTGCCGAAGAAATTCAGTCCGACTTTTTTGTTTTATGCCACAATATTAACGTGTATCGCGTAATGTCTATCTAGGATTTATAAAAAATGAAAGAAAAAATCATTGTTGTTTTAAATAAAATGGGGTTACACGCAAGACCTGCAGCTATGCTTGTGCAGATTATAAATGAATATCATTCTAGTGTTAAAATTTTAAAGGATGGTTTTGAAGTTGATGCAAAAAGCATTATGGGTGTAATGACTTTGACTGCGGGACAAGGAAGTAAATTAAATTTTGTTGCTGACGGCCTTGACGAAAACGAAGTTTTAAGTGCGATTGAAAACTTGTTTAAATCCAAGTTTGGCGAATAGGAGAGAAAATGCCTGATAAAGATATTATCATCAAAGGTGTTGCAGCATCACCGGGAATTGCCATTGGAAAGGCTTTTCTTTTTGAAAATGATGATTTTTGCCTTGTTCACAAGGAAATACCTCAAAATGAAAGGAAAGACGAAAAAAAACGTCTAAATGATGCTATTGAAAAAACTAAAGCTGAACTTAAAATAACTCATGATAAAATTAACGGCATTCTCGGTAAAAATTACGCTCAGATAACTAATGTTTATCTTTTAATTTTAGATGATCCGTCAATAAGAAAAGATGTTGATAAGTTTATAGACGAGGGCGTTAACGCAGAATATTCCGTTTTTATGGTTATAGATAAAATTGTCCGTTCTTTTGAAACCATAAAAGATGATTATTTTAAGGAAAGAATACTTGATATTCAAGATATAGGAAAAAAAGTTCTCAGGAATCTTCTCGGAAAACAAAGGACAACTCTTGCGAGTTCAAACGAAGATTCGATAGTTGTCTCCCATAACTTAGCTCCTGCTGATACCGTTGCGATAAAAGAAAAATTAGTTAAAGGTTTTGCTACAGACATCGGTGGAAAAACTTCGCATACCGCAATTGTTGCGCAGGGACTTGCGATTCCAGCTGTTGCAGGGTTAAAAGTAATATCCTCGCAAGCAAAAACCGGTGATACTATAATTGTCGACGGAAATAAAGGCGAAATTATTTTAAATCCGTCGGCGGAAATTTTAACGAAATACAAAAAAGAATGCGATATGCAGTTTGCAAAAAGAAAAGAACTTGAAAAGCTAAAAGATTTGCCAGCTGAAACAATCGATAGTCATAAAGTTTTAATTTTTGCAAATATTGACAATCCTGACGAAGTACAGTCGGTATTAGACAGCGGGGCAATGGGCATAGGTCTTTACAGAACGGAATTTATGTATTTTAATCGCAAGACTATGCCGTCTGAAAAAGATCATTTTGAAGAATACTTCAAGGTTGCGGAAGCAATATCGCCTTATCCTACCATTATAAGGACTATTGATTTGGGTGGTGATAAGCTTACAAGAATGGGTCTTTTAAGTATGAAACATGAAGAAAATCCTTTTTTAGGTCTAAGAGCTATAAGACTCTGTCTTAAATATCCCGATATTTTTGTCGATCAGTTAAGAGCTGTTCTTAAAGCGTCGGCTTATGGGAAAATCAAACTTATGTACCCTATGATATCGACACTTGAGGAACTCCATGAAGCCAATAGAATTCTTGAAAAAGTAAAACAAGATTTAAAGAAAGAACATATAAAATTTGATGAAAAAATAGAAGTAGGTTCAATGATAGAAGTGCCGTCCGCTGCTATGATAATCGAGGCTATAGCCAAAGAAGTTGATTTTGTTTCAATAGGAACCAATGATTTGATACAGTATACGCTTGCCGTTGACAGAGTAAATGAAAACGTTGCAAGTCTCTATGATCCGCTGCATCCCACAATTTTAAGGTTTATTAAGCGAATTATAGATGAAAGTCATAAAGCTGGAATAGCCGTAGGTATGTGTGGTGAAATGGCAGGAGATCCGTATTATACACCTGTTCTTTTGGGATTAGGACTTGATGAATTCAGCGTAGCGTCGGCACAGATTCCAAAAATTAAAAGAGTTATAAGAAATATTTCTTTTGGAAATGTCCAAAGAATTGCAGAAGAAATTTTAAATTGCGGTGATAGAGATTCAATCTCAAAAATTATAAGTACTATTCAAATGCAATAAAAATATCTTTTCTCATCTCTTAAAGAAAAAAGGGGAAATATTTCCAAATTGTTATTATCTTTTTATCTTTTGTCGTTATTTTGGACAAACTCAGTTTGAGTACTGATCCGCACTGTTGTTTTTTTAGTCATATTTTAATAAAAGGAAAAACTCTCCGGCGAGCAAACCGCGTTTAAGGAAAAAAAAGATGTCTAATATAAGAAACTTTTGCATTATAGCACATATAGATCATGGGAAAAGTACGCTTGCTGACAGGCTTCTTGAATATACTGGGACAATTTCCCGCAGGGAAATGAAAGATCAGATTCTTGACGATATGGAACTTGAAAGAGAAAGAGGAATAACCATAAAAGCCAAAGTTGTAAGAATGGATTATACAGACAAGAACGGCGTAAAGTATATACTTAATCTGATTGACACTCCCGGTCATGTGGATTTTACTTATGAGGTCTCAAGATCTCTTGCCGCATGCGAGGGTGCAATTTTGGTAATTGACGCAACACAGGGCGTAGAAGCCCAGACACTCGCAAATACTATGCTTGCAAGAAACGCAAAACTTAAAATCATACCGGTTATAAATAAAATAGATTTGCCTACTGCCGATGCAAATAGTGCATACGAGCAGATGAAAGAGGGACTTGAAGTTGACGCAGACCCCATACTTGCAAGTGCAAAAGAGGGCTTAGGCATAAGAGAGATAGTTGACTCCGTAATCGCAAATGTTCCTCCGGCAAAAGTTGTAAAAGAGGATCCGCTGTCGGCTTTAGTTTTTGATTCATTCTACGATTCTTATCGCGGCGTTATAGTCATTATAAGAGTTTTTGCAGGAAAAATAAGGAAAGGCATGAAAGTGAAATTTATGGTGTCTGATGCAGAATATGAAGTGCTTGAAGTCGGATATATAAAAATGAAAATGATTGAATCCGACGAACTTTCATCAGGCGAAGTCGGATATGTGGTTGCTAGAATAAAAGATATACACAACATAAAAATCGGCGATACGATTACCGAAAGCGAAAATCCAACAAGACATCCACATAAAGGATATAAAGAAATAAATCCTTTTGTTTTTGCGGGACTTTATCCTAACATGACCTCTGAGTATGACGGTTTAAAAACGGCTTTGGGAAAATTAAAACTTTCGGATTCTTCACTTGTTTATTTTCCTGAAACTTCGGTTGCTTTGGGTTTTGGATTCAGGTGCGGATTCTTGGGATCTCTGCATTTAGAGATAGTTAAAGAAAGACTCGAAAGAGAGTTTGGTTTAAACATATTGGTTACGGCTCCGAATGTTATATACAAAGCAAAGTCTAAAGATAAATTTGTCAAAATAGACAATCCTGCAAAATTTCTTAATAGTTCAGATATTGAAGAAATTTGGGAGCCTTACGTTGAAGCAACGATAGTCTGTCCCGTAGATTATCTGGGTTCTATACTTGATTTATGCCGGAAAAGAAGAGGAAAGCAGATGCTGATGAAATATATGAACACTAAAATTGTGATATTGAAGTATCATATACCACTTGCGGAAATTATTATCGGTTTTTATGATGCTTTAAAATCGGCTTCAAAAGGGTACGCTTCTTTTGATTATGTGCATATTAATCCGCAACTTGGGGATTTAGTCAAACTTGAAATTATGATAAATGCAGAAGTTGTCGACGCTTTTACCGTTATAACTCATAAAGATAAAGCACAGTCCATTGCGCATTATCTCACTGAAAAATTAAGAGATATTATCCCTAGGCATATGTTTGAAGTTCCCATACAGGCAAAAGTAAATAATAAAATAATTGCCAGAGAAACCATATCGGTAGTACGCAAAGACGTTCTTGCAAAATGTTACGGCGGCGACATAACAAGGAAACGCAAACTTCTTGAGAAACAAAAAGAAGGTAAACGCAAAATGAGACGGTTCGGTAAAGTGGATATACCGCCAGAAGCTTTTATTGCAGTATTGAAAATAGACGGGTAGCAATCGAAGGACGTGTGTGTGTAGATACAGGCATTGCGGCGATCTGTGCCGTCTGCCCACCGGTTTGTTTGCTGTTTTACTTAAGAGGATTATAATTATATGGAACTGAGACTTTTTCTTATAGGCTGCGTTCTTTTTTTTACAGCTATGTTTATGCTTGCCGTAAAAAAATATTTTAAAACATCGCTATCGCAAAGACTTTTTAAAAAAGTCTATTCATGGCTTGATACGGGATGGACCGCTCTTATAATAGCGTCTTTTATTATGTTTTTCTTTATACAGGCTTTCAAAATTCCGTCAGGCAGTATGAGAGAAACTCTTTTAGAAGGCGACCACCTTTTTGCAAATAAATTTATTTACGGGTTCCGCATTCCGTTTACTTCTAACGGAAAGAAGTATGCAGCTTTAAAAAAAGTAAGACGCGGCGATATTGTTATTTTCCAGTGTCCTCCTGAAGCTTTGACAATTTCCGAAAGAGAGTCAGGAATAAAAAAAGATTATATAAAAAGATGCGTGGCCGTGGCAGGCGATAAAGTTGAAATAAAAGATAAAAAATTGTATATAAATAATATATTTATAAATGATACATATGCAACTTTTGGCGACTATGCGATTTTTCAGAAATTCAATTTATTTAATACTCGGAAAGAATATCAAAAAGCTTGGGAAAAAGGTAAATTTACTTTAATTTCTACGTTTTTTATAAGAGATAATTTTGGACCTGTAGTCGTTCCAGAGGGACATTATATGATGATGGGTGACAATAGAGATTTTTCTTTTGATTCACGTTTTTGGGGGCCCCTGTCTGATAAATATATAAAGGGCAAGGCACTGTTCTTATATTGGCCAGTTAAGCGTTGGAGGATAATATGATTTGGATTACGTGGCTTATAATTGCGGCTGTTCTTATAATTTTTGAAATATTAACTTCATCGGTTTTTTTCTTTACCTGTCTTGCCACAGGTTCTGTCTTTGCGGCAGCGTCGGCTTATTTTAATTTTTCAAGCTGGATTGAATTTATTATTTTTATAGTTGTTTCCATCTTATCCCTGTACCTTATAAGACCGATATTTAAAAGAGTGATGAGCAAATCTGAAACTGTAAATTCAAATATTGATGTACTTATAGGAGCAACAGCGGTAGTCACTGAAAAAATAACGCCTTTAAAAACCGGACTTGTAAAAGTTTCAGGCGAAATATGGAGGGCCGAATCCGATCTGGAACTTGAAACAGGTGAAATAGTAAAAATAAAAAATATTGATGGAACGACTCTTACGGTTAGAAAATGATGCGGATAAATACTATTTCTTGATAATTTAATAATTTACAAAGATTTATTTTTATTTTGTTAAGAAAATTGTAACAGAGAAGTAAAAGTGGAGGTCATAATGGCAGTGCTTATTTTGGCAATTGTAGCTTTTGCAGTTATTTTTATAGCAAATTCAGTAAAAATAATAAGGCAGTACGAAAAGGGGCTTGTTGAAACTTTAGGTAAATATACAGGCACAAAAGACTCTGGTGCAAATATTATTATTCCGATATTTCAGAGAATTCTGAGAGTTGATATGAGAGAACGTGTTATTGACGTTCCGCCGCAAAGCGTTATTACAAAAGACAATGTTTCTGTGGTTGTAGATGCAATTGTTTATTTTCAGGTTACAGATCCTGTAAAAGTTGTTTATAATATTGAGAATTTTGCAATTGCCGCTTTAAAACTTGCGCAAACAAATTTGAGAAATGTAATCGGTGATATGGAATTGGACAGTACTCTCACATCAAGAGAGAAAATTAACACTCAGCTGAGAGTTGTAATGGATGAAGCTACAGATAAATGGGGCGTAAAAGTTACAAGAGTCGAAATACAAAAAATTGATCCTCCCAGAGATATAACTGATGCTATGTCAAAACAGATGAAAGCTGAAAGAGAGAAAAGAGCAAATATTCTGGAAGCAGAGGGTTTACGACAAGCTGCAATTCTTAAAGCGGAAGGCGCAAAACAAGCAATTATTCTTGATGCAGAAGCTGTAAAAGAGAAACAGATTTTGGAAGCTACTGGCGAAGCTGAAGCAATAAGAAAAGTTGCAGAAGCCGAAAAATATAAAATTGAAGTAGTTTATAACGCAATACACGAAGGCAAGCCGACTAATGATCTTATTGCTATCAAATACCTTGAAGCGCTTGGTAAGGTTGCCGACGGGCAGGCGACAAAAATTTTCATGCCTTTAGAAACATCCGGAGTTACCGCTTCAATCGGCGCTGTAGCAGAACTGTTTAAAGATACACCTAAATTAGCAAAAGTTGCTAAGTAAGTTTTTATTGTTTCTCGTTTTTTCTACAGGCAGTATTTTAGCTTATAAAGACGACTTACATCAAGCTATGCTCTATATGTAAGTGGGGAAATTTGAAAACCTCGAAAAAAGCAAGAAGTTGCATTTTTTAATTGTTTATATGTTGCTTTGTCTCTGCAATCAAGATAAGCAGGACCATAGCCTGACCATCCCCTGCAAGGGATATTTCCCAACTCTGACCAGAGTTACCCCCCCCCCACCCCTCTCTTGTCTGGTTAATAGTATGCTCTGTAGTATTTACATCTCTGTTTAGCCCTTTCACAATCGAATTTAAATGAATAAACGCAATAAAACAACACGCGACATAACTACTAAAGCTAATTTTTTTCGTTTTCATTGCCCTGTATAGAAATTCACATATGTTTTGCTAATAGATGCTCTATATACAACAACACTATTTATAACAATTATAATAAATGTCAAATTGAACTCAAAAAAGTTAATAAGCTGTTATTCTCCTTTTTTGTTTGTATTATAGGAAAACTTGACAAAATACATTTAATAATTCAATATTTATCTTTTGTCTTTTGGGTGTCAAACAAGGTCTTTTATATGACTGCTATTACTTGTATTATTTGAATTTGTAACATAAAATTAAAATCAAGGTCTAGATTATACGGATGAAAAAGATAATCCGCCGGGGAATAATGTGTTAGAATATACGCAATAATTATAAAATATACAAAAAAAATATATCAATCTGCTTGCAAACTTATCAATAAAAAACTGCCCGTTGTTGCGGATAAGTTATAAATGCTAAAAAAGTTAGGGTATACGCATGAAAAAAGGAGACAAAGGAAGAAAAAGAAAAATTGAAATAACCCGAGAAGTTGAGGGCTCATTTGTAACATATATATAGATGATGCTTAAACAAAGGAAACCGCCGCAAAAGAAAATGAAACTACAGTGACTCTAAGTATAAAATGATGCGGATATATAAATAATGTGTGCAAACAAGTATAATTTTAGTATAAAAGCAAGGATGATGAATAAAATATAAACGAAGCAGAAAACACAGCTATTATCTTTATTTGCAGTATGTCGTTTTTATTTTACAAGCCAGTGAAGGACTGTCTTAAGCGCAGCAGGAAAATCAGATAAACCAAGCAGACGGAAACAATTAACGAAGAAACTGAGACTATAAAAAGCCTTAAAGTGTAGACATAAAACTTGAGAACCGCCAATGAAAATAAATCCCAGTCTGACAGAGCGGATTGAAAAACAGGAATTGAAGCTTTAGCAGAGAGTAAAGAAGTACGATAAGTTGAAAGGCAAGTTAAAAAACCTATACCCCCCCCTGTCTTATTCCACTTATAAGACGACTAATAATATATTTGTCCTATAACCATGATTAGTTCTTTCTGTACGACTTAATGATTTATTCATAGCTATTATTAACTTGTTTACTGCACATAAACAGTGGACATTTTATCAAGAGGGTATTCATGATAATTTTAAATACAGGTAATGGCAAAGGAAAAACAACTTCTGCTGTAGGGCAGATAATTCGTTCTTTAGGGTATGAATTTAGAGTTTGCCTTATACAATTGTTTAAAGGCGAGAATTTTTACGGAGAACAGAAAATTTTAGTTAAATTAGACAATTTAGATTTTTTCCCCTTCGCAAAAGAACATCCGGACTGTATTAAAGGTGTTAATCTTGATAAAGTTGTAAGTCAATGCCGTTCCGCTGTGAAAAAATTGAGAGACCTTGCCGATGTTCCTGAAAAGTATGATTTAATTGTTTTGGAAGAATTTAACATCGCATTAAGGGATAAATTCATTGATGAAAATGAATTTATTGATATTATAAAACGGTTATCACAGAAATCAAATGTAATAGTAACTGGCAGAGGTGCTCCGCAGTCGTTGATTGATATTGCGGATTTAGTTACTGAAATGAAAGAGATTAAGCACCCTTATAAAAAGGGAGTACAGTCGCAAAGAGGTATAGAATATTAATATGTTAGTTTGAAATGCCGCTTACTTATTGTGACATTAAATATGCAGAAACGACAAAAAAACATATTTAAAATTAAGTGGATTATATCTGGGATTGGTTGTATACTGTTTATGAGAATAATTGTTTATATTATCGCATTTCTATTTTTATTTGCAGATATTGCTTGTACTGAAGAATATAGGCGTATTATTTCTCTGGCGCCGTCAATTACAGAAAGCCTCTATGAACTCGGAGTTGAACAATTTGTTAAAGGCATAACAATTTATTGCTCTAAAGGAATGACTGAAAAAGAAATTATAGGTACGCTTTTAGAACCTGATATAGAAAAAATAGCTTTACTTAATCCCGATTTAATTATTTCGACTAAAGAAGGAAACAGTAAAGCGGTGGTTGAACAACTTAAGCGTTTCGGTTTTGAAGTGTACGTTGTGGAAACAGCAAAAAATTTTAACGAGATATGCGTTAATTATTATAATCTGGCAAAAAAACTTGACAGAAAAAAAGAAGCAGAAAAAATAATAAATGCTGCAAAGCATTCGATAGAAGAAGTTTATGGTAAAATAAATGCTCTTAACAGGTTAAAAGTATTTTGGGAAATAGGAGCAAGACCATTGTACACGGCAGGGAAACAGAGTTTTGTAAACGATTACAATTACTATACTAAAACCGTAAATTTGTATAAAGATGCTGATATGCGATATCTTGCTGTTAATATTGAAGATATTATTAAACGTAACCCTGATATTATAGTGCTTGTAAATGCTGGTGTAGATATCAACAGTGAAGAAATAAGAAACTGGAACAAATATAAAATGATAAAAGCCGTAAGAAATAGTAAAGTTATTATGATTTATGCCGGTGACATATTTACGCCTACGCCGCTGACATTTGTAAAAGGGGTGGCAATACTTGCAAAAGTTATTTATGAGGATGTCTTTTAATGGCAAATAAGAAGTTTTTGTTTGTTTATATATTAATGCCGGTATCGGTTCTTGTAGTGTTTTTATTTTCTTTAACAATCGGTTTAGACGGAATATCATTTGTTGATGTTGTAAAGGCATTATTTGAGGGCGCAGATGGGAATGTTGTCGTAATGATAAAACAGATACGTCTCCCGAGAATTTTTATGGCTTGTATGGTAGGCGCGGGGCTTGCTATAAGCGGTTGTGTGTTTCAGGCAATATTAAAAAATCCGCTGGCAGATCCCTTTACTTTAGGCATTTCAGGTGGAGCGTCTTTGGGCACATCGGTAGCTTTTATTTCCGGTCTTGCAGCTATAAGGAGTTTTTTTATTCCTTTTTGCGCTTTTGCCGGTATGATAGTTTCAGTATCGGTTGTGTATTTACTGAGTATGCAGAAGAGATTTAATTCCAATGCAATGATTTTATCAGGCATAGTTGTGAGTTATATTTTTTCATCTGCTGTAATGCTTATGTTTGCGTTATCGACTGAAAACAGTGTGCAGACTGCTTTTTTATGGCTTATGGGAAATTTTTCGTCTTTTGATGAGAGATTGCTTCCGTTTATTACTGTTGTTGTGCTTATAAGCATAATAATTTTGTCTTTATCGGGAAATATTATCAACGCTGTGTCTTTGGGCGGTGAAAAGTCAAAAACTTTCGGTATAAATATTGAAAGAAATATAAAGTTTTTATTTCTTACGGCATCCTTTGTTACGGCGGCAACAGTTTCAATTTGCGGTGTTATAGGTTTTGTCGGTTTAATGATACCGCATATAATGAGAAAAATTACAGGGACTAATAATGTAATTTTGATACCGGCTTCAGCTTTTGCCGGAGCGTTTTTTTTACCGCTTTGCGATACTTTAAGCAGAATGTTGTTTTCGCCAGTGTTAATCCCCGTCGGCGTAATTACAAGCATAATAGGCGGGTTATTCTTTATTTGTTTACTTCTAAAACCGGATAGAAAATAAAAAGAGCGGTATTGACCGCAAACTAAACGGCAAGTTTGAAAAGGACTCAAATATTGTGATAAGAATAGAAAATATTTCAGCAGGCTACTTAAATAAAGAAATTTTAAAAAATATTTCATGCGATATAGATAAAAAAGATTTTTTCGGTATAATCGGAAAAAACGGTACGGGCAAAAGCACCTTATTAAGAGTTCTTTGTAATTTAATTAAACCATATTCCGGAAATGTGTTTATAGATGGTAGAAATATAAATTCTTTTTCAAGAAAAGAATTTGCAAAAACAATTTCTTTTTTACCTCAACACATAGATACTTCATTATCTTTTACCGTCTCTGAATTTATTATGTTTGGAAGATATCCTTATATGAATATGTTTAAAATTCCGTCAGATGACGATTATGCTGCAATAAAAAAAGTTATGAACTTTTTGTGTATAAAAAACTTTGCAGAGAAAAATATCAACGAACTTTCGGGAGGAGAAAAGCAAATAGTTTTAATAGCTCAAGTTTTAGTCCAGGAAACTGATATTATTGTTTTTGATGAGCCTACATCGCATTTGGATATAGGAAATCAGAATGATATTTTAGAGATTTTAAAAGATTTAAATGAAAAATGTGATAAAACGATAATCTTAAGTTTGCATGATTTGAATGCGGCAGGCGAATTCTGCAGCAAACTGGTTTTAATAGAAAATGGTTCGGTTTGCAGGCAGGGAACAGCTGAAGAAGTTTTAAATTATAGAGATATTGAAAGAGTTTACAATACGACAGTTGTTGTAAAAACAAACCCGATTTCAAATAGACCATATGTTATACCGGTGAGTAAAACCGGAAAGAGGTAAAAAGTGAGAAATGAAAAAATATTAAGTGTCCTATTTTACCTTGCTTTTGCGGCGAATATTGTTTTAGCGCAGGATATTTTTGTAACTTTAACAAAGTATGATGAGAGGTATAAAAAACTTCCTGCAAATATTACGTTATTGCTATTGCGCAGAAAACTATGAAAGAGAGATACTTTGAAACACTCGACGAACTTTTGCAAAATCAGGTTGGTATCGATTTTAAAAGTAACGGGACAACAGGTGCAAATGCGAGTATTTCAATACGCGGCGCATCTCTTCGTAGGCTTTGGTGTTAGCAGTTGACGGGGCAGAATTAACGATATAGGAGAGGAGTAGGCGTACAGCAATACCGGTAAAATATTATTGAAAGAGTTGAAATTATAAGAGGTTTGGGCGTGGCAGCTTATGGAACGGGTGCTTTTGGATTAGGTGCTAACGTCGTTATAACAAAAAAAGCAACTGAAATCTCTCCGGTTGTTGACGTTTCAGTGTCTTACGGGACTTTTAATACATTTAGTCTTGTTTTAATGATACTTATTATTTAACTGACAAATTCAATATTTCAAGTGGTGGAGACAGAGAAAATTCAAAGTTTATGATGGGTATGAATACTTTTTTCAGCGGGCATTTTTGATATATTCGGGAAATCAAAGTTATCTTTGAGCGGAAATATTTATGAAAGTAAATATGGAGTTCCCAGACAGTTGTCATCTCCTACTCTAAAAAATGAACAGAAAGATAATAATAAATACATAAAGTGCTTTTAATATGGCTGATAAAAGCTTTTTAAATCTTAGCGTATATTCTCTAACAATGAAAATTTATCAGGATGTAGTTTAAATAAAAGTATGAGAAATTATGCTATTTAATATACAGTTCAATTTTCCAATTGGAAAGATTATAGAGAAAAGTATGGAGATCACCTGTCTTTACATATCTTTACTGGAATTAGCCGGATTATAGAATGTACGGAAATCCGGATTTAAAACTTGAACATGGCATATCGAATGAATTTTGACACTGAATATTCACATAATAAAGTAAAGTTGGCAAACCGCTTATTATTTATTGATAGTAAAGGATTATGCTAATGAGAGATTTCAAGTTAAAATATAGATAAATCAAGACAATATGGTTTTGAGTTTGAAGCAGTATATATCCCTAAATTGTAAGTTAAATTATACATATCTCAAATCAGAAAATAAGAAAACAAAAAAGATTTTAACGTACAAACTTGATCTGTAAATCTTTTTTATAAAGATAAAATATTTACCGATGATGCGCAAAACACATGAGAACTAAATAGTTTTGTTACAGTTAGCAAATAGGTAGTAGGCAATGCCAGATGAGCTTACAGCAGGTTATCCAATGCCCGGAGCAGGCGTTTTGACCGGTACGGCGGATAGGAGTGATAAATGTGTAGTCTTTAATAGTAGCGTGAAAAGACAGTATTTCTGTTTTGCCATTTAAAATGTTTTAAATCCTGATTTTAACGTAAAAGTGGCGAAATGATGTTATATTTTAAAATATTGCCTGAACAAAGCGACCGTTGCATAAGAGAAAATTATTCCTATTATTGCTCCTGCCAAAACGTCAAAAGGGAAATGAGATCCTGCATATATTCTCTCGAAACTTACTCCTAAAGCTAGAATCAGGTACCAATACCAATATTTTTTTACTACTATAAACATAAAAGTACATATAGAAAACGCAATTTGCGCATGTCCTGACGGAAAGGCATTGAAGTATAGTTTTTCAAAGAATGTGTTTACATTTTTGTCCCCTAATACTTTTAAAGGACGCGGTCTTTCAAAATAATATTTTAAGAAAAACGTTATGACAGCTCCTATTGCCACTACGCTTGCTAAGAAGATCAGGGCAGTCCAAAAACGCTCTTTCTTATTGTTCCAGAGTATTCCTATGGATATTATTAGTATCACAAAAAAACTCAAATTAAAATACGTGGAATCGCAATAAGATATCAGTGATATGTAAAAGTCTAAAAATTTGGATTTTAAATTGGAGTTTATGAATTTAAAAACACTGTGATCAAATTCTATAAGTTTTTGCCGCAAATCTTTCTCTGGTTTTAAGACATCTGCAGTATGAGAATTTAAGTATTTCTGCTGTATGCCGTAAGCATCGTTATTATCGCTAGATACAAATTTGCTTGCAGGATAACTTTTATACATAAATATAAAAGGTTTTTCTTTTAGGTTCATTATTCTTACTGTATTTCCCCAATTGTGAAATTCATTTTTTATATAGATTTTTTCAGGTTCAGAAATAACATGTCTTTGATTAGTGGGCAAAAATTTTTCTGTCGGATATGTATGCATCGAAACTGTGATAAGTGTAAACAGTGCAAATCCCCATGCCGCATAAGAGTATACTCTGAACCATTTTATATGCCAGAATTTTAATGTTAAATGAACTGCGTAAATTGACAAAACCAAATAGCCTGTTGCAGTAGTCCAGTGCGGCAATATTTCGTTAAAAACGGCAATTCCTTTTATCGTGAAAAAAGCGGGGAATGAAAAACATGCAATAATGATAGCGGCACGGTCTTTTTTTTGATAAACTTCTTTTACGCATAAAAGCGCAGCGGCAATAAAAATTAAAAACAGAAACGGGGATATATAGTAGCATGCCTGCACAGCGAGTGATGTTTCTAAAAGAGTGAGAGAGAATTTTGGCGGTAAGATACCGGTGCTGTGGCTTAAACTGTTGTTTCCAATATTCCATATTGTTACTGGCAAAAATATTAATGCGGATATAATAAGTGCTAAATACGGCTCTTTTCTTTTAAACCAATACCTGTGCGACGGCAAAAGAATGAGGGGTGTAAAGACTGAAAAAGATATTAGTGCGTTATTATATCCTGAAAGCATTGTAAAACCTGTTATAATGCCGAGTAAGTACCAGTAGTTTTTATTGTCGGTTTCAATTAATATGATAAAGACAAGTAATGTCGATATCCAAAAGAAGGCAAAAAGAGAATTCAGCAGAGTAATGGCGAATCCCCAAAGCGAAAAAGCGGGCAGAATATTCAGCAATAACACTCCTGTAAAAGCTGTTCTTTCATTGTAAAGTTTTTTTGTGCATATAAAGAAAATCCAGCATATAAAAAAGAAAATTAAAGCTGTAGGAAATCTTACTGCAAGTTCATTGTTTCCGAAAATGAGTATTGATGCTTTAGTCAAATATGCTGTAATCGGCGAATGGTCAAAATAAAAAAGATTTAAATGTCGATAAACTTCGTCTATTGTAATATCAATTTTGCTTGTTACAAGGAATCTTAAGACTGTTGAAACGATATTTACAACCCAGAACCAAAATTTGTAATTCATTTGTTTGTTTCTCTGTTGTTTTTAATTTTAAAACTTTTTAAGATTAGCAAATTTTGATCAAACGGTCAAATTTTATTTAAAATAATTTGATTTGAATGGAGATTGTTAAAAAATTCTATATAGTTCTGTTGCTAATTGCGGTGTTCGGTGGTGAGAGATTTATTAAAGTCATAATGAACTAAGCTGTAAAAAGAGGGGAAAATGCAATTAAAAGAGTTCATTGTAAAAAGAAAAAAGTATTATGGTTTTGAGTGTGAATTATTCAGCGGCAGCAATTTGGTTTTTATAAAAGGAAATAACGGTTTTATAATGTGCGGATATTTGAACCTTGAAACTGCTGAAAGAATGAGAAATATTGCGGCTGTCGTCACCGGTGTAAAAACTGTTGACGGTATGTTGAAAAAAAATATTGTAAGTTCTACTACGCATGCGCAGAAAGTCGGAATAAAGCCCGGAATGTCAGTTTTGGAAGTGCTTGAGAGAATTTTTTAATGTCTTGAATATAGATTAAATCATTTACAATTTGAGAGTTTATGAATAAAGGTCATACGAATATATTTTCAAATGAAGAAAATATTAAAGAGAGAAAGAAAATCGAAAAACACAAGAATATTTATCATGGTGATTTTATTCTACAGATACCAAGTCAGTTAATTAAGAAGGTACACGAATGAAAATGATATTGTTTTAGAGGCATTTGCAGGAAGTGGTACGACATTGTATGAATGTGAAAAATTAAATCGCAGATATATAGGTTTTAACATAAATAAGAATATGATTGATTACATAAAAGGTAATATGCAAGATGCCTATTATGAAAAACAGTATGCGAAAATTTGTTGTAATATTTGGAGACAAATAAATATTTTGCATTAGTTATTGGCGATATATATAAAAAAGTGAAGTTGTTCCTTTAAGTTTTTATTGCATGGATATGATAAAAAAATTTTAAAGTAAAGTTAAAGGGAATTGTAATAAAAAATATTGAAGGAAATAGAGGAAAGTTTGGAGTGAACTTTATGTGGAAGTGTAGAGCCGCTCAAAAGCGACTATTTTCTTTTTAAAATTGTGCAAAATGTGGACTTAACTCAAGTCAAGCAAAAACTTGGCAGATATGGAGACAAAAAGGAATACAGTTGGACACTGATGAAGAGGGGAAATTCTATAAAAAAGTTTTTTGTAAAAAATGTAATAATAAAACTATTCATAGAAAACTAAAATCTTTGGAAATCTTGCAAGAAACAAAATTAAGATCGGGTATATCGCTTAAACTATCAAAAAAAGTAAAAGAAATATATGGTTTTGAAGAAGCGATGTTATAAGGAGAACTTGAAGTAGACCATAAATTTCCACAAATAAGATGGTCAAAAGATGAAAATATTAATAATGACAATATGAGTGAAGAAATGATAAAAAGTAAATTTATTTTACTGACCAGACCGAATAATTTACTCAAGTCAAGATATTGTGAAAAATGTGTAAGTAATAATATTCGTGGGGATTTTCTAGGAATATATTATTGGTACAAAGGAAGTGAAAAGTGGAAATAAAATATTGATAGTCAGATTTTGAATGTTATAGAATTTATGTCTCAAGTTGTGTTTTCAACTCAATCTAAGTTGGCAAAGTCAAGAAATCAGTTTTCAATGATATTATCTAATGAAAAGGAAGAATAGCTGATAAATGAACTATATCGGATCAAAATACAAATTATTATCTTTTATAAAAGAAACGGTGTATTCTATTGTCGGACATAATCTGTCAAATATGATATTCTGCGATTTATTTGCGGGTACAGGTGTTGTCCTGAAGACTATTTAAGAAAGAAGTTAAAAAGGTTATAAGCAAATCAAGCATATGCGCTTCAATAGAAGCATCAACTATAGCGATATCTTTTACATTTTTTACAATGTCTAAAATTGTAGTAATAAGCTCGCAACTTTTTGTAATTGCGGTTTCACCTGGTTCCAAATAAACCAAAACGTTATGCTTCTTGCTAAAGCTTTTTAATTTTTTACAGAATTTATCCAAAGGATACCCGTCTTTTGTAAAATACAATCCGCCGCCAAGGCTAACCCATTCGACTTTATTTAAAACTTTCTCATATTTTGCATCTATATATGGAGCATTTCTCAAGAGTATAAAGCAATCATTAAAGGATATTGTCTTGGAACCTGCTTTTTTTGAAGTAAACAACAATAGGCATAAAGTTTATAATAAAGATAGCAATAAATTAATTAAAGAAATTTCTGGAGATATATTGTATTTAGATCCTCCTTATAATACAAGGCAGTTCAGATATATTTTTTTAAGTTATAATAACGAAGGGTTGATGAATATAAAAGAAATTAAAGTGATTAGTGAAACAAAAATATCAAAGGTTTAAATCAGATAAGACGGAAAACAGAAATTATAAATCAGAACATAATTATGAATTTTTACATATTTTAGAGAAAAAGGGATAAAACGCGCAGTCTCTTATTTTTGGGAATAGAATGAATAAAAAAATAGAAACTCCGTATTACTTGATTGACGAAAGAAAATTACTTAGAAATCTGAAGAAGATTAAATATGTAAGAGATAATAGCGGAGCTAAATCAGTTCTGGCGTTGAAATGTTTCTCTACATGGGCTGTGTTTGATTTAATGAGTAAATACATGGATGGCACAACTAGTAGTTCCTTTTATGAAGCAAAACTTGGCCATGAGAAGTTCGGAAAAGAAACGCATGCTTTCAGCGTCGCTTACTCTTCGGACGATGTTAAAGCGCTGAAAAATATTGCTGACAAAATTATATTTAACTCCGTATCGCAGCTTAATATGTTTTATAATGATATAAAACATATTAAGGTTGGTTTAAGAATAAATCCGGGAATAAGTTATTCGCGTTTTGATTTGGCTGATCCTTCAAGAAAATATTCAAGGCTCGGTGTCACTTTGGAAGAAGAAATTATGTCGGTTTTAGATAAGATAAGCGGATTGATGTTCCACTATAACTGCGAAAATGATGATTTTAAAAGTTTTAGCGTAATGCTCGATGAAATAGCTGCAAAATATGAGAAAGTTTTAAATAAAGTCGAATGGGTTAGCCTTGGCGGCGGATTGTATTTTACAAAAGACGGGTATCCTTTGGATAAATTCTGTAAAAAATTAAAAAGCTTTAGCAAGAAGCATAACGTTTTGGTTTATTTGGAACCAGGTGAAACCGCAATTACAAAAAGTTGCGAGCTTATTACTACAATTTTAGACATTGTAAAAAATGTAAAAGATATCGCTATAGTTGATGCTTCTATTGAAGCGCATATGCTTGATTTGCTTATATATAGAACTCCTGCAGAAATTAATGCTAAAGATGGTAAAAACGAATATATTATTGCCGGCAGATCTTGTCTTGCCGGAGATATATTCGGCGAGTATAAGCTTGCGGACAAACTTAAAGTCGGTTCTACAGTGCATTTTGCCAATGCTGCTGGATATACGATGGTTAAGAAAAATTGGTTTAACGGACTTAAAATGCCTTCCATTGTCGTTAAGAAACTCGATGGGAAAATGGAAATTATAAAGAAGTTTTTATATAATGACTTTTTAAAAGATTTGTCGTGAGGAGGGATTTACCGGAGATGGGAAAAAGAAACATACTTTTGTTGGGAGCGGGCGGCGTATCTCATGTTGCTGCCCATAAACTTGCGCAAAACAATGATTTATTTGGAGATATTTATTTAGCTTCGCGTTCGCTTGAAAACTGCGAGCAAATATTGGAAAGCATAGAACGCAAAAAGAATTATAAGAATACTTCAAAAAAAATACAAATCAGACAAATAGATGCTTTAAATATTCCCGAGATGGTAAAGTTGATGAAAGATCTTAAAATTTCCATTACCGTAAATTTAGTGTCGGTATTTTGCAATATGTCGATACTGGAAGCTTGTATAGAAACCGGTTCAGCATATATAGATACGGCAATACACGAAGAACCGAATAAAGTGTGCGAAGATCCACCATGGTATGCAAACTATGAGTGGAAACGTAAAGACCGCTGTCAGGATAAATGTATAACTGCAATTTTGGGCGCTGGATTTGATCCTGGCGTTGTAAATGCTTATGTAGCGTATGCGAAGAGGCATTTTTTTGACGACATAGATACGATAGATATTATGGATGTCAATGCCGGAAATCATGGTAGATATTTTTCTACAAATTTTGATCCTGAGATAAATTTCAGAGAATTCGTAAAAGTTTGGACATGGATAGACAGACAATGGGTGTGTAAGCCAATTCATTCTGAAAAGAAAGTATACGATTTTCCTGTAGTGGGCAAGCAGACTATATATTTAACCGGTCATGATGAAATTCACTCTCTTTCAAAAAATATTGATGCAAATTCAATAAGGTTTTGGATGGGGTTCAGTGATCACTATATAAATTGTTTCAATGTACTTAAAAATATAGGACTTTTGTCGGAAAAACCTGTAAGAACGGCTGAAGGAGTTGAAGTAGTACCTTTGAAAGTGGTAAAAGCCTGTCTCCCTGATCCTAAAACTCTTGCTCCTTACTATAGAGGTAAAACTTGTATAGGAGATTTGATAGTAGGAACAAAAGATGGACGCAGGAAAGAGTTTTTAATATATAGTGTATGTGATCATAGATTTTGTTATGAAGAAGTAGAATCTCAAGCTATCAGTTATACTGCAGGTACTCCGGTTATTGCGGCAGCTATTTTAATTGCCAAAGGGGACTGGGATGTCAAGAAAATGGTAAATGTTGAAGAACTTGTGCCTGATCCTTATCTTGACTTGCTTAAAGACATGGGTATTTCAACTGAAACAATGACAATTTAATTAGACAAAATCTCAACTTTTAAAGCAGTCTGGATTTTTTAAACTTTAAAATTTCAGACTGCTTTTTTATTTAAAAGTCCATTAAAAATCCTTATTTTTTTAAATCTTAATAGTTTTTAATGTTTTATATTGTCCGATAACATATATTATGTTAAGTACAGTAAAGGGTTTTGTAAGTTATAAACAATAAAGTAAATTGTTATATTAAATCAAATTTATATTTATAAATATAAATAATTTTGATTATAATTATATTTATCTTTAACTGTTATTAAATAGCACTCTCATAAAGAAATAAAATAATCTAAAAAATCAAATGTGGCAGAATAAAAAGCCGGCTACTACACTTGATTTAATTTAATTAGTAATTTTAATTTTTGATTAGGAATTCAGTTAAGAGAGAATTTTGATATGTTCTTTTTTTTATAGCAGTTCTTTTTTTAGAAGTGTTTCTGCAATTTGGACTGCATTTAACGCAGCACCTTTTAAGAGATTATCAGATACTATCCAAAACGTTAAGGCGTTATTTTTTGTTGAAATAGTTGATATGTCTGAACGAATTCTTCCGACATAGGTTATTTGCATATTTTCTGCAAATAGAGGCATTGGATATTTTTTATTTTCAGGATCATCTAAAAGCTGGATTCCATCTGTTTTTGAGAGCAATTCTTTTGCTTGGCCAGGAGAAAGAGGTTTTTCAGTTTCAATCCATACGCTTTCTGAATGTGAACGGAATACAGGAACTCTTACGCATGTTGCGCTGACTTCTATTGAATTATCTCCTATAATTTTTTTTGTTTCGTTTGTCATTTTCATTTCTTCTTTTGTATATCCGTTTTCTGTGAAAACATCTATCTGAGGTATAAGGTTAAAAGCTATCTGGTACTGGAATTTGTTTGCTTCAGGGATTATTTCACCTTTAGCCCATGCTTTTGTTTGCTCTTTAAGTTCGTTAATGCCTTTTTGCCCTGCACCTGAAACTGCTTGGTATGTTGAAACGATAACCCTTTTTATTTTTGCAAAATTATGCAAAGGTTTTAACGCTACGACCATTTGAATTGTTGAACAATTAGGATTTGCGATGAGTTTTTTCTCTTTTTTTAAATCATGCGGGTTTACTTCTGGAACAACTAAAGGAATTTCTTTATTCATTCTCCATGCACTTGAATTATCTATAACAAAACATCCATCACTCGCAAAGCAAGGTGCAAATTCTTTAGAAACCGTTGCGCCAGCACTGAAAAGTGCAATATTAATGCCTTTTCCGCTGTTTTTTTTAAGTAATTCAACTGTGACTTCTTTACCTTTATATATCAATTTTTTGCCTACGGAACGTTCCGTAGCTAAAAATTTTATGCTTTCTACAGGGAAATTTCTGTTTTCAAGCATTTTAATAATTTCAAGTCCTACTGCACCGGTTGCACCGGCTACTGCTACTTTGAGTTTCTTCATTTCTTTCCTCTGCGATTTTAAGATAAGCAACTAAATTAGTACTTGAAGAGTGTATTTTTACACAAAATTAGTTTACAGGTTATATGAATGAAGCGATTAAATCACCGACTTCTGTTGTTGAAAGTCCCATTTTCCCGGCCGACATGCTTTTAATTTTACCTAATTCCAAAGCTTTGATAACCGCATTATCTATATCTTTTGCAGCTTTAGATTCGCCGATTTTTTCAAGCATCATTGCACCTGCATTGATGCTTGCTATGGGGTTTATTATGTTTAATCCCGTATATTTAGGAGCGGATCCGCCCATAGGTTCAAACATTGACACACCTTCGGGATTGATATTTCCTCCTGCCGCAACACCCATACCGCCCTGAATCATAGCGGCTAAATCCGTAATAATGTCGCCGAAAAGATTATCGGTGACAACGACATCAAACCATTCGGGATTTTTTACAAACCACATACATGTTGCATCGACATTTACATAATCGCTTTTTAGCTGCGGATATTCTTTTGCAACAGCATTGAAAGTCCGCTGCCATAAATCTGAGGCATAAGTTAGAACATTTGTTTTGCCGCACAAGGTCAGTTTATTATTTTTTGCTCTATTTTGGGTAAGTTTAAATGCATAACGTATACATCTCTCAATGCCAAATCTTGTATTTATAGATTCTTGGATTGCTACTTCCTGTGGCGTGTCTTTCTTAAGAAATCCGCCTGCTCCTGTGTATAAACCTTCAGTATTTTCGCGAACAATTACCATGTCTATATCTTCGGGTTTCTTATCCTTTAAAGGAGTTTCGACATTGGGATAAAGTTTGACCGGACGCAGATTTATATACTGATCGAGTTCAAAACGAAGTTTTAAAAGAATGCCTTTTTCGAGAATTCCCGGTTTTACGTCGGGATGTCCTATTGCCCCTAAATACATTGCATCGAATTTTTTAAACTCTTCTATAACGCTTTCTGGAAGAATTTCGCCTGTTTTTAAATATCTCTGTCCGCCGAGATCATAGTCTGTAAAATCAAGTTTAAAATCATTTTTTTTTGCCGCAGTTTCAATTATTTTTATACCTTCTTTTATTACTTCTGGGCCTGTCCCGTCGCCGGGAATAATCGCTATTTTATAAGTTTTAGACATCTCACATAGTCTCCTTACTTAATTATTATTTTAAGATTTTTATATCAGCTTTTTATATATCCCAAAAGTCCACCGGATTTTATGACTTTCTGCATAAATTCGGGAAAAGGCTGAGACTGATAGGACTCATTTTTAGTTATATTTTTTATAATGCCTTTGGTTAAATTTATTTCAACAGCGTCGCCATTTTCTATTGCTTTTACAGCTTTCTGGGATTCCAAAATCGGAAGTCCTATATTTATTGAATTTCTAAAAAATATTCTTGCAAAAGAGTTTGCTATTACGGCTGAAATGCCTGAAGCTTTAATTGCTATCGGCGCATGTTCTCTTGAAGATCCGCATCCAAAATTATTTTCTGCAACTATTATATCTCCTGCTTTTACATTCTTTACGAAATTTTTATCTATATCTTCCATACAGTATTTTGAAAGTATTGCAGGATCTGTTGTATTTAAATATCTTGCTGGTATTATTTCGTCTGTGTTTACGTTTGAACCGTATTTATGAACTTTACCTTTTAGAATTATGTCAGACATCATCATAGTGCTCCTTGTGCTCCTTTTTGATTTTAGGGCTTTCGATTTAATTATCATTTCAGTAGTAATTCATTTTTTTTGCTGGGTTTCGCATTAAATCTCATCCGGTGATGCTATATAGCCTTTTATTGCTGATGCTGCCGCTACCGCTGGGTTTACCAAAAATAACTGAGATTCAACATGTCCCATTCTTCCTCTAAAATTTCTATTTGTAGTTGAAGCGCACTTTTCCCCTGATGCGAGTATTCCCATATGTCCGCCAAGACAAGGTCCGCACGTCGGTGCAGAAATTATGGCTCCGGCGTCCATAAATATCCTGAGTAGTCCTTCATCTAAAGCTTGAGAGTAAACTTCCGGCGTAGCAGGGATTATAAGCGTTCTAACATTAGAATTTACTTTTTTGCCTTTCTTTATAATCGATGCTGCAACTCTTAAATCCTCAATTCTGCCGTTAGTACAAGAACCTATTACGACCTGATCTATATAAGTTTTTTTAATATCTTTTACGGCTTTAGTATTTGATGGTAAAAAAGGCATTGATACTTGGGGTAAAATTTTACTGCAGTCTATTTCATATATTTTTAAATATTTCGCATCTTTATCGCTTATATAAAATTTGTATTTTCTTTGTGCTCTTTTTGCCACATAATTTTCGGTGGTTCCGTCAGGCGTAAAAATACCGTTTTTCCCGCCTGCTTCAATAGCCATATTAGTTATCGTAAATCTGTCAGCCATTGTGAGTTTTTTACATAAAGGACCGTCGAACTCCATTGAGTTATAAAGTGCTCCGTCGACGCCGATGAGTCCGATTATATAAAGTATAATATCTTTGCCGCTTACCCATTTATTTAATTTTCTGTTTAAAATAAACTTAATTGAATTGGGAACTTTAAACCATATTTTTCCGGTTGCCATAGCGGCTGCAATGTCTGTTGAACCTCCTCCCGTTGAAAATGCTCCTAATGCTCCGTAAGTACACGTATGTGAATCTGCACCTATAATAACATCTCCCGGAACTACAATGCCTTTTTCAGGAAGCAAGGCATGTTCTACACCTACATTTCCGCCTTCGTAGTAATGTTTTATTTTATGCTCTTTTGCGAATTCTCTTACAAATTTGACGTGTTCTGCACTTAAAATATCTTTATTGGGCGTAAAATGATCCATAACTAAAGCTATTTTGTTTTTATCAAAAACCTTTTTTATTCCTGTTTTTCTAAATTCTTTTACTGCCAAAGGCGCCGTAACATCGTTTGAAAGAGCTATATCAATTTTTGGCTCTATAAACTCACCGGGCTCAACAACTTTTTTTCCGCAGTGTGAGGCCAATATTTTTTCTGTAATAGTATTGCCCATTTATTATTTCCCCTTTTTATTGTCATAAAATAATTTTGCTTTATTAATTGCCTGTATATAAGCTTTTGCGCTTGCCTCAATTATATCCGTTGAAGTTCCTTTGCCTGAATAAATCGTTCCTTTATATTCTGCTTTTAAAACAACCTCTCCGAGGGCATCTTCTCCTGAAGAAACGGATCTTAATGAGAAATCCGTAAGTTTAATATCCATATTTATTATTTTATCTATTGCTTTATATGTCGCATCAACAGGTCCTGAACCGCAGGCTGCTGCCTGTAAAGTTATGGATTTTGTTTTTTTGTTGCCTTCGCTTTTTGATATTTTTACAGTTGCTGTAGGTATTGTTCCGGTGCCTGAGGTAGCGCTTAAGTAATTCAAAATAAAAGTCTCTTTTCCCGAAGAGGTATCTTCCTCAATTAGAGCAATTATGTCATCATCAAAAACTGTTTTCTTTTTGTCAGCTAGAATTTTAAATTTTTCAAATAGATGTTCTAAGGTTTTCTCATCTAATTTATAGCCTAAATCTTTAATTCTTTTAAAAAATGCATGTCTGCCTGAGTGTTTGCCTAAGACCAACAAACTTTCGGGAACACCTACATCGGCAGGACTCATAATTTCATAAGTTTCCCTTGCTTTAAGAACTCCGTCTTGATGAATTCCAGATTCGTGAGCAAAAGCGTTTGCTCCGACAACAGCTTTGTTTACCTGCACTAAAATTCCGGTTAACCTTGAAACAAGCTTGCTTGTATTGTATAATTCGTTTGTCTTAAGTGTATGTTTCACGTTGTAGTAATGATGTCTTACTTTCAATGTCATTGCAATTTCTTCAAGGGATGTATTTCCTGCTCTTTCCCCTATACCGTTAATTGTGCATTCAATCTGCCTTGCACCATTTTCGATTGCAGATAAAGAATTTGCAACCGCAAGACCTAAATCATTATGACAATGAACGCTTATAATTGCTTTATTTACATTGGGAACTCTTCTCTTAATTTCAGCTATTTTATTGCCGAATTCAATAGGAGTTGTATAGCCTACCGTGTCAGGAATATTTACTGTAGTCGCGCCTGCATCTATAACAGCTTCTACAACTTTACACAAAAAATCCATATCAGATCTTCCTGCGTCCTCAGCTGAAAATTCTACGTCTTTACATAAACTTTTTCCATATTTAATGGTTTTTACAGCCATATCTAATATTTGTGCCCTGGTTTTTTGGAGCTTCTTTTCAATATGTAAATCGGAAGTTGCTAAAAATATGTGTATTCTGGGCTTTTTTGCATATTTTACGGCATTCCAGCATGTAGTAATATCTTTTTCGGAAGCTCTGCACAGCCCTGCGATTGAAGATGTTTTAATCTGCTGCGATATTGTTTTTACAGCTTCGAAGTCTCCCTGACTGGAAATTGGAAATCCTGCTTCAATAACATCGACGCCCAAAGCCGCAAGCTGGTTTGCAACAAGCAGTTTTTCTTTTAAATTCATACTTGCGCCCGGCGATTGTTCTCCGTCTCTTAATGTTGTATCAAAAAATATTATAGTGTCTTTTTCCATTTTTATTTCTCTCATAATTATTTTTTTAGTATTACAAAAATAATCACAGACTAAGTTGCCAATACTTTAAAATATCATTTAGTTTTGATAATGTTTTTATAATCATTTTTGTTTTCATTTTTATGTTTATGCATATATTATAAAAAATTTGCGACATTCGGCATTGACCCATACCGTGCCGCAAATTTTCTTTTACAATATTATATTAAAATTGTACATTAAATTGCATTATTTTACAAATCCTGTACTGCTTGGATTTATATTATGTGATGTGAGTGTATTTGTCGTGATGATTGTGCTATAAGATGAGCATTGAATCACCATAGGAAAAGAATCTATATTTTTTTACGGCTTCCTTGTAAGCCTTGAGCATAATTTCTCTTGAAGAAAAAGCGCTTGCCATTATAATAAGAGGTGTTAATTTGGGAATATTAAGAGCAGTTATATATTTAAAAGTTTCCCATCTCGCATGAAGAGTTAGCGTCGCAATATTTATGCCTTTTTCTTTAAAAAATTTTAAAATATTTTCGGTAAAGTGGAGACCTGCTGTAGGAGCTGCAATAGCGCCTAAAGTTTTGGCGTAAACTGTTTGATACCTTTTGTTGGTCTATCAAAGTCTGATAGTTTCCGCGCAAGTCTGCCTTTTCTTTTGGGTGGCAGCGGCATAATACCATGTTCCTGTAAAATTCCAGGCTTGTTAAATTTAACTATAGTTTCACCTGGTTCTGTTTTTGACATTATCTCGCATTCATAACCATTTTCAAAATATGCTTTGGTTTTATCAAAACTTTATAGTGTTCATCTTTTTGACATGGATCAAGAAATAGTATTTCTACTTTCCCTCCGCTTTTTTTCTGCCGAAAAGCCTTGACGGAACAACTTTTGTAATATTGATTATAAGACAGTCGCCGGTGCTGAAATATTCGACAACGTCAGAAAATTTTCTGTGACAAAATTTTTGCGTTTTCCTGTTGACGACAAAAAGTTTTGAATCCTGTCTATTTTCAACCGGTTTTTGTGCATGTGCAATTAACTCTTCCGGAATTTCATAATCATAATTAAATAAAAGATCTTCCTTGTATGTCATTTATAAACAACCTTTTTAATTGTTGTTCCGGGATAAAAATGAGCTAAAATCTCTTTGTAGGTTTTGCCTTTTTCCGCCATACCTTTAGCACCCCATTGGCATAAGCCTACTTTATGTCCCCACCCTCTGCCTTTAAAATAAAATTTATTGCCGTCTGTTTTTATAAAGTCGAAAGTGTGGCTTTTTATATACCATGTGTCAACCGCGAGACGAAATTGATAGGCGTTTAATGTAACTTCTCCTTTTGAGTGTGTTATTTTTAATTCCTTTGCGGCACCTGTGGGAGTTTTTCCTTTGATTTTGATACTTTTAATTTTTCCGATGTTATTATTTGAAAGTTGTTTTCTTATAAAACTTTCATCCAACGTTTTTTCCCATTTTGTATGCGGAGCCGTATCGCAATAACCGCATTTTACCCCTTTTAAGTACGGAGGCATATCTTTCCAATTCCATATATATTTTGGATCTTCGGTATGTCCGCCGCAGTTTGCATGGAAAACAGTCTGTGCAAATTTTCCGTCATAGCTTAAAACTTTGCATTGAGTTTCTAAAACTGCTTTATTGCAGGAGTCGACTTCAACGCTGGCACCATCGTAAACCTGACAATGAGTTGTAGAACATATATCAAATCCTTGAGACGAATGTTTGTTTAAATTTGTAATCGCGTATGTTCTGCTTATTACAGCTTGAGATTTTAAGGCTTCTATGTTCCAGTTAGCTACTGCTTCTTTAGGCAAAACGCTTTTTATATAATCTTCTATGGGCAAAACATTAATAATATTCATTTTATTCTCTGATTTTATTATCATTAGATATCCTCTATAGAGTTTGGAATTAGCAAAAATGCGGCCGTTTGAAGATTCTATTTTTACAGGCGGTGACAAAAGATGTTTTTTTATGCTGATGCCTTCTTCAGAACATAAAACTTCAACAGTGCCTTTAGTAAGTCTTAATTTTTTATTTGATGCGTCAGAGATAAAAAAATCCTCTAAACTGCCTGTTGTAAAAGAAGAGGTATTAAGTATTATGCCGACATTTATGGTTTCTTGCGCGTCGTATGATGCATATATGTTACAGCATAAAAAAAAGACAATAAATAGTAATAAACCTTTAATGTTCATTTGATTTCGTTAATATGCCATAGTGAAAAAACAGGGCTTTGAAGCACTCTGTCTTCCCTGATTCTTTCATTATTGCGCAGTGCCAGGACGACCCCAGACTTTTTTTACTTTAACCTTTTGTTTAGTGATTTATTGCAACCGCAATATTTTATATAATACCCTTTTTGCCTTAAAGAATTTTTACTTTCATAAACCATATTCTGAAATCATCATATAAGAAATTTATCATATATTTTATTTATAGGCAAAATTGCCGACAGTTTGTTTTATTAAGTCATGTTTTTGGTAAGGGGCTTGAAAGAAGCAAAGTGGAAAAAAATCAAATTTATTTTGCCGTGCAAACATTGCGGTTTTTTCTAGTTTTAATGTATAGCAAATGTTGCATTTTTCAGAACTTTTATTTTCCATTTGCCATAGTTATAAAAAAACACATTTCTTCATAAAATGGAACGTTTAGTTCTTCTGCGTACTTTACCGCCGCCTCTTTTCTGTTTTTATATTCCTGCTCGCTGTAAATATTGGGATTATACCAATAGAAAAAATATTATATCCGTCACAGAACATTTTTACTGCGGATGCCGAATATGGATCGCAACAGATATGAAGTAAAACTTTCTTTTTCACTTCACAAAAGCTCTCTTTGGGAGTTTTTTGGAGGATCAATGCCTATATGTTTGTATCCGTCTGAGGTAACAACTCTGCCTCTTGGCGTTCTTGCTACAAAACCTGATTGTATAAGATACGGCTCATAGACGTCAGTTATAGTATCCGACTCTTCCGCTACGGCTGTTGCAATAGTATCAATACCTACGGGACCGCCGCCGAATTTCTCAATTAAAACGGTAAGAATAAGTCTGTCTATTTTATCCAGTCCCGCACTGTCGACTTCCAAAGCATTCAGCGCTTCTTTTGCTATTGCATGCGTAATTTTGCCGCCTCTTACTTCGGCAAAATCTCTTACTCTTTTTAAAAGCCTGTTTACTATTCTTGGCGTTCCTCTTGAGCGTCTTGCGATTTCTTTGCCCGCATCTTCGTCAACACCAATGTTCATTATTGCCGCAGAGCGGTTAACTATATGCTCAAGTTCTTTTATAGCGTAGAAATCAAGATGCTCTATAATCCCAAATCTATCTCTCAAAGGGCTTGATAAAAGTCCTGCCCTTGTTGTTGCGCCTATCAACGTAAAGCGTGGAACTGGTAGTTTGATTGTTCTCGCTGAAGGACCTTGTCCTATTATAATATCAAGTTCAAAGTCCTCCATAACCGGATATAAAGATTCTTCGACAAAGTGATTCATTCTGTGGATTTCATCTATAAAAAAAACATCGCCGTCAGAAAGATTTGTCAGTATTGCCGCCAAATCTCCGACCCTTTCTAAAACCGGTCCCGACGTTATTCTCAAATTACAGCCCATTTCTTTTGCGATTATATGAGAAAGAGTTGTTTTGCCTAGTCCGTGTGGCGCATAAAACAAGCAGTGATCTAAAGCTTCATGTCTTTTTTTTGCAGCTTCTATAAAAATTTTAAGATTATTTTTGAGTTTATCCTGACCTATAAAATCGTCAAGAATCTGAGGTCTTAAAGAATTTTCTATTCTGTTTTCTTCAGTAAGTTTTGAACCTTCTACAATTCTTTTTATTTCGTTCATAATTTAACCCTTTTAAGTACTCTCAGAACGTAATTGTCGTCTATATCAGTACAGCCCGCTCAATGAAAGCTGTCCATCTTGTTTAAGTTTCCAGTCGTTGTTACCTACTTCATCGGCAATAATCTTCAAGTACGTTCAATATAGTTTGATTTTCAGTCGTTACACCGTTTTTCAAAAGCGGCAATATATGTAACACTGTTTCGTCAAAAGTCGGATTTCTTTTTTCTCTTTCCATTCTGCGCAGATAGCTAATTAGGTAATATCTAATACGCAATTTAACGTCAATATGCGTCTGAAATTTTGCATTCTCTTTTATTGTAAAAATTTTTGTTTGTTCGTCGTAGTCAAAACTTTCACGAAGCAAAGTCGTAAGATCTGAATATTCCTTCTTTAACAAATCAAGAAAACCAAGCTCCAGTCCCTTAATAATTAACTCGTCGTTTATCTGTTCTAAAGTTGCGCCATTGTTTTTTGCAATTATCCCCTCTATCGTCTGCGTAACTATATCAGCTATATCCATACCTAAATTCGCTTTCATTATCCCAAAAAGATAAATCTGCCGCCGTACCTTTTAAAATCTGTACGTTTGAAATTGTTTTATCATTTATAAAATATTCCATTTCTTTTTTTGCCTCGCTTACCTTTTTATAGCGAAGTTCAAAAGTTTTAATGAAATTCACATCTTTAGGAACTGGAGCTATCCTATATCGATAATACTGAAATGCAGCAACATTGCCGCCATTTTCTGTTTTTACATAGCTTGAAGCATGATAAGTTAAATTAACTCTTGTGACCAGTCCTGAAAACATCAATAATAATGAACTTTTAATATTTTCATTTTTCTGCTTTTTTATTATTGATTTTAATAACGCAAGCCGCACCATTTGTATGTCGCTGAATAGCTTGTCAACAGTATCGACGTCTGAACCCTTGGGTAGCGCAAGTTTTTTTGGTCCCGGATATTTCTTCAACGCTTTTTCAATTTCTTCTTTTGTTTTTGGTTCTTTTTTAACATACTCGTCCTTCACTTCTTCAAATGCCTGCGCTAAATCAGATTGTCTAACAATCGTAGTCATAAGCAATGACTTCACTGTGTTCTTTTACTTTTTAAAATAACAAAAACAAATTTCAAATAATAAGTTTTGAGAATGAGATATTTTCAGGTTATAAATACTGCAGAGATTTTTTTATTAAGTCTTCCAGAGTAATATTTTCATTGTTTTCGTAAACATTGGTTACTGCAACTCTTGCCTGCTGCATTTTGTACCCCAAAGTTATAAGACCTGCTATGGCTTCCGAAACCATAGTATTTTTAATTGTCTCTGCACCTGTCTGTTTTTCTTTGTTTAAAACATTTACTGTGGATATTTTGTCTTTTAAAGCGACAATAAGTTTGTCCGCAGTTTTTTTTGTAAAACCAAATATTTCATTTAGCATTGACGGATTTTTTGAAATTATCGCAGTTTTGAAATTCGCAAAAGATTTGGAAATTTTGTCGGTATATTCCATAGCTTTTTTGGCACCGATTCCATGAACTTTATCTTTTATGAGAAGATACATCTCTCTTTCTTCTATTGTAAAAAAACCGTACAAAGAGATAACTCCGCCATACATTCCCGCGGTAGATTCAACTATATATATTTTTATCGGATTTCTAGTTTCAGGAAGTTTTAAAAAAGTTGAAATCGGGACTGATATTTCATAACCGATGCCGTTAACATCGATGGTTATGCCATCTGTTGATTTTGAATCAAGGGTTCCATATAAGTAATCTATCATTATAAGTCCTTTCTTTTATTTTGAATATTATAAAGAAAAGAGTTTCTTTAAGAGATTTGGCTTTGCAGATTCTTTAAAAACTTTGTTTTTCAGAAAGACAGATGCATTATTGTTGTTGTTTGCATTCCAGTTTATAGTATTAACATGGCACACTGCAATCGCAAGAGCATCCGCGGCATCATCAGGCTTAGGTATCTCTTTAAGTCTTAAAAAAGTTTTTACTATACGCTGCATCTGATACTTATCTGCCGATCCGTATCCCGTTAATGCTGTTTTGACGCTTTTAGGATTATATTCAAATAACGGTATTTTGTTTAATGACGCGGTTAAAATAATTGCCCCTCTTGTCTGCCCGACAGCCGCGATACTTTTTGTTGCTTTAAAAAAAAACAACTCTTCTATTGAAGCAACTTCGGGTTTATATTTATCTATAACGGACTGAAGTTTTGTATTGATGGTTTGTAATCTTTGTATAAGGGGTACTGACGGCATTGTTTTGATGCAACCGTATTGCAAGGGATTGACTTTGTCTCTGGAGAAAGCTTCAACAACGCCCCATCCGGTAAGCGAAAGACCGGGATCAATTCCGAGTATTATCATTTTATGTTATGTCCAAAGGCACTTAAGCATTTAATTTCTCCATATCTTCGCTGGAAATGTCAAAATTTGCATAGACATTTTTAACATCGTCGTGATCTTCCAACGCATCCATAAGTTTCAACATATTTTTTGCATTGTCGCTTTTAAGAGCAATCTGAGTCTGCGGAACCATCGTAACTTCGGCTGACTCAACCGTTATGTTTTTTTCTTTTAAAACATTTTTTACGGTTTCTAAGTCTGAAGAAAGCGTAATAATTTCATATACATCGCTATCTGCTTCACTTTTAAAATCCTCTACTGCTGCCTCTAAAACTGTATTCATTACGATTTCTTCGTCTGCGGCAGATTTTTTGACAGTTATATAACCTTTTCTCTCAAACATCCATCCTACGCAGCCCGCTTCGCCGAGGTTTCCGTTATGACTTGAGAACATTTTTCTTATATCCGATGCTGTTCTGTTTTTGTTGTCGGTTGTTACTTCAACAATCAGCGCTACTCCTGCAGGACCGTAACCTTCATAGACCATTTCTTCGTAAATAGCTCCGGGTATTTCGCCGGTGCCTCTTTGTATAGCTTTCTTTATATTATCCTGCGGCATATTTGCTTCTTTGGCATCCTCTATAGCCTTTCTCAAGCGTGCATTGTTTTCAATTTGTGCCCCGCTTTCTTTAGTTGCAACTACAATTTCTCTGATAATTTTTGTGAAAACCTTGCCTTTTTTTACATCTGTTGCAGTTTTTTTGTGTTTAATACTCGACCATTTATTATGACCTGACATATCTTTAACTCCTTAATTTTGTTTTTCATTGTGCCTTGAAGTTTAACGTAAAATAGCAATATTACTTTTTTATAATTATATTTTTTTCCGCTTAATTTCCAAACCGGATTTTAAATCAACTGCCGATTTTTTCAACTGTGACTCAATAGCATACATATTGACAAATTCTTTTCTCTTGTTTTTCATATCTTTTGCATGATCTATCGCCTGTTTTATTTTTTGTCTGCTTATTTCATCAGAGTGAGCCGCAAATTCGGTAACAACGTTTACATTATTGTTGACAATTTCTATAAATCCGCCGCTGACGATAATCTTTTTTATGCCGTCGGTAGCTTCAATTATTATTTCGCCGCTATTTAATTTTGTTATAAGATTTATATGCCCGGACAACACTGTGATTATACCTCTTGTAGTAGGGAAAGAAACCGATGGAGTTGCCCCTTTAAAAACGATTCCTTCCGGCGATAAAATCTCTACTTCAAACTTGTTCATAATTCCCAATTTAAATTTATTTATTTTTCTTATTTTAAGAATATTTTTTAGATTTTTCAGCAGATTCTTCTATAGAACCGACCATATAGAAAGCTTGTTCTGGCAGAAAATCGTATTTACCTTCGATAATATCTTTAAATCCTTTTATAGTATTTTCGGTTTTAACGTATCTTCCTTCAAGACCCGTAAAGGTTTCAGCAACAAACATAGGCTGTGTCAAAAATTTTTGTACTTTTCTTGCTCTTGAAACAGTCAATTTGTCTTCATCGGAAAGTTCATCCATACCAAGTATTGCAATGATATCCTGTAAATCTTTATATTTCTGCAAAATTTTTTTCACAGACATTGCCGTATTGTAATGATCTTCGCCTATAATATTAGGATCCAAAAGTCTTGAAGAAGAAGTAAGTGGATTAACTGCGGGATACAATCCCTGTTCCATAATTGATCTATCAAGTGTCAGTGTTGCATCCAAATGAGCAAAAATCGCTACGGGAGCCGGATCAGTATAGTCGTCTGCGGGAACATAAACTGCTTGAACGGAAGTAACAGAACCTTTATTTGTCGAAGTAATTCTTTCCTGCAAATCGCCCATATCCTTTGCAAGGTTAGGCTGATATCCTACTGCAGACGGCATTCTTCCAAGAAGAGCGGATACTTCGCTGCCGGCTTGAGCAAATCTGAAAATATTATCGATAAACAACAAAACGTCTTCTCCCTTTTCATCGCGAAAATACTCGGACATTGTAAGAGCCGTAAGCGCTACCCTCATCCTGTTTCCCGGAGGTTCGTTCATCTGTCCGAATACCAAAACGGTTTTATCCATAACTTTTGATTCAACCATTTCCATCCATAAATCAGTTCCTTCTCTTGTTCTCTCGCCCACTCCCGCAAAAACCGAATGTCCTTTGTGAACCGCGGCGATATTCCTTATAAGTTCTTTAACTATAACGGTTTTTCCTACTCCTGCGCCGCCGAAAATTCCTATTTTTCCGCCTTTAGTAAAAGGAGAGACCAAGTCTATTACTTTGATTCCAGTTTCAAGCATTTCAGGAGATGTTTTCTGGTCCATAAAAGCAGGCGCGGCTCTGTGTATAGGGTGTCTTTTAACAGAATCGTCAATTTTCCCTAAAGCGTCAATAGGTTCACCTAAAACATTAAATATTCTGCCGAGTGTTTTTTCGCCTACTGGAACTTTGATAGGAGCAAAAGTTCTTGTGGCTTTCATTCCTTTTTTCATTCCGTCTGTCGAACCCATCGCTATTGTTCTTACTTCGGAATTATCCATTTCAAACATTGTCTCAAGAATTAAATCGCTTCCGCCTGGCATTTTTAAAATCAGTGCCTCATAAACTTCAGGGACGGCATCTTCAAATTTAAAATCCACGACCGCACCCTGAACTCTTATAACGGCGCCTTGCACACTTACATTTTCTTTATTTTCCATTTTTATATTTCCTGTTGTCCGTTGGCAAGATCTAAAATTTCATTTGTAATTTTTTCCTGTCTTGACTTATTGTAAATATTAGTTAAAGAAGCTGAAATGTCATTCGCATTGTCTTTCGCATTTTTCATAGCAGTCATTCTTGCCGCTTGTTCTGAGGCGTAAGCGTTCATAAATGCACTGTAGAATTCAACTTCAAAGTAATAGGGAAGCAAATCTTCAAGAACCTGTTGCGGGTCAGGTTCAAAAATATAATCCATTTTGTTTTCTTTAAAACTTTTATCAGGTTTTACCGGAAGAATTTCTTCGATAGCCGGTTTCTGCACAAGCATATTTTTGAATTCCGTATATATTACGCTTACTTTTGTAACTTCGCCTGAAATATAAAGTTTCTTTGCTATGTCAATTATGGGATATATGTCATCATATTTGGGGAAACTTGTTCCCATACCAAAAGATGCAAGCACGTTATAGTTGTACCTTGTCGCATCATTTGCAGATTTCTTGCCTATGGCAACGACATAGTCGCTGGACTGCACGTTAAAACTTACTTTTTTGAATAGATTTACGACAAGTCCTCCGCAAAGTCCTTTGTCAGGAGAAATAATATAAATCAATCTCTTGCCTTTTCTTTCTTTTGAAAACTTTTCTATTTCATCATATAAATCTTTATCCGTAAGGATTCTTTGAACCATATATTTAATTTTTCTTGCATACGGATTGTGTTTTTCAACATAATTCTGTGCCTTACGTATTTTAGACGCAGCTATCATCTCCATAGCTTTCGCTATTTGGGCTATGCTATCTGAGGTTTTTATTCTTTTTTTAAGCTGTTGCAGATTCTGTGCCATAGTTATTTATTTTTTTAAACTCTTTTATTTCTTGTTCAAGTTCTGCTTTTAAAGAGTCGTCTATTTTTTCGCCTGTTGCAAGTTTTTTAACAGTTTCAGGATATGTTTTCTTTATAAATTCTGTCATCTGTTGTTCGGCTTCGAGAACTTTATTTACATTTATGTCGTCAAAGAGACCGGATGTTACGGCAAAAATCGATAATATTTCTGAAATTTCGTCATAAGGCTTGTACTGCTGTTGTTTTAAAATTTCAGTAATTCTTTTTCCTCTTTCGAGTCTTTTCAGTGCATATTCATCCAAATCGCTTCCGAACTGCGTAAAAGCCTGCAATTCTCTAAACTGCGAAAGTTCGAGTCTTACGGGTCCGGCTAATTGTTTCATTGATTTAGTTTGTGCCGCTCCTCCTACGCGTGAAACAGAAAGACCGACGTTGATTGCCGGACGTATGCCTGAATTAAATAAATCGGCTTCAAGATATATTTGTCCGTCGGTAATTGAAACGACGTTTGTAGGAATATACGCGGACATGTCGTTCCCTTGAGTTTCAATAATGGGAAGTGCTGTAAGAGTTCCTCCGCCGTTTTTATCAGACATTCTTGCGGCTCTTTCCAAAAGTCTTGAATGTAAATAAAAAATATCGCCTGGGTACGCTTCACGTCCTGCAGGTCTTTTAATTAAAAGAGAAATCTGTCTGTATGCCCATGCATGTTTTGTTAAATCGTCGTAAACAACTAAAACATCTTTACCTTTATCCATAAAGTATTCGCCGATTGCGCAAGCCGCAAGAGGTGCAATGTACTGCATTGAAGCTGGATCTGAAGCTGTAGCTGCAATGACAACAGTATAATCCATTGCGCCTTCTTCTTTCAATTTTGCCGTAATTGAGGCTAAATTAGACTTTTTCTGTCCTATAGAGCAGTATATGCATATAACGCTTTTCAAACCCATATCGAGCTTTTTCTGATTTATTATAGTGTCAACTGCTATCGCAGTTTTTCCCGTACCTCTGTCTCCTATTATGAGTTCTCGCTGCCCCCTTCCTATCGGAGTCATTGCATCGATGGCTTTAATGCCGGTTTTTAAAGGGTTGTCAACAGAATTTCTCTGAATGATGCCGGGAGCTATTTTTTCAACCGGATAATGGACGGAATCTATATGTTTCAATTCGTTGCCGTCTATAGGCTGTCCCAAAGTGTTTATAACCCTTCCTATCAATTTATAGGAAACAGCAATGCTTAAAACTTTTCCTGTAGATTTTACTTTCATTCCGCGCACAATATGTCCTGAATTTTTAAGCAACACTATTGAAACATAATCTTCATCAATATTTAAAACGAAACCTATAGATTCATCTTCAAATTCTATTTCTTCATAATAGCCCGCATTGGAAAGACCTGAAGCTTTTACGATTTCATCGCCGACAGTCTCAATAACTCCAAAATTTATAAGTTCCGGTTTTGCCTGAGTAGAATACAGCTCTTTTTCAATTTTTTGTATTATTTCTTCTGGTTTCATAAGTTCTCTCTTATACCGTTTAAAATTCTTTTTATTATTCCGGAAACGCTGTAATCCAAAACAAAATCGCCGTATTCAAACCGCACTCCGCCGGAAATATTCTCATCGTCTCGTTTAAACAAAATTTTTCTATTTGGAAACATAGCGTTAATTTTCTTTTTATTTTCATAGCTTAACTCGCCGGCAAAACTAGCGGTGACAGTGTTATTTTTTATTTCTTTTGACAATAACCGCATAAACAGTTTAAGCTCCTGCCTTGAAAAATTTGAAAAAATCCACTCCAAATCTTTTGTACTCAGTTCATCGTATTTTACAATAGATTTTGTGAGTTCTCTAATTTTTGATATTTTCATCTATCTTTTCCAACGCTCGCGACATAAGTTTTTGCTTCTCGGTTTCAGTAAATAAATCTGACAAAACTTTTGACATAACTTTTCCGGAAATATCTACGGATATTTTTCCGATTTTTTTATTCATACTTTCAAACTCTGTTGCCGCTTTCTGTTTCGCTTCGTCTATAATCTGTTCCGAACGCTGCTTTGCTTCTATAACCGCCTTTTCCTTTGTTTCTTTGATTGAAACTTTTACCGTTGCCATAAGCGTATCAGCACTGCTTTTAGCTTTCGCGAGAATATTCTTTTTCTCTTCGGATGCATTTTCCAAGACAATTTTTGCATTTTCAGCATCCTGCAAAGATTGTTCTATCTTGCGTTTTCTTTCATCAAGTATTTTCTTTAAAGGCGCAAATAAAAATTTCTTAAGAATAAATACTATGATTAAAAAGTTTATCAGCTGAAATAAAAATAATTTTGCTTCTAAACCGAATTTTTGTATTATTTCCATTTTTATCTCTTTTTATTAATTACTTAGTAAATGCAAAAATAAGAGAGTAAATTGCTATAGCTTCAGCAAATGCCATTGCTATAAGCATGTTTATCATTATTTTTCCTGACGCTTCAGGATTGCGTCCGATAGCCTCAACAGCTTTTGCTCCGATAAAACCGATTCCCAAAGCCGGTCCTAGACCTCCTACTGCAATGATAATTCCGCCTGCAAGTGTAAAAATCATTTCATTTCTCCTTTTTTACGTGCTTCACTATGTGATTTATCCGTCATTATATGCATAAAAGCCATTGTAAGCATTGCGAAAACTATTGCCTGAATAAGAGCAACCATAATCTCAAGAATTATAAAAGGAAGCGGCAAACCGAATGGAAACAAACCGTACATATTCGCCATAACTCTTTCTCCAGCAAAAATATTTCCAAATAAACGGAAAGAAAATGAAATAAGTTTTGTTATTTCGTTTACAAATTCCAAAATCCCTACGAATAAAAATATAGGAAACATTTTGAATGTAATAAATCTTGTAAGATAGGCTTTGATGCCGGTGTATTTTATACTGAAATAATGTGTTACTATTACGGAAATGGCGGCAAGGGCAAGAGTGAAATTTAAGTCGCTTGTAGCAGCTCTTAAAAACGGCACTCCGTGATGTTCCGATGTCAATGTTTGGAATCTTATTGACTCAAATCCAGGAAACTGCGCAAGCAAGTTTGAGATTAATATAAACAGAAAAAATGATAAAACCCAAGGATATATAAACGAAGCTTTTTCTCCGGCAATTTCCTCGGTGGTTTCTCTGAAATAATCAACAATTGCTTCAACGGCATTTTGTATGTTGCCGGGTTTAAGTGCAATTGCCCTGCTTGCTGTTAAAACCAGCGCAATGATAGCAATATCAGTAATAACCGTAGCAATAACGGTATTTGTTACTGGAAAACCTGCTATTGAAAATAATATTTCGGGACTTAATTGCATCTTAAAGATATGCCTCAATTTTATTTACGGCTTATTAAACGGATATCGCTTTAAGTATTGCGTTAGTATATAAGTAAACGACTGTTGCCGAATATATGCTTTTTGCGTCTGAACGTTGTGTTTTAAACCTATTGCTTTGATTACTCTCTAAATACGTGCTGCAAGACAAATTAGGTGCAACTCCGTCTCTTTTGAATATTTTAAAAGCAGATAGATTATTATTATAGCAAACCGACTGTGTTAAAAATTAGTAATTTTTATCCCGCCGGAATCATAATTACTAAAGTAAAAACATACCACCGTAAAAAAATACAGAACCGGTATGCCGTAAAAAACTATTTTTTAAACTTTTTTGCAATATAAACAAGAGCAAGCCTGCATTTATTTTCTTTTTCTATATTTTATAGTTTAAAAGTTATCCATTGAAATTTTATTTGAATTATTATATTATGATATTGATGTATTTTACTTATTAAATGCTGTTTAGTCAATGAACGTATGTGACGTTAAAAAATATTTTATAGGCAAGTTTTGATATTTAATATTTATATTCCATTCTGCTTTTCTTTGTCTTAACATTTTTATATTAAAATTTGTTATTCCATTGCAGATTTGAGTATTTTTTCCCGGCAATCTTTTGGGCTTGCTTAATGTCGTTATTGTCAAAACTTGAAGTTTTTATCTCAGTTTTAAGAAACTCAGCCGTATTTTTTGCAAAGTTTACGGAAAAAACTTTTTTTTCGGCGATATTTAGGCGTATATGAATTGATCCCTGTACTATAAGTTTGCTACCTCGTCTTCGCAAACACGATCCTGCAATTTTTTTGCCGTTTAAAATCAAATCGTTTTCGCAGAAAGTCTGGACGCATATAATGCTTGTATTTCTCGTCTTTTTATTTAAAATTATAGAATTAATCCCAAGCGCCTGCAAAGCTTTTTGTATTGCCAAATGAATGTTTCTGTAGATTTCCTGCTGGTTGTACACGTTGAAAAAGTCTGATGATGTAATAACACTGTATGATATATCGTTATGATGGTTTACCGTAAGCCCTCCGGTAAATCTTCTTACGAGTCCGGATTCGCCCGCATCTTTAGCTTTTTGAAAATATCCTATTGTTGTGTATGCATTGTCCCAGTAATAAGTTCTTAATACGGGATTGTTCTTATATTCATTAAACAGCATTTCATCAAGCGCCATATTCATTGCCGCATTTCTTGGAATATCGTCAATCCAGCGAAGCATCTTTTCCGGTTTCATTTTCGTATCTAAGCATTTTTAATTTTTTCTTTATTCCGCCGGCTGCAGAATAGCCGCCCATTTTTCCGTTAGTTCTTATGACTCTATGGCAGGGAATTACCGGCGCAAAGGGATTTTTGCTTAACGCTGTGCCTACCGCTCTTGCAGCTTTAGGCGCTCCTATATTTTTTGCAAGCTGTAAGTAAGTTAAAGTTTTTCCTGCGGATATTTTAAAGCACGCTTTCCAGACTTTTACGTAAAAGTCTGGATAGTTTTTCATCTTTTCAATAATGTCTTTTGGTATTTTTTTCACAGTTTATCCTATAATTAGAAGTTTAGTTTTATTAATGCTGATCAGCGTTGTAAAACCGTCTTCTGACTGATCAATAGAATGATATAAATTTTATACTCCGAACTCTTTTGCTCTGAGTTTTCTGTGATAGCTTACGGCAAATCTGTGCGCTTCATCTCTTACGGACTGTAAAAGTCTTAAAGCTGCCGAATGTCTGCTTAAAAGCATCGCGCTATCTTTGCTTGGTAAAAAAATTTCTTCATTCTTTTTTGCAAGCGAAATTATAGGAATTTGCGACTGAAGCTCTTCAAGCGCGCTTACCGCGGCTCCAAGCTGTCCCTTTCCGCCGTCAATTAAAATCAGATCCGGCAGTTTTTCATTCTTTCTTATTAATGATGAATATCTTCTGAAAACGACTTCTTTCATGCTTGCAAAATCGTCTGCGCCGGCAACGGTTTTGATTTTAAATCTTCTATAGTTTTTTTTGTCGGCAATACCGTTTTGAAATCTTACCATGGAAGCAACGGCATTCGTCCCCTGTATATTTGAATTGTCAAAGCCTTCTATTACCGCCGGCTGGTGTTTTAATCTCAAAACATTTTTTAATTCGTTTATGCTGTTTGCTCTTTTGACAGAGTTATTTATTTCGTCCTGCGTAATTTCGCTTATAATAACTCTTTCAGACATATTTTGCAGCGCATAAAGCCTGTCTCTTATTTCTTTTGCTTCTTCATAACGCATATTTTCGCTTAAGTCAAACATCTGCGTTTTCCAGTCGTCTTCAAGTTTTTTAAATTTGCCATTTAAAAATAACTCAATATCTTTGATTTTTTTTTTATAATCTTTTGACATAATTTTACCGAGACACGGACCGGTACACATTTCCGTATGATGGTAAAGGCATGATTTAACCTTTTTTTCTTCGGGAAGAGATTCTTCCGATAAATCCATCTTGCACGGACGGATTTTAAAAAGTTTTACAAGCCATCGGACAAATTTTTTTATATAAAAAACCTGCGGATACGGTCCGAAATACAAAGCGCCGTCTTTAAGTTTTTTTCTTGTAAGCGCCAAACGCGGAAAGTCTTCGTCTATTGAAAATTTTATGTACGGATAGGATTTGTCATCTTTCCACATTGAATTGAAATAGGGCTGGACTTTGTTTATCAGCTGTCTTTCAATTATCAGCGCTTCTCTTTCGGAAGTACATAAAATATAATCAATTTTACGCATTGCCGTTATAATAGAGGCAGCTTTTGAATTTATATCGGCGTTAAAATATGATGATACTCTGTTTTTAAGACTTTTTGCTTTACCGATGTATATAATGCTGCCGACTCCATCGCGCATTATATAAACCCCGGGAAGTTTTGGAATATTTTCAAGTTTTTTATTTTTATGATCTGTCATACAAATTCACGCTGTTCTCGCTCATTTTTGTTTTCTTGATAAAAACTGCATAAATGAATTTAATTCTTCAGATTTTAATATGTATGAAACTGCTGCAAATGCGGCTAAACCTGAAATTATTGAAATAGGGACTGAGATAAATAAATTTTCTGAAATTCTGCATACATTCCAAGCTGTAATGCCGGTAATAACGGATGCAAACAGGGATTTTGAAGATGAAAGTAATATTTTTTTGAGACCAAGTTTACCTATGCGTTTTCTGAGATATGCGGCAAGTAGGAACAGATTAAAGTAAGATGACGCTGCTGTTGCAAGCGCAAATCCGCCGACACCCATAGGACGCATTAATAAAAAACATAAAATAACGTGTAAAATCATAGCGCTTATAGCTATTTTGACAGGCATTTTTGTATCTTGAAACGAGTAAAATACATTTGCAAAAATTTTTGCGGCACCATAAGCTGGAAGTCCTAAAGAATAATAAAATAAGGCGTTGTACGTCATTAAAGATCCAGAATAATTAAATTTTCCGTGCTCAAATAAAAGTTTTACTATAGGAAGTCCTATAACCATAAGTCCTGCCGCTGCGGGAAGAAGGATAAAAACTGTAAACCGTATAGAGTAATTGAGAGAATTTTTAAGCGCTGTTATATCTTTTTGAATATAAGCTTTTGACATTGCAGGAAGAGAAGCAGTCGCAAAAGCAAGTCCGAAAACCGCCAGCGGCATCTGCATAAGTCTGTTGGAATAATAAAGCACTCCTGCGGGTCCGTCCCCAAGAAAAGATGCGTATACATTGTCAACAAAAGCATTTATCTGATCTGCAGATAAGCCTATCATCGAAGGTATCATAAGAAATGCGATTTTCTTTATGCCCGGATGTTTTAAATCAACTTTGAATTTTAAATGCCAGCCCAGACTTTTAAGTTTAGGATACTGTATAAAAAAATACAGCGCTCCGCCGGCAACAATGCTTACGGCAAGTCCTTTAAGCTGATTTCCTTGTATAATTGCCGGAGCAAAAATAAGCATATAAAAAACCTCAGAAAAACTTATTGCCCCCGGAGCAAGCGCCGGAATAAAAAACGAATGTAAAGTGTTTAATACTGCAAGCAGAAAAGCGGCAAGGCATATGAAAAGAATTAAAGGAAACAACAGTCTTGTGAGTTCTATTGTAAGTTGCATTTTTTCGGGATTATTTGCAAATCCCCACGCTGTCAATTTTGCAAGGGCAGGAGCAAAACATATTCCTAAAATAGATATTGCTGCAAGTATCAACAATAAAACTGTAAATATTGCATTTAAAAATTTCTGTGTTTCTGTTTTTTCCTTTGTGTTCAGGTATTCGCTGAGTACCGGTATAAAAGCCGCTGAAAATGAACCTTCGCCGAATAGACGTCTGAAAAGGCTTGGAATTTTCAAAGCCGCATAAAAAGCATCGGCAGACATGCCGATGCCGAATAAATTAGCGACAAGCATATCTCTTATGTATCCGAGAATTCTTGAAAGAGCAGTGCCGAAAGCTGTTTTTACGGCGTTTTTTGCAAGCGTTTTATTTCCCATATTTACTTTAAGCGGAACTTATTCTTCCTTTTTAGTCTGCGGACTATAATTACAGGTTTATCCCTTTCTAGTTCCAGTTTTTTGCAAGTCTCCGCAGCATTTTAGATATGCTTTGGATATGCTTTGCAATAATGCGATTTTTAGATGGTTTACTTTAGATATTTCGGTAGCAAATATTTCAGCTGACAAATTTCTAAATTATTAATATTATACGAAATAATTTCTCGGTTTCAGTGATTTTGGTAAGATTAAGATATTGTTTATTATAGAAGAGTTTTTTGTTCAAAAAATTTTATTGTAGTTTATCTATTTCCTTTCCAAATCTATTCAAATTTAAGTTTCTAAAAATTCTTTTTATATAATTTATATAGTTGAACCTCTCTTTTAACGTCATCATAAATCTTTTCAAATGATATTCCTCTCTCTTCAGCTCTTTTAATATCAATATCATCGTCATTAACAACAATAGCAACACTGTATTTAGCACGTGTAATTGCTACATAAAATTTAGCTCTTGCTTCA
The DNA here is from genome assembly GCF_002355835.1 of Candidatus Endomicrobiellum trichonymphae. Lineage (NCBI taxonomy): Bacteria > Pseudomonadati > Elusimicrobiota > Endomicrobiia > Endomicrobiales > Endomicrobiaceae > Candidatus Endomicrobiellum > Candidatus Endomicrobiellum trichonymphae. The sequence continues at coordinate 607,467 of NZ_AP017459.1, read as the reverse complement.
TTTGTTAAAGTACTCTTATTATCAACTATCCATTTTTTCATATCCGTCGTTGGATAAATAAGCACTCTTTCAAATGTTTTTCCTTTGGATTCTCCAAAATTAAAAACACGATAGGTTTTCACCATTTCTACATTTCTATTCCATCTGAGTTGAATTACATTATTATAAATATGCATATATGGTTCAATATCTTTTTTCCTCAAAAGAAAAATACCATTATGACTTATATTATTATTATTGCAACATGCACATGTATTGCTTTTGGGAAACTCTGGATAAAGATCTGATGAATAATCACATATTTCTTGATTATTACGGTGTGATACGTTTAAAGAAGTATAATCAATTTTAATTAAATTTTTACAATTTTCATCAAGAAAATCTTTTATTTTACCACCTTTATATTTCTGATTTCGAACTGCTCGATGTGTCGAATATGTTACTTGACGAGGATCAGCTGTTAATACAATATTAGAAGATTTTTTGAGCAACAATTTTATAATATCTAAATCATATCCCGCCAAATCTTGAGCTTCATCAATAAATATGTAGGAATAAATTCTCGTAATTCTATTTATAACTTCATTATTTGAGGACTTATTTGCTTTAAAAACAAATTTTGCCAGCTTATCAGAAAATATTTTATTTCTGTTGTCAAAAAAATGCTTTTTAAAATCCTTTTTCTCTGCAGAATCTGTAATAATAGGCTTATCATTTTTATTATATTTATAACCGGATTTTTCATTAAGTAGAGTTAAACCTTTTATATTATATTCAAACATTGCCCCATTATATGAACCTTGATACGGTCTTGCACCGTGTTGAATCAAAAAAGAAAACCATGGTTGAATTGTCACAAGTTCTGGAATGCAATTATATTCACTAATAAATTTTTGTTTTATTTCATCAGCATTATTATCTGTATATGTTGTAAACAATATTTTCTCATTTTTGATTTTCATTGCTTCATTCACAAGAAATGTTGTTTTGCCGGAACCAGCAACTGCTATGATTAATCTATTGTTTTTGTTCATTACACCAGTCTATTGCATTATTAATATAGTCAGGATATTTAATTTTTTCTTTTGCATTTGCATTAAAGATTTTCAATGCACATTCAGTTTTATTATGCTCCTGCTCCATATAATCAGCAACTGATTTTGGCGTGTGATATTTACTAGAATTAATTTGTAAAACTTTGCAAAGAAGCTTTAAATTATCTTCATCTTTGTTTGCATCTGCTATTTGAGGTTCTAAAGTAGGGAATTCTACTCTCTTATCTGCAAATATCTTAATAAACTCATCTTGTTTATAACCTTTATACTTATTTTCAATGTTTTTTTCAAAATTTCCATCATTATCGGCAACAACAGCAACAGGCTTTTTTATCATTTTTGCAACATCTAAAAAACGTTTAAAAGCAAGACCTTTTACAGAAATAACATCTATCTCTTTTTCTATTGGCAATGCGTTGTTGTTTTTATCCATAAACGCTCTTTGGATAATTAATTCATCTGATGCTCCTTCCACAAGTATTGCCTTTTTGCATAATATCATCCTTAAAGTCTCATAACCCGGCAACTTCTCAAAAAATTTATAAGTTTCTTCTTCTAAAGAGTTAAATGAAGAAGATGTCCGTTTATCTTTTTCTTCATTTAGCAAAATTAGATTTTTAAGTTTTAATTTATTTGCTACAAAATTATTATGCGTTGTAATAATTATTTGTTTTTCTTTGCATTTATCATTAATACTTTTAATAAGTTGATTTAACTTTGTGTGTGACAAGTGATTTTCAGGTTCTTCTATTAAAATTAAGTTGGATTCTTTTGCCCTTTTATGCGCCAATGCAAGATTAGTACTGATTAAACATTGTTCTCCTTTTCCTATTTGATGAAACGGAATGCCGTTAAAATAAGTCATTAAAGCGTTTTCCCAAGTATTCTCTACTGATAAATCAACAGATATTTCAATTTTTTTTTAGAAATATCAGGATTTTCATCAATTTTTCTATTTAGTGTTTCTTTTGAGTCATTTATAAATGTTTCTTCTATTGATTTCCTATAAGTCTGTAATAATGTGGCTGATTCTCGTACAGTTAAATCATCCTTAATTTTAGAGATGTATATATTAGAACTTCGGGCAGATATAGAAGTAGAATTTATTAAAACAGATTTAATGGGTATTTTCTTTTTAATAATATTGTCACGAGCAAAAGACATCCGCACAATTTTATAATATTCAATTGGAATGCTAGTTATTTTTGTTTTTATTAATTCGTTGTAATCCCCCTGATATTCATCATTAAATTCAATTTTTAAACAAAGTCCGCAATTCTTCTCTTTATCACTATTACCATCTCCTTCAAATTCTGGCAAATCATTGCTGTCAAAAAAAATCTCGATTAAAACCCTCGGCGGATTTTGATGGTTATCTATTCCATTTAAACTATCTAAGTACTCTTTCTCTATTTCTTTATTAAAAATATACTCTGACAATTCATTATTGCTCAAATACTTCCCATTGAGAAAATAGCCTGATAAAACAAGATGTATTGCTTCGAGAATAGTTGATTTACCCGATTCATTGTATCCTACTATAATGTTCATATCTTTATTTAATTCAAGAGAGAACTCTCTAAAACATTTATAATTTTCAATTTTAATTTTTTTAATATAATTCATATTTTGATAACCATTAAATATTTTTAATTAGGTATAAAGCTTTAATAAATCATTACTATCTTAATCACCGAACTCATTTGAGATTCTTATTCAAACGCACAAGAGACTTTCTGAACTTATCTGTCATTCTGAAAAGACAAAACCTTTGAAGAATCTAGAAAAAAGAGAGTGTATGTTTCTGGGACTTCATCCGCCTCAACATGACAAGTAAAGATTAAAATTCCTGCGGTTTACCGGCATAGTTAATAAGGTTTCCTGCTTTTTGTTTCTATAAAATAGAATAACAAATTATTTTATCAAATCAAAATAATTATTATTTTCCCTCGTAAAAATAAAAGCTTTCAAACTGTAATCGTCTTTAAACTGGCTGAATATTTTTTAGTAGAACATAAAATCAACATCAGGCTGAGCTTTAAACCATGTATTTTGTCGTTTGGCATAATGCCTTGTATCTTTTGAAAATTCTAAAATTAAATCCTCTTTTGAAATCTTTTTTTCAAGGTACTGTATTATGTGTCTGTACCCTATGCCGCTTAACGCAGAACAGTTTTTATCAAACCCCATATTTAAAACTTTTTGCGTTTCCTCGATCATTCCGTTTTCAATCATATATTTACATCTCTCATTAGTTTTTTTATAGAGAATTTTATTATCAACGGATATGCTGTAATGTCCAAAATTATATCTCGGACTTTTAGACTTAAAGTGTTCTTGCATGGTTCTGCCTGAAAGAATATTAACTTCAAGCGCTCTAAGAAGTCTTTGCGGATTTTTTTTGTTCTTTTCGGCAGCTTCCGGGTCTGATTTCAAGAGTACACTATAAAGTTCGTCTTGAGATTTAGTCTTTAATTCTTTTCTTAACGTTTTATCCGCTTTCGGCATCTCATCAAGTCCGTAAAGCAAAGCTTTAATGTATAGTCCCGTCCCGCCTGTTACAACGGGAACTTTTCCCTTTTTTAAAATTTCTGAAATCTTTAAATCGGCATCTTTTACAAATTTTGCAGCGCTGTAATTTTGATCAGGATTTAAAATATCAGTTAAATGCTGTAAGACTCCGTCAATTCTGCGGAGTCCGTTTTGTAAAAAAACTCCCTCTTTATTTGTACCGGTATCTAAATATTTATAAATCTGTCTTGAATCGCAGGAAATTATCTCGCCGTTTTTTTCTTTACAAAACTCGACAGCTTTTTTTGTCTTTCCGCTCGCAGTTGGTCCTGAAATAACAATTATGTCTATAATTTTTGTATCGTTCCTGTTATAGTGAAAGTACAAAGTCATTGAAGCATCCGCCTATACTAAGCAATTGTCTAAATCGCTCCAGTCCTATTGCAGTTTTCAATTAATTTAATCTTTCTTTCTTCTTAACCAGTTTGTTTACTGTGGATTATTCACTTCGTTCAGAATGACAGATAAGGGATCGATTATTCAAGTCCGTTGAGAATAACAGCATTTATTTTCTTTTAAAAAACTTTTCTATCTCGTTTAATGAAATTTTATATGCTGTAGGTCTGCCGTGCGGACATGTAAAAGACTGTTTGCATTTAAAGAGATCGTTTATCAGTTTTTTGGCTTCAATAAACGAAACATTATCGCCCGCTTTTATGCTTGCACGGCATGCCAACCGTATAATTTTATCCCTTTTCTGCTCTATTTCTGCATGTTTATCATCTTCAATATCTGAAATTATTGTCTTAACTATTTGTTCCATTGATATATTTCCAAGCAGTGCCGGATATGCTGTAATTCTAAAAGAATTTTGTCCGAATTCTTCAATACTTATCCCTAATTCATTGAAAATGTTTATATTTGCCTTAAGAAGTTCCGAAATACTCGGAGAAAGGTCAAAATTTTCTGGCATAAGCATTTGCTGTATTTTAATAGTCTGACTTTTCATCTGCGAAAGATAAAATTCGTATCTCACTCTTTCTGCAGCGGCATGCTGGTCAAAAATATATAAGTCGCCTTTATTTGAAGCAATAATGTAAGTATCAAAAACCTGTCCGATAACTTTTATGTTGCTGTCAAAATTTTCAGGCGTAAGCTCCTCCTGTTTTGCAAAAACGTCTGCATATTTGTCTATACTGCAGGTTTGTTTTAAAGAAGCATAGTTGTACTTTGGTTTAGGCTCTCTGGCATAAATGACGGGCTGTTGTATTTTAGGGGTAAAGCGAGGAGCGGTACTCCCCTCAACCTCTTGCTTTGCGGATTTTTCTTTATCTAGCGGCGGATAAGTTATTTTAATTTCCGGATGACCTTGCGACATAAGCGCATTTCTTAACGCCTTAAAAAGTATATCATATATGCCGTTTTCATCTGCAAACTTTACTTCTCTTTTTGCCGGGTGTATGTTTACATCGATTTCCGATGGATCAACATCGGTATAAATTAAGATTCCCGGATATTTATCGCGGGGGATAGATTCCTTATAAGACTGATAAACACAATGCATAAGCCGTTTAGGGTAATTTACCGGTCTGGAATTTACAAAAAGATACTGATATTTTTTGTTAGGCAAAGAATTATCTCTGCCTGTAAAATAAACATCTAATGAAATTTTAGGATGGTCTATTTTTATATTTTTGAGAGTTTTTGCGAAATCTTTACCCAAAATATCTGCAATTCTCTCTGTTTTGCTATCCGTCTGAGCCGCAGAAAAAACAGTTTTGTTTTCAGAGAATATTTTAAAAGATATATCATAGTTTGCAAGAGCCGTTTCTTCGAGCGAATTTATAATTCTTGAACGTTCGGTAGAATCGCTTTTTAAAAATTTTTGTCTCGCCGGAGTATTGAAAAATAAGCTTTTAACTTCTGTTATTGTTCCTTCCGCACCTGACCATGGCATAACTTTAATGTCTTTAGCGCCTGCGACTGAAAGTTTCCAGCCGGAGTTCTCGCCTTTTTTTCTTGTTTTTATTTCAAAATTTGAAACGGCTGCTATAGAAGCAAGAGCCTCTCCTCTAAATCCTAAAGAATGAATATGCATCAAATCTTTAAAATCGTCTATTTTGCTCGTGGCGTGTCTTAATATAGATAGTTCCAAATCTTTTTTGTCCATGCCGAAACCGTTATCGGAAACTCTTATAAGCTTTTTCCCCGCTTCTTCTATTTCAACTGTTATAGAAGACGCAAAAGCGTCTAAAGAGTTTTCTACAAGTTCTTTAACGGCGTTTAACGGGCGTTCCACAACTTCGCCTGCAGCTATTTTATTGACTGTTTCCTGAGATAAGATGTTTATCGGCATTTTTATTCCTCTTTTATTTTATCAATAATTTGCCGCTCTAAATTCTCTTTTGATGATAGCATGAATAGACATTTTCCGCCGCTTTTTTCCTGCCAGAGTCTGCCGATATTTTCTTTTTCTTTTGTATCGTCAGTTGACAATAAATGTCCGCCCTTATATTCTACGGCTAAAATTCTGCCGTCGGTTAACAAAGCTATAAAATCAGGATAAAATCTGTCTGTTGAAGTCGGCAGAAAAAACGAATAATTGCTTCTTTCAATGTTACGCACCCAGTATTTAACTTCTTCCAAACTATCAATAACAGCGGCACAGTTTTCTTCTTCTTTGTTCATAGCGCCGATATGTTCATAGAGATGTTTATTGAATTTTGTTGTGCCCTCATATATAGACAGAGGCTGATATTCTTGCCCGAACTTAAAAAGAAAGCTAGATTCAGATTTCGTTTCAATATTTTGGCTCAAACTGACAAATAAGTCTCTATAGGCTTTTACATACGCTTCAGTCCTGTATTTGCCTATTTTATTATTTATGACTTCGGCTAAAATAAATTTTGTTCTTATCAAAGACGTTAAAGGAATATTTCTTGTTAAATTTAGGTATTCAATCATTTTTCTTAGAAATTCAAGCAAAATAGGCTGTTCAATATCCGGTTGTCTTATATTTTTGTCAAGCCATCTTGAAAGTTCTGAATTTGTCCAGTCTGATTCAAGATTATCTAAGTCTATCGTCAATGTTTCTTGAATATATCTGTTTGTTATTTTATTGTCGTTTATATCAATTTCAAAAATTTTTCCTTTATTTTCAATACTAAATTCCGATGGCGAAAGTTCAGCTTTACAGTCAAGCAGATTCCATCCGTCTGGCAGATATTGTTCTTTATCGGTTACAGCTTCCCATTCTCCGGATATGTTAAGACAAAGCTGCGGGACGCTTATTTCTTCCCCTCTTTGCGCTGGCGATAGAATTGAAGCTTTAGATATAAAATCTGCAATATTCTTAAAAACTTTTTTGTCAGCTTCGGGGAGATTAGTTTGTATTTTTTCAAATAATTCCCTGGGAGTGTCTTTACTTAATTTCATTACTGCATATCCGTTTTGGTTTTCTCTAAGTTCAAGTATTTTTATTTCCGTCTGGGCGAAATAAGACGTATCTAATTTAGCTGTAAAAGAAAACTCGTTCCTATTCTGAATTTTTCCAGCATCAAGCATTAAGTTCGCCTGCAGCGCATTTTCAGCTTCCCAGTTTTCAAACCCCATACGTACAAGTTTATCCTGCAGAAAACTTACGGAATTAGTCCAGCATGATCTTGAAACAAAAGCGTAAGCCTTATTCAAGTCCTCATCGTTTCTTTTGGCTGCATACGGCATACGCAGAACTCTGCCGAGCAGTTGTTCCACATCTTTAGCAGACTTTGTACTTGCAGCAGAGCAGAATATGTATGCAAAAGGACAATCCCAGCCTTCTTTTAATGCCTGCTTTGTAATAATATATTGTATTTTACAGTCTTTGCTTAGAATGTCAATATTATCAAGTTCTCTCTGTTCTCCGGTTGCAATTGCAATTTGTTCCGGCTCTATTTTCTCATTTTCCATCAGATATTTTTTTATAACATCTACGGTTATTTCTCTGTTTTCATTTTCTGCCTGAATTAAAACGATAGGTCGTATATAATGTTCGTCTTTTATGGCAGTTTCGGCAAGTTTTCTGCGCATTAAAACAGAGTCGGCAAGAGATTCCTCCCAAGTCTGATTTTCTTTTAAAATGATAGGGAGTTTTATCATTTCTTCAGCTTTAAGTTCCATAGCTGAAACTTTAACTAAAACATTGCTGTTGGCAGCAGGAGTAGCCGTAAATTCAATAATACATGCGGGGTTTACTCTTTCCATTACTTTATAACTCAATTTTGTGCTTGCATTATGGGCTTCGTCGACAATTACTAAAGGATTGTGAATATTAAGCAGATTCGCGAAAGAGCACTTAATTTTTCCGCTGTCAGGGCGGCTGTCTTCTATTCTCTCCAAACTTAGCGGTTTATTGTCAAGTATATTTACAAAATGCGTTTCTAAATTTTCGTTATGAGAATATATCAGTCTTCCCTCTGTTTTATCAACTCTAAAAGACTGAATTGTCGCCGCGATTATACATACATTTGCTTTTATATCTTGAGGTTTTATTCTTTCAAATTCGGATATATCGTAAATTTCAACATTTCCGGCAAAAGTTTCATCTAAAATCTCTCTGTTTGGATGACTGGAATTTTTTAATGTTTCTATTGTCTGTTCTTTTATTGTTGTGGTAGGCGTAAGCCATAAAACAATGGGAAAATCTTTATCTAAATAATTTTGAGCGGCAACCTTTACCGCATTTGCAGCGAGGTATGTTTTTCCGCCGCCGGTAGGAAGTCTTAAGCAGATATATGGAGTTAAAGGCAGTTCGGCGATAGGTTCGTATGTTTTGTTTGGCATTGCCGCATATTCTTCAAATGCAGTTTCTGCCCCGAAAATACGCGCTTTTTTCAAAAAAGATGTCAGAGTGTCTAAAGTTCTTTGCTGATATTGTTTTAATGTGAACATGTACTATCTCCGCGCTTGAAAAGCCGCTGTGTAAAATTTTATGCTAAATCATTATAGATAACTTCGGGAACTCCGTTCTCCTCAGTATGACATACGGGCAGTACTCGGGAAAGAAAGGTAAAAGGTATGGCTTTATCCTGCTTTTATGTCGTAGGGCGTTTGTTTGAAAGTTATATTCTCTTTTCTTAGCTTGTCTGAACTTAATCGGCAGGCTTCGCCGTAAATAACTTTTTTATGCTTTCTATTGTCAGGTTTTGGCAAAATTTCAAGAATTTTACTTGTCAAAACATTTCCTCCGTTTACCTTTTTGTCACCTAAAATGCCGTTATATAATAAATAATAAACCGCGTTGTCAAATACTCCGAGCAGAGGCGATTTCTTGTATTCTCTCATTGCCGTTTTTGTTTCGCTGAACCATATATGAAAAGCCAGCGATTTAAAATCAATTCGTTTGTTTATATTTCCTTTTTCATCAAAAATGGCTTCTCCCATATCATAAAATGTAAACCCGCCGCCGCCTTGCCAATTTACAGACTTGCTTATGCCGCCTTGTTCCCCGTCTATAACTTTTTTAAGTCTTGGCGCAGCGTGCGTTATTGCATGTTCGCCCTATAACGCCTGCCTATTTTTTGAGCGACTGCCGCTGTTGTTCCGCTGCCTAAAAATGAATCTAAAACTAAATCGCCGGGGTTGCTTCCTAACGTTAAAACGCGTTCAATAAGCCGTTCTGGTTTTGGAGTGGCAAAAACATCAGCAGCATTTAATATTTGCACTTCTTTTTTAGCTATTTGGTTATGTCCAACCTCATCATATAGCCATATAGTTTTTGATACCATACCTTGCTGAACTTCATACAGGAATTGTTTAATCTGAGGTTTTGAATCTCCATTTTTGCCAAAATAAATTCTATTATCTGCTAACTTCTTTTCATAATTTTCTTTTGAAGTTTGCCAACAAGAACCCGATGGTGGATAAACAATCCTCCCTGTAGGAGTAGTGATTGAATAATCATATTCTTTGGTATATGTTTTTACAGAAAAACCGCCGGGTTTCCAAAGACCTCTTGGATCATTATCTATATTTTTATATCTTGCATTCATTGTATCTGAACGAGGCAATAAATTTGGCTCCCATAAATTTTTATTTTTTGCATAAACTATTATAAAATCGTGATTATCTGAAAGCCACCTTGTATCATTTGCAGGTGAGTATTTCTTCTGCCAAACCACATTATTTACAAAATTTTTTCTTCCAAAAATTTCATCACAAATAACTTTCAAATATGCCTGTTCGTCATCATCAATACTTATCCAAATGCTCCCGTTTTCCGCAAGCAGTTCTCTCAACAGTTCAAGTCTTGGATACATCATAGAAAGCCAAGTGGAGTGTTCTAAGTTATCGTCATAATGTTCAAATGCGCTGCCTGTATTATACGGAGGATCGATGTAGATACATTTTACCTGTCCCTTATAGTATGGCAGCAGGGTTTTCAGCGCTTCTAAATTATCTCCTTTAATTATCATATTTCCATTTTGTTCTCCGCAAGATAATTCAGGTTTTATATTCAGCAGTTTATAAGGTATTTTATTCGCTGTTTTTACTGCTTCTTTTTTGTTTAACCAGTCAAGAGTCGGCATAATCCGCCTTTTATTTAAAACAACAAATTACTACATTTAACATACTTTCGGAAGCGTTGAACTATCTTTTTTACATTCCATATTGCAGAACGAGCCAATTTTATTTATTGTATAATTATTTTTTCCAATAATATTCAGTCTTTCCGCAGCCGCATCTTATTTTATTATTTACGGTATCGTAATTTTTCATTGAGACTTTAGGTTTTTTGCAGTCTTTATCTTGGCAAAAAAATATTTTTTTCAGATTTTGTATATCTACCCAAAATGCTCTTAAATCGCCTAATTTAGGATTAAAAGGATTATCGTGCGAAAGCAGATTTCTAAGAATGGCAGAATTTGCAACATTATCTATAGTTTTCAGTTGCTCTGCCCAACAAGATTTCCCTTTTTCGTTAATCCTTGATTTTAGACTGTTGAGTAATTCATCCAGCATTCTTTTTTCATTGATATCATTAAAACGAAAATTTACCTGAGCTTTTAAATTGAAACATATATCTTTTAAAATATGTTCTAAATGCTGTCCTATAGGATTACCGAGAGTTTCCGCTCTTCCATCGGCAAGTTCTTTTTCAATAAATTCTTTTAAATCTGACGGTTTTTCTTCCAAATATGTTCCTTTTGTTTCGCTCCATTTGACAGTGTTGATTAACCAGCCCTTCTTTTTTGCTATCTGGCTCACATAATTGAACCATTCCGTCTCGTGCGTTAATAATATTATTTGATAATCTGAAAACTTATCAAAAAGCAAATCTGCAAATCGTTTTCTATGTTCTGTATCAAAACTTGAAATTACATCATCGAAAACAATAAATTTGTTTTTTTTATTGAATGCAATCACAGAAGCCAAGAAAAATGCTATACCCAAACAATTCAAATGACCATCGCTGAAATATTTCTGGGGCGGATATACCCTTTCATCATTGTATTTATATTCAATAGTAATACCTTTCAGCTCATCTTCTTCTCCAATTGGAACAATTTGTATTTCTTGGAATAACTCGCCCGGGTTCATATATTGATAAAACTCGTTTATTTTAGCAGAAAAATTATTTATAAAAATCTCTAACACTTCTTTTTGCTGCTTTGTAAATTCGTTATAAGTCAACTCTAAAGATTTTCTTTGATGTTCTAATTTAGATTTTTCGTTTTCAAATCTTTTAATTTTTAAAAATGCGTCCTTTGAGGCAGATATATTTGAATAAATTTCAGTTGCTTTATTATTTTTTATAGTGTTGTTTATGATTTCTAATCTTTTTAGGATTTCCGTATGAATTTCAAAATCATTGTCCGTAATGAGCAGCTCATTGTTGTCTGGCAATTTATCGCCGGCAATAACTTTCTTTTCAGTTGTTTCATAATAATTTTTAAATTTTATTTTTAGATTTTCTAATGCTTTCTTAATAGTGGTATTTTCAGGTTTTAATAATATTAGATTATTTAACATAACTTCTATTCTTTTTATTCGTTTTGATGAAATATCAGAAACCGATTTTTTTGCATTGTCAAATTTGTCTTTAATTTGTGAAGAGGCTTTTATTTCCTCAAGTCTTTGATTTATTTCTGCATTTAACTTTGCGAGATCTTTTTGTTGTAGGCATAAAGGACAAGTGTTATCATTAGGATACTTTTTCTCTATAAGAAGATTTCCAGTCTTTAACAATTCTGCTAAATATGTCTGCATTACGCTTTGAGTATCAGCTACAATTTCATTAAATTTTGCGTAAAACTCTTTATATTCTTTATCAATAAGGATTCTATCGTTTTTTAGAGAAGCAAGGTCTTCTTTTGTAGTTTCAAGGAAAGCCTGTGAAGACAGAAGTTCTTTATTTACAGATTGCTTTGATATTTGTTCCAAAATCATATCAATATCTTTTATTGTTGCAGCAACAATCTCAAGATTTAATGGTTTTATTTTTTCATTGATTTTTTCAATTAAGTTATTCTCTTGGCTTACTGTCGCTCCTATTTTTGAAATAAGCGTTTCTTTTTGAATATTTATTAGGCTTTCAAAATTTTGGTTTTTAATTTCATTTTTTACTGAATTGAAAGTTTTCTTTAAAATTTCTTTTGTTTTAGTAACTTCCGAGAAGCCGATAATGTCTGAGAGGAGTTTTAACTTATCGCTTTTTGTTTGACTGACAAAATTTCTAAGCAAATAATACCTAATCAATAAATTTTCTTTTTCGGAGGCAAGCATATATGTTTCTGATGTATTAGATAAGTCAGAAACAAGTTTGCTGCCTTTATAAAATAGTTTTTTTGAGATATTAAAATTCTGATTATCTTTGATGTAAACTTCAGAGTTTATAGCTTTATCAGTATATGAATTTCGCAAAGCGTCTTTTAAATTGATTTCAGTATTTTCTAAATGCGACACGCTGTCTTTATACAACCATTCAATAGCGTCTGTGATACTACTTTTTCCAGAGCCGTTTTCGCCATAAAGCAATATTGATTTTCCATTCAACTGAAGATTTATAGTGTTTTGAATGCCTCTAATCCCAGAGATAGTTAAATTGTTTATTTTAATTGGCATTTGTTTCCCTTATTTTTCTAATCTTGTTTAAAACATTGCTTTCAGTAAATTTGCCTTCGTTATATAATTCAAGCAACGCATTTGCAATTTCACTATCTATGCCCTCGATAGAAAGAATAGATTGGAAGAAAGTATCTAAAATTTCTTTGCCTGTTTTAACTGTATTTTCTTCACTCATTTAAAATAACTCCAATCAATTTTGAAATGTGTTGTAATGTCGCTATTAAGAATTTCAAATCCGGCTTTATTATTGCAGATTGGATATACTCCAAAATTTTCAACAAAATTTAATATAAAATAACTTTCCAAATCCTCAATTCTAAATTTCCAAATATCTTTTAACATATCAAAGTTTATATATGTAAATTTTAATGGTTCTGCTTTCCGATAATTAACTAACCCTGCATTTTTTGATTTGCCTTCAAAATGCCCAATAAGTCTACTTCCTATACTATTCGTTTTTTTCTCGCTCATACCTACATAAAGTAATTTTGAGCAACCAAAAGGATATTTGATAAAAATGTTTGAGCTGAAAATAAAATATAAACCTACTATCCCTTTTAATGTGCTAATATTCCTTGCTTCAAATGACATAGGAGCATCAAAATATATATCGACTATATTGTTTATCATATTTATCTTTTACATGTTTATCTATATAACATAACGACTTAAACCATTGCCTCTTCGAGCTAATTTCTTCATTTTTTCTATATGATTAGCGCCCGCTTGCTTGTAACTGTATATATTTTTTTGAGTATTTTTAAATTTTACTTTGATATAATCTCTCCAATATAAAAACTCTCTACTCCTGAATAGCTCTTATATAAATTAATTTTAACAATTAGTTTTTCAAAGCTGCAACTAAAATATTGAACCGGTTATTTGTATTTGTTTTTCCAATTATGCATGATATTGAACGCTTCTATAGGACTTAAAGAGTCTATATCAATATTTTTTAACTCTGTTAAGATCTGAGGATCGCCGCTGTCGCGGAAAAATTCAATCTGCGGGCTTTCGTCACGTTTTGAATATTCAACGGAATTTTTTTCCAGTCTGCTTAAAATTTCATAAGCTCTCTCTATAACCTGATGAGGCATTCCGGCAATTTTTGCAACATATATCCCGTAAGATTTATCGGCGCTGCCCTTAACTATTTTATGTAAAAATATGACGTCGCCGTTCCATTCTTTAATGTCAACGCTGTAATTTACCACTCCCTTGAGCGTTTCGGAAAGTCCTGTGAGTTCAAAATAATGCGTCGCAAAAAGTATTTTTGCGCCCGTATTTGCTTTTCTTTTATCGTCTGCAAAAAATTCTATTATTGCCCATGCTATAGACATTCCGTCATAAGTTGACGTTCCTCTACCTACTTCGTCAAGAATAATAAGGCTTCTTTGCGTATATTGGTTCATAATGTTTGCGGTTTCCGACATTTCAACCATAAAAGTTGATTCTCCGCCTGCAAGATTGTCCCCCGCACCGATTCTTGTAAATATTTTGTCAACAAGTCCTATTTCCGCGCTTTGAGACGGAACAAAAGATCCAATCTGAGCCATTATCACAATAAGAGCCGTTTGTCTTAAATAAGTGGATTTCCCGGACATATTGGGACCGGTAAGAATCATTATTTTTGAATTTTCGCCAAAAGCAATGTCGTTTGCCGTAAATTCGCCGTTTTTTAATATTCTTTCCACAACGGGATGCCTGCCGTCTTTAATAGAAAGCTCTCTGCCTTCTGAAATTTTAGGACAGACATAATTATATTCTGTTGCGTTTTCGGCAAATCCGCAAAAAATGTCGATTTCTGAAATAATCTGCGAAGTCTTTAGAATATCTGCTGTAAAAACGGATATTTCCTGTACTAAATTATTGAAGAGACTGTTTTCAAGCCTTAGAGTTTTCTCCTGCGCGGATAATATTTTTTCTTCAAGAATTTTTAATTCTTCAGTTATATATCTTTCACCTGCCGTAACGGTCTGCTTGCGCACGTAATGTTTTGGCGCCGATGCAGCGTTTGATTTGCTGATTTCTATATAATAACCGAACACCGAAGTATAACCTATTTTAAGATTGTTTATTCCGGATGTGGCTCTTTCTTTAGCTTCCAGATTGGATATATAGGCTTTTGTATCAGTTGAGATTTTTCTTAATTCGTCAAGTTCTGCGGCAACACCGTTTTTAATTACGTTTCCGTCTTTTACGGACACGGGCGGTTCATCAGACAGATACGAGGAAATTTTATTTGTTATTTGAGCATTTTCAGGAATGTTAAAGCCTAATCCCTCTGCAGATTTTATAATTTCCGAAATGTTATTTATTGTCTTTAATGAATTTTTTAATGCCGTTAAATCTTTAGGATTTGCGCTGCCGGAAGAAACTCTTGCTGTTATTCTTTCAATATCGGAAACGGTTTTCAATTTTTCAACAATTTCTTTCCGCACATTTGGATTCTTTATAAAAAATCTTACAATATTTTGGCGGTTTTTAATTTTTGAAATGTCTAAGAGCGGTTTTATAAGCCACTGTCGTATAGTTCTTGCGCCCATAGGCGTTTTTGTAGAGTCCATAACCGAAAGCAGCGAATTTTCAGTTTTTCCGCTCGTCATAGAATTGAGAAGTTCAAGATTTTTTATTGCGGCGGTGTCTAAATACATAAAATCTGAGTTTCTTATATATTTTATTTCTGAAAAAATACTGACGCTTTGCGGCTGCATTTCTTTTATATAAGCAAGCAAAGCCCCGCAGGCGCAGACTATTTCTTTTTTATTAAGTCCGAACTTTTTTACGGCGTTGCCGCCGAAAAGTTCCGCTGTTATATTTTGAGCTTTTTCAATATCAAAAAAAGAATTGTCTATATCGGAAACAGTCACTTTAAGTTTTGCCGTAAAATCTGATATATGCTTGTTTTGCCTGCTGCCGGCGGATATAATAAGTTCGCCTGGATTATATTTTAATACTTCAGCTTCAATAGATTTTAATGTTGTTTCTGAAACAAAAAATTCGCCTGTTGATATGTCAGCCGCCGCAAACGTTGCAGATGCTGCAGTATCGTCAAAAATAACTGACATCAAAAAATTATTTTCTTTTGATTCCAAAAGAGTATCTTCTAAGATTGTTCCGGGAGTTAGAACTTTTGTGACTCCGCGTTTTACAATGCCTTTTGTGGTTCCGGATTCTTCAAGCTGTTCGCAAATGGCAACTTTAAAGCCTTTTGTTATAAGTTTTCTTATGTAAGAGTTTACCGAGTGGTAAGGAACCCCGCACATAGGAATTCCAACTCTCCGTGTGAGCACAACTTCAAGAACAGGCGCTGCTTTCACAGCATCATCGCCGAACATCTCATAAAAATCGCCTAAGCGGAAAAACAACACCATACCTGAATATTTAGCTTTAATATTCCAGTATTGCTTCATTAACGGCGTTAAATTCTTAGAAAAGTTTTTAATTTCTCCGCTCCGTGATAGATTTTATAAATAGATATTATAGACCGGACATAAGCTCTCGTTTCTTTAAAAGGTATTTTATATATTTTTTCTTCTATTTCTGGATCTTTGCTGTACCAGTTTTCAACATTCCCTATTCCCGCGTTGTATGCGGCTAAAGCCAGAATCAGATTATTGTTATAAGAATTTAACAGCTTTTTCAGATAATATGTTCCAAACATTATGTTTATTTCAGCTTCTTTGAGGTTTTTGCCGGAATAATTCATAATATTTAACTGATTCGCAATTTCCCGCGCGGTTTTGGGCATTATCTGCATAAGACCGACGGCACCTGTGCTTGAAACGGCTCTGGGATTTAGATTAGATTCTTTTTTCATAACGGCTTTTATAAGCAGAGAATCGACGGCAAAGCGTTTAGAGTATTTACTTATATAAATTTCATACGGATTTTTATTAAATGATCCGACTTTTTTTTCAACTTTTTTCCCAATATTAAAAATGATGAAAATTATCAAAACTAAGATAATATATCCGATAATTCTTTTCATACAATATCTCCGAATAATGAATTTATCTTTGCTTCTTTGATATTAACATTGATATGCTTACCGATATATTCCTTTCTGCCTTCTGCAAAAACTTTACGCCCGTTTTTCGTTCTTGCTTTTATAATGCCGTTTTTAATTTCTTCGGCTAAAACCTGCTGGGTGCTTCCCAGCATTTCCGAAACAATTTCAATGGAAATTTTATTTGATTCTTTAAGTATAACTGCATGGCGTCTCTTTTTTTCTTCAAAAGGCACGTCGTCAATCATTTCTGCCGCTTTTGTATCAGGACGCGGAGAATACCTGAAAACATACAGTCCGCCGAATCTTATTGTCTTTACCGCCTTTAAAGTATCCTCAAAATCCTCATCGGTTTCTCCGGGAAAACCTACAATAATGTCAGTTGTTACGCTTACGTCGGGCACAGCAGTTCTTAATTTCTTAATTAATCCCAGATAATGTTCGTAAGAATATTTTCTGTTCATGGCTTTAAGAATTTTGTCGGATGCAGACTGCATAGGAATATGAATATGAGGACATACTTTCGGTTCTGTCGCCATGATTTTTATCAGATCATCGCTTAAATCTTTAGGATGGTTTGTCATGAATCTTATTCTTTCAAGATTTTCTATTGCCGCAGTTTTTTTAATTAACGAAGCAAAGTTTACGTCTTCATATTGATATGAGTTTACATTCTGTCCTAAAAGTATTATTTCCCTTGCGTCGTTTTTTACCATTGAGGAACATTCATTTACTATTGTCTCGCAGTTAATGCTTACTTCTCTTCCTCTTACAAAAGGTACTGCGCAGTACGAGCAGTAATTGTCGCATCCTCTCATAATAGTGACATATCTTACAATTTTAGATTTTATTTCAGAATTTACTTTTTTCGCAGAATAGTCCGTGCGGAACAAGTTCATAATTTTTAAAGCGGCATTGCCAATATCTTTTGCGCCTATAATTAAATCAACGCTGCTAAAACGCTTTTTAATATTAGGACCGAGTCTCTCCGCCATGCAGCCTATAACAACTATTTTTATACAGGGATTTTTTTGTTTGAACTCTTTTACTCTGCCAAGATAAGAAAAAGCTTTTTGTTCCGCCTGTGATCGTACAGAACAGGTGTTTAGTATAACTACATCCGCCTCTGACAGATTGTTTGCTTTTGACGCTCCATAAGCCGAAAAAATAGAAACAAGCATATCAGAGTCGCATACATTCATCTGGCAGCCTATTGTTTCAATTAAATAATTCAATAATTTACCCTGTATAAATTTACTATATTACTATATTATACAAAATTGTATTGCATAACAGAGTAATTTACAGCTCTTTAAAATGGTAAACTATACTGTCATAACTGCGCTTTATTTATTTTTGTTTTTTGTATACGGCCGAGCGGCGACTGGCGTTGGTTTTGTATAGCATTGGCAACATATAAAGCTCAAAGATATTTAAAAGTCTTAAAGAACTGAAAATCGTATTATTCAACAAAGATATTTTTTATCTGTTTTGCCGTCAGGTTTTGAGAGGCTAAGTCTTATTTCCTTTCTGCGAATTTATTTATAGAAAAGCAATATAAAATATATGTTTTTTATAGTCTTTAAGAGTTTAATAATAATTCAGCTGTTTTAGTATAGCCCAAATATTTTTGCTCCGCACTCTCATGCTTCATATCAGTCTTTGTCTGTCATTCTGAACGAAGTGAAGAATCCAGTCATTGTCTGTGTCATTGAGTAACACAAAAATACTCTGAAAAACCTAGACAATAAGCGCCGCAGAAAAGCAGAAAAAAATAAAAACACAAGAAATTGAATATTTCTATTATATATAATATTTATTCTGCAGGCTGATTGACCTTATAAAGCCGTAATTTTTCTTATTAAAAGCGTTCCCCATATAAAAAACATATAAGGCTGCGGAAGAAATAGAGTTATAAAAGATGCTGCCGATAAAAACGGACCGAATGGAATATATCCTTTTTTTTCTATTTTTTTTGCAGCCAAAAGTATTAAGCCTGCTATGCCGCCCATAACTGCTGCAATAAAAACTGCAAATAACGCTTTTTCCCACCCGATAAAAACGCCAACGCCCGCCATAAGTTTAATATCTCCGCCGCCAATGGCTTCTTTTTTATAAATAAGCTGTCCTAAGAATCCGGCAGCAAGTAAAACGCCTCCGCCGGTAAGAATGCCTAAAACAGAATTGATAAATCTTGATGGATATGTTTCGCCCAGAGCTGAATTCATAAAACTAAATATAAAGCCTGTAATAATTAAAAAAATTGGAACTATTGCAGGTATTATTCTGTGAAAGTAATCCGTTGTCGAAACAGAAATCAGTGAAAATGTAAGAAAAGCAAATAAGATGAATTGAAATGAAAAAGAGAACCTGTAGAAAAGCAATGCAAAAGACAATGCCGAAAGAAATTTAATAAAAGAAGTTTTACATATACCGTTTCCAATTTTAAAACCCGCGTAAGAAACTAAAATTATTTCCAGAATAAAAGATATCATTGTTATAATTTACTCCGAAAATCTGAGTTTTGTTACTTTAACGTTATATTTTGACAGAACTTAAATCGGTTATCTTTAAACTGTTCTTTGACTATAGTAATTATAGTAAATTTATTTCCATTATATAAACACGATATAGTTAAATACCAGATAATTTTAATTGGATTTTTGGCTTCTTGTTATTTTCTTCTGTGATTGTGATATTTTTTGTATTGATAATATTCTTTTATTTATGTCTTAAATATGCGGATATATAATTAACAAATATATTTAATCCAGAGTTTAATCTAATACAAGTTAGAAAACCAGATGGTATTGTTTTGTATTTATATTCTCTTTCTTAAGTATCATTCGTAAATATTGTAGCACTTGAAGAATATTAGCGATTGACAAAAATACATAAATTTAGTACTTGGTACTTGTATTTTGAGCGTTTGAATACTTGTAAGAATTTACAAAAATTTTAAAGGTTGATTTTACATAGGTTTTTATGAACGAAGAAAAACGACAACATCTTGAATTTATTCAAAGCGTGATAACAAGAATGAACACGAATTCTTTCAAAATCTGGAAAAGATATCAAAATATATTGTGGAATTGGAAAGCGTATACTTGCTCCTGATGATGATAGTGGAGTGAAAAACATAAAACATATTGGTTTTAAATTAGATATTGGCATATATTCGCCGAAAAAGAAACGATTTGTTCTTGGTATAGAGATGGATGGAACGATATATCACAAGGGACATAGAAAAGCATTTTGCGATGCTCAGAGGCAAGAAATTCTTGAAATGAAAGGTTGAGAAGTTTATCCCGGATTTGGTCAAGTAAATTATACTTCTGTTCCCATTAAGGGCATTAAAATCATATAAGTGGTTATTAGTTTTTTCATATGTTATGAAGCCAATATAGATAATCGTAATAACCTTTCACATTTCTATTTGCCTGCTCTATACAAAATATAAATTCATCAAATAAGTACCTGCAATACCGTATTACTGCGGTACGGACAAAATATATATACTACCCTGCCCTGCTATATACCACAATAACGATACTACCATAGCCGTTAAAGAGCTGCTGACAGATGTCGATACCCAAACCAAATCCAATCAGCTGTCCTCTGCTGCAGGTTCTGCGCACACTTGCATTCTTGCTTCTTTTCTTTGTGATGTTGCTTCCGCAGACATTTGCAATACCTGTTTATTTACTTTTCCAATATTATAAAGCAAATCATTTTTCCTCATCCCTTAACAGCAACAATAAAAAAGAAACTAATTAATGATCGCTTAGAGAAACATTCAACAAAAATAAAAATTAACACAAGAAATACACAACACCTCCGGCAACTTCCCTTAAGATTTCCCTCTTTTCCCAAAATGTTTTCTGACTGTGGATTCAGCGTTCTGCACGTCAATTGTCTTTTCACTTCCGTAATCAAAAATTAATAGCATTAAATATTTTTTTCATTTATTTAAACTTTTTATTATTGTTATTTTCATCTTTTTTTTGAAACTCACAAGATTTCAATGTGGAAATTAATATCTACGTGTTCAAGAAGTCGCTCCCACCACTTAAGTTTTCTCGGTTTCGGTTTCGATGCTCTTTCCGTGCAATGAAACAACGGATAATCATAACAAACACCAGTTTCACTCAAAAATATCATCTCTAATAATAATTAACAGACATCGAAGGTATTTTTTAGGCAATTTCTAGTATAAGATTAACATGTCCTATAAACTCATATCCCGCCTTACCGACTCTTTAACTAAATCCTGCTTCTCTTCTCTCTATATATTAACGCTCACTAATTTTATATCCTGGTTCCCCTACTGTTGCTTATTCTTAGTCTTTTCTATTTGTTCAGCTTCTTCAGCCTTTTTCTTATTATTTAGTCTATCATAACTTTCCTTTAACAATTTTCTCTCAATTATAGGATTTCTAATAACGATATCCTCAAACTTTTCTCGTTCCTCCTCAAAATCAGTAGCACACCAAGAACTTGCTAATACTGCCTGTCCGTTTATGTATCCTTGCAAATGCCCCTCTTGAAAACGATTGGGGATGGGACTTTTAAAATATCTAGCGCATGCAGATATTATCATTAATTCCACTATTAAGATAAGTGTTATTTTTCTCATTTGTACCCTTAAGTTAATTTCTCTAACATCCTAACTAAGGAACTACAAACTAAACCACCGCTCTAGCGCTTTTAAACGACTATATTCTCTTTCATAGTTCTTATGCAATCGCTTATTCCTCAGTTTTCTCTCGTACAAAGTATCAGCAATTTCTTTCCGAGTGTTTAAAAATGTTGGTAAATAAAAATAAAGAATTTAATTAGAGCGAAGGGATTAAGACGGTATCGTTATCATTATTCAATAAAATTATCTTTTAACAAGTCAAGAGAGCGTTTTTTTAATTCTATTTTAACGCATTCGGGTACAAAATCTTTAGTATCTCCTCCGAGCATTGCAATTTCTCTTACCATGCCTGAAGAAAGAAATGTATAAGACTGATCCGGCATTAAGAATATTGTCTCAATTTTCTTGTTTAGGTTTCTATTCATCAAAGCCATTTGAAACTCATATTCAAAATCAGAAAGAGCTCTTAATCCTCTTATTAGCACAAAAGAATTAATTTTTGCAAGGTAATTTGCCAAGAGACCAGAAAAAGATGCTACTTTTACATTTTTCAAGTTCTTTATAATTTTTTGTAGCAAATTAATTCTTTCTTGCAAGGAGAATATATGTTTTTTGTTTATACTTTTTGTTACCGCAATTGTTATTTTTGGGAATAGATGCGAAGCCCTTATTATTATATCTAAATGTCCGTTTGTGGGCGGGTCAAAACTTCCCGGATAGACTGCCAAAATTCCTTTTGTCATATTGAATATTATATTAATTTTTTAACTGTTTTGGCAACAAAAACTATTGTGCAAAGAAAAGTACGGAGTAAAAACAAAGCAGCTGGTTTAAAACTTGGTTAATAAAAACAGGGAAATGCAAACAATTTAATGCTTTACATTCACACGCATATCGAATATATAATTTATTTATATTCTTTAAAATTATAGTTATATAAGAAGTAATGCGGAGAAGGAGGGATTCGAACCCTCGATACGGTTTCCCGTATATCAGTTTTCGAGACTGACGCCTTAAACCAGCTCGGCTACTTCTCCGTTGAAATATCGAACTTAAAATATAATAACTCGTGATTCAAATTCCGAGCTGTAAAGAGTTTTAGTTTCCGTCTTGTAGACATCTGTGCAACATCTCTACAAACACATGAATTTTTGATTATAACGAATACTCTCATAAATTTATAATAACATACTATTCTATAGTTGTTATGAATATGATTGTTTCTATTCTTCTTTCGAACTCCACCATGCTGCTTTTTTTTCTTTATTAGAAGACGCTTTTGATTTCGGAGTAAATTTAAAAAATATTTCTGACTTATTGTCTTTTATGGAGTGTTTCAAAGCTATGCTGAAAATATAGCAGTGTAAATCTCTGTAAATCTTGAGTTTCTGTTCACCTATTGCGATGCGTGATATATTAAGAGGAATCGTTGCTTTTATGTTGTAATCCATTCTCCATTTAGGAGTAAGGCATAATCCAAATCCTAAAGTATTATTGATTTCGCGGGTTTTGTAAAACCCAGATTTATCATATCTTTGAGAAAGAGTAATATGTTTTAAGTAGTCTTTATCATCCATCTGTATTTTGTCAAACTGATACTCTTGGTAAAAAGCGCCGAAATTTAAGTAGGCTTTATCCAGCTGTCCGACTGCTAAATCCAGATTCAGAGAGCCAAGTCTAAGTGGATATAAAACCTGCGTTTGTTTTGCGAATACGGTCGTATAATCGTTTAACATGTATGTTACTTCGGTGATAAGCGGCGACAGTCTGTTGTTTTTACGTTGTAAATTGTAAGAAAAAGAGTTTTGAACCATAGTTTGTTTTCCTAAATACATATCGTTGTTGAAAGAGACAGAATTTTTTTCAATGCCGTTGCCGCCGCTTAAAGTTTCCACGCATAAAGAATTTTTTTTCGTTCTTGCTCTTAAGGAATACTTGATATTCCAGTCCATCCAATCATTAACTCTAAATCTTGTATTTAAGGAACCTGAATATTTTGTAAAAAGCCCTCTATATTCTTTTTGCCCGAAATCGCCTGTGCTGGACGGTTTTAACACAATTTTTAGAGCGGGAACTAATGTAAGCGGATTGCCGACTTTAAAAGCTCTCAGCAGTTTGTAATTTAAACGACTTTTGCTTTGATAAAAAGATTTATCATAAGTTTCATAATCGTCAGAATAATAAACTTGTTTATATTGATATCGCCTATAAACGTTTTGGTACATAAAAGAGAACTTGCGCATTATCCCCATGAAAATATTTCTGTAATGAGATGTTAATTCTATCTTTGGAAGTAATGTATACGACACTTTATGTTCGTTAGCGCTATCGTTATAGGCTTTATGCTCGACGCTGATATTTAAATTTGTATCATTTCCATGTCTTGTTGTAGTAACATAAGAATAAGAATAAGGATAAAAGTTTTTAAGCGACAGAAATGAATCCCAAATATCCCATTTATTATGTTCATGTCGATAGTTGTCAATACCTTTATCCTTTGTAATCCATACTTTAGATCGTACGTTCCATATACTGTCTATCCTGCGGAAGTAATCGGCCTTTAGTGTCCTTTTTTCTAAATTTTGGGGTTCATTAACAGAGATGCTTCCGCTTGCATCTTTTTCTTTATAATCAATTTTTATTTCCTGAGAATTTCCTGATTTGTTAAAAAAGTCAGCTGAAACTTTTGCTTTTAAAGACTCGCTTAACGCGCATGAGATCAGCATATTTAAATATATACTTTTCTTATCTGTAAATTTCGGATTGATTTCAAATTTTAAGTCTGATCCAAAAGATTTGTCGCTTTTTAAAGATTTTGTAAATACAGGCAGATAGAATATGGGAATTTTTTCGATATAAAAGACAGCGTTGTAAATGATCAATCTTTTATTTAATATAAGTTTTCCATGCTTTGCCCTGATATGAATGTGGGGATTGTCCAAATCGCACTTTGAAAGTTTGATGCCGTTTATTGCGTACGTATCTTTATTCTTTATTTCCATAGATTTTGCACGAATAAACACATTAGAAGAATGATGATTCCCGAAAGTTTCTTCTATACTTCCGTTTTTCTCATCATAATTATATGCAACATTGTCTGCATAAATTGTATTTTCTGACTCTTCAACCCTGACGTTGCCGTGGGCTTTTATAGTCTTTTTTTCAAATTCAACATAATCTGCAAATACTTTTTTTCCTTCCCATCCCAAAATGACATTGCTTTTTGCAAAAAGCTGATTGCTGCGTTCATCGTATTCAAGATTATCCGCAAATATATTAATCTCATAACCAAAAACTTTTAAAACTGCTAATAATAATATCGCAACACAAACAGCAATTTTCCTAGACAAAAAGTTTTTCATTGAAAGTTTACTGTTTCGTTGGTTATGTTTTCCGCTCTATAAATTTCTTTTCTTGAAAATAAAATCCACATTTTATTTGTTCTATTACAGTATATATAGTTTTGGTTTAGTTTATCCCGCTTCAGAAATGTTCCCTGTCTTTGCCATAACGAGGATTTATGCATGTGCCATTCCCTTCGTTATCTCTTTACTGCCTCATTAGGAGTAACCGTAACCTATTAAGGACATTAAAATAAAAGTAAACATCCTCATAAACGCTTATTAGTTTTTTCATTTCAGATATTGCTGTTTACCTGTCAAATTAATACAGCGGTTACGCTTTAGTTAATTTGTGTTTTAATTTCTCTACAGTTTGTTTAAGGTATATATTCTCTTGATTTACAAGTCTCGCCGCATTTTCTGCTCGGCACACGCACTCTTTTGCCTGTACTGTCTGCTTATAGCATAACCCCGATATAACACCTGCCGACATTAAAGCCACCAACCCTGTCTTGCTGCAACCTGTTAAAAACATTGAAATAAAAGCAAATACTGTAAAAATGCTTATTAGTTTTTTCATTTTATATTGCCAACCAGTCCTTGTCACTGTTTAATTCCCAATATAAGCCAACATAGACATCGTAATACCTTTCGCATTTCTATTTGCCTGCTCCATACATTTTTTCGTCTCTTTATATAAATTCATCAAATAAGTATCTGCAATGCCGTATTACCGCAGTATGACAACATATAAACTTATACCATAATAAACGATACTGCCACAGCCGTTATAAGAGCAACAGATATCCGACCACGTTTCATATTTTCTTATTATTATTCTTATAACAAGCAATTAATATCCCCGAAAAACAGGTTGCGATTACTTCCCATCTCAGTATTCTACTATAGGTATGGTAAATAGTATATGACAAACAAAAACAGAATAAATTCCGAGAATTAAAAATTAAGACGACATTTCCACTTCCCTTTTCTCACAGATAGGACAGTTGCTTCCTGCAGATTCCCTATTCAACTTTCACGTTAATCTGGTTGTTAAGGTTTTTACAGCCTACCCAAACGACAACATATAAATTTTTTCATTTTTCATTATTTTTTGAATAGTACTTTCGCTGTATCTCTCAGATACTATAAACAAAAGGTAATTAGAAAGAACGCATATTTATTTATCAAAAACTAAAAGAGAAATTAATTAATGATTGTTTAGAGAAACATTCAATAGAAATAAAAATTAACACAAGAAATACCGCAACACCTCCGGCAACTTCCCTTAAGGTTTCTCTCTTTTCCTCAAATGTTTTCTGATTGGTTTCAGCGTTCTGCACCTCAATTATCTTTTCACTTCCGTAACCAGTTCCCGTCATCAAAAATATAACTGCTATTAATATCACTAAATACGGTTTCATTTATTTAAACTTTTCATTACTGTTATTTTCATCCTTTTTTGAAACTCACTAGATACTCGATACTCGCATAGTTACACACGGCATATAAGCCTATGTAAATAAGATCCGACGTTGCAATACAAACTTAACCAAAATACCCCACCAGTCTTGTATTTGCTAATCGGCTTCAATTTCAATATATAACAAACGCTCAGACGTATCCTCGCCCTGTTTAATTCTTTTAAATCCTTAATTCAATTAAAAGTAAATGCTTAAGAGAAGTCTGACACTACAGCCTATAAAGTAAAGCTATTAATGTATCTGATTTCTAGCTCGCTCGTACACTTTTTATTTTTTTATTGTGTAGCTTCTTGTTGATTATCGACTGCTTGATTATTATCATTCGAGTTCGGCGGTGTCCCCACCCTACAACTTCTCGTCGCCATAACAGCAATCATTATTATTGCAGGCAATCCTACTGGTATAACCCACACAAGATAGTTGTTGTTTTTATCCTTTTGTAGATTGTTGCTGTCAGGAAAATCCAAACCAAGGTTGTCGTTATCTCCTGGTGGTAGATCGTTGTCACCTATTAACTTGATGTCCCCTGCAGATGTTTGTGTGAGACCTTTTAGAAAACTTTTTGCAGATGTTTGTTTAGTGCAAGACTGCAGCATCAATCCGACTAAAACCAGTAATATTAGTTTTTTCATTTTATTCACCTATTTCTCCTTAGAATAATAAATTGTTTAATTTTAGAACAACTCTTTTATTTGTTCACAACACAATAGGAGTAATAGATTTTAACACAGCTACTATTCTTTACACCAGATGATGAAACTGCCTTTGCTAATTTGGCATGAGATTTTTTTATTGAATGCGGTGTTGCTACAGTTGTTATTACCTGTTGTGGCTTAATAATAGGTTGCGATATAGCATTAATTTCTGCTTGAAAGTTTATCGCGTAAGTCTCTCAACATGATTATACAACTTCTATTCATCTTTTTTACTTTGCCAATAATGCCAATAAAGAATTTAATTAGAGCGAAGGGATTAAGACGGTATCGTTATCATTATTCAATAAAATTATCTTTTAACAAGTCAAGAGAGCGTTTTTTTAATTCTATTTTAACGCATTCGGGTACAAAATCTTTAGTATCTCCTCCGAGCATTGCAATTTCTCTTACCATGCCTGAAGAAAGAAATGTATAAGACTGATCCGGCATTAAGAATATTGTCTCAATTTTCTTGTTTAGGTTTCTATTCATCAAAGCCATTTGAAACTCATATTCAAAATCAGAAAGAGCTCTTAATCCTCTTATTAGCACAAAAGAATTAATTTTTGCAAGGTAATTTGCCAAGAGACCAGAAAAAGATGCTACTTTTACATTTTTCAAGTTCTTTATAATTTTTTGTAGCAAATTAATTCTTTCTTGCAAGGAGAATATATGTTTTTTGTTTATACTTTTTGTTACCGCAATTGTTATTTTTGGGAATAGATGCGAAGCCCTTATTATTATATCTAAATGTCCGTTTGTGGGCGGGTCAAAACTTCCCGGATAGACTGCCAAAATTCCTTTTGTCATATTGAATATTATATTAATTTTTTAACTGTTTTGGCAACAAAAACTATTGTGCAAAGAAAAGTACGGAGTAAAAACAAAGCAGCTGGTTTAAAACTTGGTTAATAAAAAACAGGGAAATGCAAACAATTTAATGCTTTACATTCACACGCATATCGAATATATAATTTATTTATATTCTTTAAAATTATAGTTATATAAGAAGTAATGCGGAGAAGGAGGGATTCGAACCCTCGATACGGTTTCCCGTATATCAGTTTTCGAGACTGACGCCTTAAACCAGCTCGGCTACTTCTCCGTTGAAATATCGAACTTAAAATATAATAACTCGTGATTCAAATTCCGAGCTGTAAAGAGTTTTAGTTTCCGTCTTGTAGACATCTGTGCAACATCTCTACAAACACATGAATTTTTGATTATAACGAATACTCTCATAAATTTATAATAACATACTATTCTATAGTTGTTATGAATATGATTGTTTCTATTCTTCTTTCGAACTCCACCATGCTGCTTTTTTTTCTTTATTAGAAGACGCTTTTGATTTCGGAGTAAATTTAAAAAATATTTCTGACTTATTGTCTTTTATGGAGTGTTTCAAAGCTATGCTGAAAATATAGCAGTGTAAATCTCTGTAAATCTTGAGTTTCTGTTCACCTATTGCGATGCGTGATATATTAAGAGGAATCGTTGCTTTTATGTTGTAATCCATTCTCCATTTAGGAGTAAGGCATAATCCAAATCCTAAAGTATTATTGATTTCGCGGGTTTTGTAAAACCCAGATTTATCATATCTTTGAGAAAGAGTAATATGTTTTAAGTAGTCTTTATCATCCATCTGTATTTTGTCAAACTGATACTCTTGGTAAAAAGCGCCGAAATTTAAGTAGGCTTTATCCAGCTGTCCGACTGCTAAATCCAGATTCAGAGAGCCAAGTCTAAGTGGATATAAAACCTGCGTTTGTTTTGCGAATACGGTCGTATAATCGTTTAACATGTATGTTACTTCGGTGATAAGCGGCGACAGTCTGTTGTTTTTACGTTGTAAATTGTAAGAAAAAGAGTTTTGAACCATAGTTTGTTTTCCTAAATACATATCGTTGTTGAAAGAGACAGAATTTTTTTCAATGCCGTTGCCGCCGCTTAAAGTTTCCACGCATAAAGAATTTTTTTTCGTTCTTGCTCTTAAGGAATACTTGATATTCCAGTCCATCCAATCATTAACTCTAAATCTTGTATTTAAGGAACCTGAATATTTTGTAAAAAGCCCTCTATATTCTTTTTGCCCGAAATCGCCTGTGCTGGACGGTTTTAACACAATTTTTAGAGCGGGAACTAATGTAAGCGGATTGCCGACTTTAAAAGCTCTCAGCAGTTTGTAATTTAAACGACTTTTGCTTTGATAAAAAGATTTATCATAAGTTTCATAATCGTCAGAATAATAAACTTGTTTATATTGATATCGCCTATAAACGTTTTGGTACATAAAAGAGAACTTGCGCATTATCCCCATGAAAATATTTCTGTAATGAGATGTTAATTCTATCTTTGGAAGTAATGTATACGACACTTTATGTTCGTTAGCGCTATCGTTATAGGCTTTATGCTCGACGCTGATATTTAAATTTGTATCATTTCCATGTCTTGTTGTAGTAACATAAGAATAAGAATAAGGATAAAAGTTTTTAAGCGACAGAAATGAATCCCAAATATCCCATTTATTATGTTCATGTCGATAGTTGTCAATACCTTTATCCTTTGTAATCCATACTTTAGATCGTACGTTCCATATACTGTCTATCCTGCGGAAGTAATCGGCCTTTAGTAAATTTTGGGGTTCATTAACAGAGATGCTTCCGCTTGCATCTTTTTCTTTATAATCAATTTTTATTTCCTGAGAATTTCCTGATTTGTTAAAAAAGTCAGCTGAAACTTTTGCTTTTAAAGACTCGCTTAACGCGCATGAGATCAGCATATTTAAATATATACTTTTCTTATCTGTAAATTTCGGATTGATTTCAAATTTTAAGTCTGATCCAAAAGATTTGTCGCTTTTTAAAGATTTTGTAAATACAGGCAGATAGAATATGGGAATTTTTTCGATATAAAAGACAGCGTTGTAAATGATCAATCTTTTATTTAATATAAGTTTTCCATGCTTTGCCCTGATATGAATGTGGGGATTGTCCAAATCGCACTTTGAAAGTTTGATGCCGTTTATTGCGTACGTATCTTTATTCTTTATTTCCATAGATTTTGCACGAATAAACACATTAGAAGAATGATGATTCCCGAAAGTTTCTTCTATACTTCCGTTTTTCTCATCATAATTATATGCAACATTGTCTGCATAAATTGTATTTTCTGACTCTTCAACCCTGACGTTGCCGTGGGCTTTTATAGTCTTTTTTTCAAATTCAACATAATCTGCAAATACTTTTTTTCCTTCCCATCCCAAAATGACATTGCTTTTTGCAAAAAGCTGATTGCTGCGTTCATCGTATTCAAGATTATCCGCAAATATATTAATCTCATAACCAAAAACTTTTAAAACTGCTAATAATAATATCGCAACACAAACAGCAATTTTCCTAGATAAGAAATAACAATAGCTATCCTTACCCCCCCCCCCCCCTCATATCTATACAAAAATATAGTCCTTTTGATATTTTTATTCCATTGTCTCATTTATATATTTTAAAATTTCTCCTACAAGATAAAGAGAACCTACTGCTACCGATGTTTCGTTGTCGCTTATCATAGCACAAGCGTTTTTTACAGAGTCTGCCGTACATATTTTATTTTGTGCAATATACTTTGAAAATTCTTTTTTTAAAACTTCAGGATTTAAAGCTCTATCATTATTTATCCGCGGCAATATTACTTTTTTGGCAAAAGAGGCTGTCTTTTTTACCATATATTTATATTTTTTTTCTTTCATTACGGTAAAAATGAAAATTCTCTTTTTTTTTGAAAAACCAAGTTGCTCAAATGTTTCAAAAAATGCATTTAACCCCTGAATATTATGCGCACCGTCTATAATTAATTCAAAATTTTTATTATTACTATGGATTTTTCTTATGTCAAACCTGCCCTGCCAGACTGCGTTTTTTAAACCTGTTCTTATATGTGCTTCGCTTAAATAATATCCTTTTTTATTTAAAAGCCCTGC
This sequence comes from Candidatus Endomicrobiellum trichonymphae, assembly GCF_002355835.1. Classification (NCBI taxonomy): domain Bacteria; kingdom Pseudomonadati; phylum Elusimicrobiota; class Endomicrobiia; order Endomicrobiales; family Endomicrobiaceae; genus Candidatus Endomicrobiellum; species Candidatus Endomicrobiellum trichonymphae. The sequence goes on along the minus strand of NZ_AP017459.1, from coordinate 576,649 downwards.
AGCAAAAATAGCAATTGAAGCATTTACAGCCTGATGTCTGCCTAAAAGCCCTATTTCAATATTTTTCAGTTCTGCATTTTTGCTTGTATAATCAAATTTTTGCCTGCTTCTACTGCTTTTATTGTTTGCAACTTTAAGATCTTTTCCGTATAGGTAGTATGGATTTGATTTGTTTTTTATTACGGTTATTGCTCTTTTAGGCAGTTTTCCGCAGACAACATAAGCGGCGCCCTTTATTATCCCGGCTTTTTCAAAAGCTATCTTTTCAGTCTCTGCTCCAAGTATTTCCTGATGTTCTTTTGCAATCGACGTTATGGCACAAATTAAAGGTTTTTTTATAACATTTGTTGCATCAAACCGTCCGCCAAGTCCTGTTTCGATTACGGCAATATCGGTTTTCTGCTCTGCAAAATATATAAAAGCTAATGCAGTCAAATATTCAAAATATGAAAGTTTATATTTTACCGCCCTTTCTAAGTATTTTTTTGATAAACCATTAAAGATTTTTGACGGTATATTTTCCCCGTCAATTTTAATTCTTTCGGTAATATCAATTAAATGAGGAGAAGAGTACAAAGCCGTTTTATATCCGCCTGCTTTTAAAATTTCAGATATGAAAGCTGCTGTTGACCCTTTTCCGTTAGTGCCTGCTATATGGACTGCTTTTAATTTATTCTGAGGATTATCTATGCTTTTGAAAAATTTTTTTATCCTTGAAAGACCCGGTGTCATTCCCTCATATTCTTTTAAAATTTTAAAAAACATTACCTATTGTAAAAAAACGTCAACGCTTTAGTCAAAACGTCTCTTATATTTTTCCTTTCTACAACAATGTCAACCATTCCGTGTTTCTCTAGAAATTCGGAGCGTTGAAATTCTTCCGAAAGTTGCTGTCTTATGGTCTGTTCAATAACTCTGGGTCCCGCAAAACCTATTAAAGCTTTAGGCTCTGCAATATTTATATCTCCAAGCATTGCATAACTTGCGGCAACACCGCCGGTTGTAGGGTCTGTTAGAATTGAAATGAATGCAAGTCTGTTATCGGCGAGCTTTGCAAGAGCGGCACTTGTTTTGCCCATCTGCATAAGAGATATTGTCCCTTCCTGCATTCTTGCTCCGCCTGAAGCGGAAATGATGATTATATGTCGTTTTTTTTTCAAGGCTTTTTCTATTGCTCTTACTATTTTTTCGCCTACGACAGAACCCATACTGCCACCCATAAATTCAAAATCCATAACTGCAATTACAACGCTGTATCCGTTGATTTTTGCCTCACCCGTAACAACGGCGTCGCTCATCTCAGATTTTTTTATTTTATCAGAATAGCCCGGAAAACACAAAAAATTTACGGGCTGAATAGCTTCATCCATTTCTTTAAAACTTCCTTTGTCCACAGTAAACTCAATTCTTTTTCGCGCGTTGAGTCTTGTACAATATCCACATTTAGGGCATACCATAAGATTTTCTTCAAAGTCTTTTTGCAGAAGAATATAATCGCATTTTTTGCATTTCGTCCAAATGCCTTCAGGAACCCCTTTTTTTTCAGATATATTATCAATTGTCATTTTCATTTCTGTTTTTCCTCCAGCCTGCCTTTGCCTTTAATTCTGTCAAAAGGCTTCGTTCTCTGCTACCGTTAAGAGACTCCTTCTGCTAACAAATCCCCTTGATCTAAAATACCTAGAGATTTTTTATCTTTACCTATAATAGGAATATTGTCTATATCGTACTTTTTTAAAATTGTTGCCGACTCTACAGCTCATCATTTCAGGCGTCACAATTTTAGGGTGCTTTGTCATAACAGACGCTACATTTTTTTTCTAGTATTTTTTCGTCATTTTGAATATATCTGCGCAAATCTCCATCCGTGAAAAAACCTATAATTTTGCCCTTGTTGTCAACAATACTTGTTGCCTCGACTCTCTTGTGCCTGTCATACATACAAGAAGAGCATCCTTAACGGTTGCCGTTTGTTTTACAACTGGATTTTGCTTTCCTTTTCTCATAAGATCGCTTACCCGCATAATAAGTTTTTTACCTATCGTTCCCAAAGGATGTAAAATTGCCAGATTTTCTTTCTTAAAATCTTTTAAAACGGCTTTGTCAAAGTTTAAATCCAAATGTTTTATTTGTTCTCTTACAGTCTGAGCTTCAAGTTTAAGAATTTCTCTTGGAATTTTAAATTTTTAATCTGCGAATACCTTTGATAAATGCGCTCATTATATCATAATCTTTTCTTTTTGGCGATCTTTCTATAGACGAATCTGCATTAAATCCGTACGGGGTAACTTCTTTCAAAAAGCTTTCAATATTTTTTGCGTCAGCGCTGGCGCTGAGGGAGACAAAAAACGGAATCTTTAATTCCCCTGCTTTTGAAATAAGAGTGTGATTAAATTTCGCAATTTCGACGTCTGAATAAGACACGTCTAAAACAAAATAATCTACGCTTTCTGTATAATTTTAAAATATCGGTTTCATTGTCAAGTTTAAAAAACTTAAATATTTTCACGCATTGTCTGTCACGGACAAACTTACAAAATTCAGGCGCTTCATTTCCGTTAAACTGAATATTTTTTATGCTGCATTTTTTTATTATCTTGGATACAGCTTTCTCATCTTGACCAGAAAAAACGGCTATGGGAGCGACAAAAGGATGAAGTTTGGAAACTATGTCCGACACTAATTTTTCCGATACTTTTCTAGAAGAGTCTTTGATAAAATGAAATCCCCAAAAAATCAGCTCCCAAATTTGTCGCATTCAAAGCGTCATTATAATTTGCAAGTCCGCATATTTTAACTTTCATCGTTAGTATTTTCTAAGTTTGTCATTATTCCTTAAGTATGCTTTTTTATTTTTGCAAAGGTTGAAACTCTTTATCCTTTATGTAGTTGCAAAATTCTTTTACCTCGTCTGCATTACGAAAATAAACTTCGAATCGTTCCTTTCCCCAACTACCTTTCATCTTAATGTTTTTTCCACGATATCTATCATCCACTATTATTTGTTTGCTCAGCGCAGTTACATCTATATTCGTCACAACTAGCAAAATGGTTTTACGCGGTCCTTTTCCTCTACGACTGATGGCAGTAAATGTTGTGTTATTGAATTCTATTCCAATACATATTCTACTGAACTTTAAATTGACTTGTCCGTTTGATTCTAAAAATTCAAGGAAAATTCTAAACGCCGCTTTACTTTGATTTTTTTCTCCAAAAAATTCATCTATTTCATCCTGAGCTTCTTTTTCAGAACTAATGATATTTTTAATTTTGTTGATTTCCTTATTTTTAGTATCTGCAATCTCTATTTTACTATCAAGGGCATTATTTAAATAATCAATAAAAATGAAATCCTTAAACCAATAATATTTTATCAATGTAATATTTTTTTCAATTGCTCTATCAATTTGACCCATGCTGAATTTTTTCGCTATCATGATAATCTCTGGGTCTTTAGACATATGTTGGGATTTTGGTAAGTTAAATTTAATTTTATAATTTTGCAGTACAAGCAGGTAAACTGCAGAAAAATTTTTTTGTACAAAATCCCTATAATCAGCCACTTGGTCTGTAATATTTATAGCACAATCTTTTTTTAATTCAACGATTATGAATTTTTTTGTTTTAGAATTGAACCCGAAAATATCAATTTTACCGCTCTTATCTCCCAAACTGCGAACATTACCCTTTAAGTAGAACTCATTAGTAATAAACTTATAGTTTTTTGGAAACAAGTCTTTCCAATTCTCAGAAATAAATTTATTTAATTCTCTCTCCGGCTTATCTATTTGTGATAAAAACTTTTTGCTATTGCTTGAGAATAGTGCAGGCATATTTATTCCTCTTAAATTAATTTGACAACTTGACATCTCGCGTTCAATATTTTCCATTTTTTTCTTACATATTTTATAATATTTACCGTCTAACTCGTATCCTACAAATTTTCTTTTATTTTTCAAACTTGCAACTCCCGTACTGCAGCTACCTGAAAAAGGGTTTAAGATTATCTGATTTTCAAAAGATACCAATTTTACCAAATGTTCCATCAGCTCCACAGGTTTCAGCGTGGGATGATTATTGAACTCTTCCGCTTTTTGCCTGACTTTTGGAACTAAAAAAAATTTATCATACTTGTCGCGGTACTCTTGAGTTCTAATTATATTTGAAGGCACTCTGTCCTTTGGATGCGGATTATGCCCTACTTTTTTTTCGCCGTCTGCATAACGTTTTGTGCTACTGTTAAATTTTTGCTTATCGGTTTTTGAATTAAGATTATTGGTTCATAAGACGGTTTTAAAGCCAGTCCACATCCTTTATATTTGTCCCCTAATTCAAATTTTGGTTCTTTTTTATATTTTAAATTGGTAGCATAATAATTATTTGCGCCGTTTTTTTTATAGCCCTGTACATAGTTATATATACCTACAATCTTGCTTTCTACGTTTAACTCTTTATCAATATCCAACGCAATATCTCGACTTTTGGGCATTCCGTTTAAATATGACCAAAAAAGAACATCCTTGATTAGAAAACCGCTATCCTCTAAATTAGCCATAAGACGATGCATCAATCTTATTGAAGAAAATATTAAACCAAAACTTCCGTCTTTTAATACATTAAAAGAATTTTTCCATATTTCTTTATCAGGCAAATCTTTATCCCAATAATTATTTTGATAAGATATTCCATAAGGAGGATCTGTTATCAGGGCGTCAATAGAATTATTTTCTATTTCTTGCAATCCATAGCAGGATTTATTGTATACTTTGTATTGTTCTAATTTCATTTTTTCGTAAAATATCAGCTAAAATTCTTTGATAATTAACCAGTAATTTATAAACAAAGTTTTTATTTTTGTCAGGCGGGCAAATAACGTTGAACTTATAATCTTTAATCAGTTTTTGTATAGAAACGGACTGCGTTGAACGACTCCCTTTCTTCCTGTTAACTACCAGTTTATGCAAATCACTACCTAATTTAGAATGTTGTCCGTAAACCATAAACTGTAAATCGCTTGCTTCTTTCCAGACGCCCACAACGGCAAAGAGTCTTTTATCAGAAAAAGCCAGCGCTTTTTCTTCATTCGTATCGTTCCATGTCCCGCCCCAAGAACGGCTTGATATTGAACACTGCTTAACTTCTAAGAATGTATTTTCATTTCTTTTCTTTGCATCTTATCTCTATTCAATAAATCATAACCAAGATAGTTTGCAATTATAGCGTCTCTAATTGTATTTATAGTCGTATCCGTATCGTAAATTTCAAATTTACTTTGAAACTTTGATAACTCATATAATGCATTCATTCCAAGCAATCTAAATTCAGCTGAGACGGGCTTATAATTCCCTTTTTCAAATATTGTCATAATCTTCAATTATTTTTCGCTCTATTTTTCATAAACTTATTAAGTATCTTTAAAGCTTACGGTTCCCGCATATCCAGTCAATATAAGCGGTGTTTTGCGCCGTACTGCCGGTTTAACTCGCTTTTAACTTTAAAATGATATACATAGTAAAACTTTTTTATTTACTGAAATATTTCAAAAACTCTCAACTCTTTTATTTGCTAATCTGACATATTTATCATTGACTTCATACCCTATAAAATTTCTTCTCGTCTTCACTGCAGCGACAGCTGTCGTCCCGCTGCCTATAAAAGGATCAAGAATTATATCCTCTGTAAAAGAATAGAGCTGAATCAGTCTATTTGGAAGTTCTACCTGAAATGGGGCAGGATGTCCAATTCGCTTAGCACTTTCAGCGTTTATAGTCCAAATTGATTTTGTCCATTCCATAAATTGTTCTTTTGTTATTGTATTGTCTTTGATTTTTAAGTCTTTTTTTGTTCTTATTCTTCTGTATTCACCTTTTGAAAAGATTAAAATATATTCATGAATATCTCTTAAAATAGGATTAGCCGCGCTTAGCCAACTTCCCCAAGCAGTTGAAGGACTTGCGCTAGAAGCTTTATTCCATATAACTTCTCCTCTCATATTAAATCCAATGTCTATCATCATTTTTGATATGTAATCTGAAAGTGGTATATATGGTTTCCTCCCCAAATTGGCAACATTAATGCAGGCTCTGCCTCCATTAACTAACACTCTATATGTTTCAGCAAAAGCCTGTTTTAATAATTCTAAATATTCATCTAATGATAAATCTTCATCGTATTCTTTGGATACATTATATGACGGAGATGTTATCATTAAGTGCAAGGAGTTATCAGGAATTTCTTTCATATTTGTACCTGAACCTAAAATTATTTTATTTAAATATTCAGATGGGGAATTATTTACTTCCTGTGAAATATTTTTATTATTGTTTAAAGTTTTGTACAGTTTTGAATTATAAAACTTGGAAGAATCATGATTCACTCTTCCGTTTGTTCCAAAAGAACTCGTTTTATTTCACATAAATTTTTCAAAATTTTTGCATATGCGAGCCGGGTTATATCCTTTCTATATCAATTTTAAAAATCTTTCTGCTTTTACCTCATCAGAATTTTCTTGGCTAGATATGCGAATGTATTCCCCGAGTTTTGATTTTGAAATCATTGATGAAAAGTAATTTAATTCATTATTTAGTAGTTTGTCGATATAGCTTTGTAACATAATGAAATTTTTAATTATTTGGATTATTTTCTGTTTTTTCAATACAATCACTATTTGTAGGCGCTGGATTTAATGACCAAAAACCCTGTATAACGCCAGCAGTTTTAAGAAAATATACTTTATGCTGATAATTGTTGGCTATTGGAGTATTCCCCAATATAATAATCGGTATCTTATTTATTTTCCTTAAACATTACTTCAACCAAACGCGGAAAAGGCTTTATCAGTCTAAATACTGAAAACTTTATTCCTATTTCGTTATTTTGTATCCCCGACTACTGCCCGCGCTTTAACAACACTCTTTTATCAAGGCTTTCGCTATAATTTGCCATATGACAAGAGTGTCAGCGACTGTGGTTATATCAAGATTGGAAGATTTTTTATCCCCATTAACAAGGGTTGCTTACATAGCTTCTTACAGTTTATTTAATATATTATGGAATTCTTTTTTATCTCGAATCGACATTTGTTTCTCAGACTGTATTTGATAGAATTCTTTGCAATAAAATAATGAAAGACAATTACATAATGCTTCAAGCTTTAATCTATTTTCTATAAACTTTATCAGGATCAAAAAGTCTCTCGCCTACAATTTCTGTATCTAAAGCTGATTTAACTTTTGTAAAAAAGCAACTTCTATATCCAGTATGACATGCTGCATCGCCGATTTGATTCACTTTTAAAAGAATACAATCAGCATCGCAATCATAATAAAATTCTTTTAGTTCCTGAATGTTTCCAGAACTTTCGCCTTTAACCCAAAACGACTGCCTTGAACGACTCCAAAAAGTAGCTTTTTTTGTTTCAAGAGTTCTCTTGACGGCTTCTTTATTCATGTACGCCACCATTAAAACCACATTATCTTTCCAGTCCTGAACTACGGCAGGAATAAGACCTTTATCGTCAAATTTTAAGCTTTCAATAATTTTGTCCACCTATTGCTCCTTGTTTTTCTCTAATACATTATTAGTTGCGTTAAAAAATTTACCTTTTTAGATTACAGTGATTAAACCGTAATTTCGTATAAAAGCGGAATAATAAAAGCAATCAATTGTTAATTGCAAACTCTGCTCTGATTTGTCTAACTGGTATATTTTTAGATTTTAAATGCTCTTTAACTTCTTTTATAGTCAGCTCTTTATAATGAAATAAAGAAGCGGCAAGCACTGCCGAAGCACCGTATTCGCAGGCTTTAGAAAAATGCTCAACTTTTCCAGCACCGCCGGACGCAATTACTGGTATTACTACAGAACTTGAAATTGCTTTTAAAAGTTCTGAGTCATAACCGTCTTTTGTACCATCTTTATCCATACTTGTCAGTAAAATTTCACCAGCGCCAAATTCCGCAGCTTTTTTAGCCCAGAGAACAGCATCAATTCCGGTGTCAATTCTGCCGCCATGCACAAATACGTTCCACTTGTGTTCTCCTGTTTTTTTTGCATCTATTGCAACGACTATACATTGTATTCCGAATTTATCACTTGCTTTTTTTATGATTGATGGATCTTTAACGGCAGAAGAGTTCAGTGAGACTTTATCAGCCCCAGCATTTAAAAGATTTCTTATATCTTCAGTAGTTCTTATTCCTCCTCCTACAGTGAGTGGAATAAAAACTTTTTCGGCAGTTCTTCTAACTAAATCAACCGTAGTGTCGCGCCTTTCATGAGTCGCGGTAATATCTAAGAATACAAGTTCATCCGCACCGTCTGAATTGTATTGTTTTGCAACTTCAACAGGATCGCCTGCATCTTTTAAATTAACAAAATTTGTGCCCTTAACAACGCGTCCATCTGTAACATCTAAACATGGTATTACTCTTATTCCTAACATTTTATTCCTTCTATCTCTTCTATAGCATCTTCAAGTTTAAAATCATCAGTATATAATGCACTGCCGACTATAGCGGCAAAAACACCGTCTTTTTCATATTCTTTAAGTTTGACCAAATTGTCAATCGTTTTTACGCCGCCAGAAGCAATTATTCTCATACCGCTTTCAGATAATTTTTTAAGTCCTGCAAAATCAGGACCGGTAAACATCCCGTCTCTTGATATATCGGTATATAAAATTTCCTGAACACCTATTTCTTTAAGTTTGTTTACAAGTTCTGAAGCTTCAATGGGAGTTATATCTTTCCAGCCGCTTATCGCAACTTTTCCATCTTTTGCATCAACGGCAACGATAATTTTTTCAGAACCGTACCTGGTTATCGCTTTTTTTACAATTTCAGGATTATTAAACGCTACAGTCCCTAGAATTGCGTATGCTGCGCCTATATCAAAAACTTCTTTTATTTTATCCATATTTCTTATCCCGCCGCCGACTTCAACGGGAATATCAACCGCCGCACATATATTTTTAATAATAGCTTTATTTATATTTGTTCCGCTGAAAGCGCCGTCTAAATCAACAACATGCAGACGTTTTGCACCTTTTGACTTCCAGAGTTTTGCAATGAAAACCGGATCTTTCGAATAAATTGTTTCTGCATCAATGTTACCTTGTTTTAATCTTACCGAATTTCCCTGCCTTATATCAACCGCCGGTATTATAATCATTTATTTAACCTCATTTATAAAGTTGCTTAAAATTTTTAATCCGTTTTCTCCACTTTTTTCAGGGTGAAACTGGCTGCCCCAGACATTTCTGTGTGCCACAGAAGAACAAAAGTTTATACCGTAATTGCAGAAACTTGAAGCTTGTGACAAATTCTTAGGTATTCCGTAATACGAATGAACAAAATAAAAAGTTTCTTTGCCGACTATTGTATCAAACATCTTTTTTGAATATGCGCTGTTTGTAGTTTCTATATTGTTCCATCCCATATGCGGAAGTTTTAAAGTTTTATCTTCAAACTCAAATTTTTTTACTTCGCCGGATATAAGATTTAATCCCTCATATTCTCCGTTTTCATAACTTTTACTAAAGAAAAGCTGGAATCCCAGACATATTCCATAGAGCATTTTTCCGGAATTTACATAACTGCATATCGCTTTATCAAAACTTTTTGACTTTAAAAAATCTGCCGCGGGACCAAATGCTCCAACGCCCGGAAGTATTGCACCACCAAAATCTGAAATCTTTGACGGAGAATCAATAACATGCGCCTCTGCATTGCAGTGATGCAGGGCATTTAGCACACTTTTAATATTGCCGAATCCGTAATCTATAACCGCAATTTTTTTTGCCATTTTTTTTAACCTATAGATCCCTTTTGTTATCTGCGCTATAACCTCTTTAATTTTATATTTCTTTTCATCACTGATTTTTGTCGCTGCCGAGTAATTTTTGTATCGATATACAATCCGCGAGCATTTTATGCGGATTAGAGAATTCCTTTTGTTGAAGGAACGGTTTTTTTACTTTTGGAGTATGACACTGCCTGCCTCAAAGCACGACCAAAAGCCTTGAAAATAGATTCTGCTATATGATGGTTATTTCTTCCTTTTATCATTTTAATATGCAGTGTAATTCCGGCATTACTTGCAAGAGCATAGAAAAACTCCTGTATCAAATCATAATTAAATCCGTTTTTCTGAAATTTTATATCAGCCTCATAGCTTAAGTAAAATCTGCCCGCCAAATCTAAAGCTACATAGCTTAAAGTCTCGTCCATAGGTAAAAGAAAATGTCCGTAGCGCACAATGCCTTTTTTATCGCCAACAGCTTCTTTTAAAGCCTGTCCTATGGTTATTCCCGCATCTTCAACCAGATGATGATCATCTATATGCGTATCGCCGGAAGCTTTAATTTTAAAGCCTATTCCAGAATGCACCGCAAAAAGTTCGAGCATATGATCTAGAAAACCTATGGTAGTCGACACTGAAGGCAACAAAATATTGTCAAGATTAATTTCAACGACAATATTAGTCTCTTTAGTTTTTCTTGTAATTTTTGCTTTTCTTTGCTTCATTAAAATATCCTGCAAAAATTTTATATATCCACTGTTCTCTCTTTACATTTGGAGAAAAAAGATGGGATGAGGTATCTTACCTCTGCAGATTTTTTATGATATTGCATGTTTTCCGCCTGTGCAAAATCGGCAATAGTTTTGTATGCCTTTTTATTGTTTTTATTCATTTCTATATATGCGGATCTTTTTAAAAATGTCATTACCGAAAGACCGCTTGAGAATTTTGCAGAACCATTTGTAGGCAGAACATGCGAAGGTCCCGCCCAATAGTCGCCCGAAGCCGTAGGTGTCTGATAACCTACAAAGACAGCTCCGGCATTTCTGACGTTTTTTAACAAAATCTGATAGTTTTTTACCAATAATTCTAAATGCTCAGGCGCTATATTGTTTACTATGTCAACAGCTTTATTTAACGAGCAAAGTTCTGTTCTTAATTGTTTCAAGGCTTCTTTAGGAAGCAGTTTTTCTATTTCAGACATTTTTTTTGCCGATTCGCATAAAAGATACGTTTTTGCTAAAGGATCATGTTCTACCTGTGCCATTACGTCGGCAACAACATAATCCGTGGGAACGTCTTTATCCGCAATTATTGCCACTTCAGTCGGTCCAGCAAGCGAATCTATGCCGACGCGCCCGAAAACCTGTTTTTTTGCTTCATTTACATAAGCGTTTCCCGGACCTACAATCATATCAACTTTCTTTAATGTTTTTGTTCCGTAAGCTAAAGCTCCTACAGCCACTACGCCACCGATACAATATATTTCTTTTATGCCACACAATTTTGCGCTAAATAAAACAGCATCGTTCATATTTTTGGGCGGAGTGACCATAACTATTCTTTTTACTCCTGCTGCCATAGCAGGAACTGCAGTCATAATAACAGTTGAAGGATAAGGAAAACGTCCTCCGGGAACATAAAGACCGACAGACTCTACAGGTCTATAAAATTGTCCTATTTTTAAACCATTTTTAACATAATTCCATCTCTTTTTAATTTGAGAACGTTCATACTTATGATATGCCAAAATATTTGAATAAGAAGATTTTATTACATTTTTTAACTGTTTTGGGATACGTTTAGCGGCATCATCTATTACCTTTTGGGAAACTCTATATCCCTTTTTAGACAAATCTACATTATCAAATTTTTTAAGATATTTAAAAACAGCTTCATCGCCGTTATTTTTAATATCTTCAATTATATCTGAAACATAAATACTAATTTGCTTAGCGTCCATTTGATTTGTTTTTATTATATAAAAACCAAAGAATTTTGACAATAAATGAATGATCTCAGTGATACTTCAAAAGCTGACGTTAAGTTCAAAAATAACCGCGCATAAAGCGAGCACTCGCTCTTTTATTAATTTATTATTTTACCATTTATTTAAATACTTTCTTTTTTTTGTTGTAGTAAAAAGAGGTTTTATCTTTAAAACTGAATTCGATATCATCAATATAAAGTTTTTTTGCAGAAGTGTCAACGCGGATAAGATAATCGTTAAGATGAAAATCAAGAGTTTTTGCGCCTGCGGGTTCAATCGTGCTGATATTAAAATTTATTAAGTCGGAATATATTTTTTCTTCATCAAATCCGACAGCCGTTATGTCGGCTTTTTTTATTCCCGAAAAAGCCATAAACTGTTTAAATGAATCAATATAGTACCTGTCATAATATTTGCTTTTGTTATAAAGAATAAATGCGTTTGCAGAATTATTTTTTATCTGTAAAGCGGTTATGCTGTTTCCTTTATATACATTGAAAAATACTTTATTTTTTTCATGCACTGCCGGAAAAATAAAATATAAAAAACTTGATATTAAGATAATTCCAGAAAAAATAAATTTTTTCTTATTTTCAAAATATCCTATGCAAAACATGAAAAGAAAAAACAGCAGAAGTTGTATAACTGACGGTTTTGGAATCAATACCACAGCAAATTTAATATTTCCTAAAAATATTGTTACTGACAAGACAAATTTAAGAAGCAGCGAAAGAATAAATGAGCACAATGCTGCAGCATTGTGAAATATAAAAGTTAATATATAGAAAATAATGCCAAGATAGAGAATAATTCCCGTAAGCGGCGTAACTATTATGTTTGTTACAAAAGATATTATTGAAATTTTTCCGAAATAGTGAATACAAACCGGTATCAAAATCAGCTGGGCTGAAATTGTAACTGACAGTACTCCGCAGAAAAAACGCAGTATTTTGCCTTTTACATTTCGGAACAATCCTAAAACATTTTTATAGAAACATACAACTCCTATTGTCGCGCTGTAAGACATCTGGAAAGATGCCGTAAACAATTGTTGCGGCTGGAATATGAGTATGATTAACGCGGATAAAGCAAGAGAATTGTATATTAAAGGTTCTCTGCCCAATGATAAAGAAAATATTACGCAGGAAAACATTATTGCTGATCTCAATGCCGGAGGATTTGCGCCGGTTGCAAAGCAATAAAAAAATATAAAAGGAATGCTTAACAGCGAAACTTTTTTTAAAGACAGTCCTGTCAGTTTTAAAATGAAAAGAACAATTATGCTTATAAAGCCTACATGAAGTCCGCTTACAACCAAGATGTGCATTATCCCTGAATCTGAAAAACTATTTTTGATGTCCCGCGAAAGCGTGCTTTTATCACCGATAATTAGTGATTTTAAAACATCGGAGTAAGGTCTTTTAAAATAGTCGTCAAATTTTTTTATTATATCCTGCCGGAATGCAAAAGCAAATTTTTTAATGATGTTGGGTTTTGAGTCTATATATTCAAGAGAAGATATGTCTAAAACAACGTATATTCCGCTTCTTGCAAGATATTTCTGATAATCAAATAAGAGAGGGAAAGCAGATGAAAAAGGTTTTTTCAGTTTTCCCTCAACATTTATTATGTCACCGTAAGTTACGGAATATCCGGAGGGAGAATTTACTATAATTTTTTCACTTACTGCTCTGCCGTTTATGATATTGGTTTTTATCACAAACCTTTTGCCGTCTTTTAAAAGCTGGGGCACAGAAAGAATTCTGCCTTCGACTGAAACAGTAGCGTTGTTGTCAATTAGTTTGTAGAGATAACTTTGCTTTTCATAGGAAAAATATCCGAAAGTATCTAACAAAATTAGTGCAAAAACATAAGTAATAAAAACCGTTATGATCGGTCTTTTGCACAATGTTCTTATTATAGAACGCATAAGTAGTTTTTATTATATCAAAATTGATATAATTATTACTAATGAAAAATATAGATATTTCATCAATCGGCGAGTTTGGACTGATAGATATGATAAAGAATCAGTTTGCAGACTCAAAAGATAATAAAAATATCGTCGCAGGCATCGGCGATGACAGTTTTTGCTTTAAGTCAGGCAAAAACAATATCTGTATAACAAAGGATATGCTGGTTGAAGATGTCCACTTTAAAAAAGATTGGACAAATCCGCAGGAAATTGGCAGGAAATCTATTGAAGTAAACGTAAGCGATATAGCTGCAATGGGAAACATAAAACCCGAATATGCGTTTATAGGCTTGGGACTTCCGCCTAAAACATCGGAAATATTCATTAAAAATTTGTATAAGGGGTTTAAGAAAGCCTGCGATAAATATAAAATGGCAATAGCGGGCGGCAATACCGTAAGAGCTGATAAAACTATAATCTCTGTCACAATTGTCGGCATCGGCATAGGAAGAGAAAGAGTAATTAAAAGAAACGGCGCAGGTATCGGCGATTTAATTGGTGTGACAAACACTTTTGGCGATGCTGGAGCTGGAGTTGCGCTTTTGTATAAATACGGAACAAAACATAAATATAATAAATATGAACATTTTTTGATTTCAAAACAAAACAATCCTAAAGCAAGACTTAAAGAAGCGCAGAAAATATCAAAACACTTAACTTCTTTAACAGATGCTTCCGACGGACTATATATTTCCGTTGATTTGCTTGCAAAAGATTCCGGGAAAGGCGCTGAGATTTATATGGATAAAATCCCGGTATCATCAAGCCTGAAAAAAGTTTTCAGAGAAGATAAAAAACAGTTGGATCTGGCATTGTTTGGCGCGGAAGATTATGAACTTATTTTTACCGTACCTTCCTTAAAAGCAAAGCTCTTAAAAAAATTAGTTCCGCATATTTCTTATATAGGCAAAATAGATTCGTCAAAAAAGGTGAAATATTTTTATGACGGCAAAGAACAGAAAATTAAATATTTGGGGTACAAACACTTTTAAAGAAAAGATTTTTTTTACTAAAACTCCCAAAGAAACAAGTGATTTGGGTAAAAAATTTGCAGCTGCATTAAAGAGCGGAGACATTGTTTTTCTGAAAGGTGATTTAGGAAGCGGAAAGACGACTTTTACGCAGGGTGTTGTAAAAGTATTCGGCAATAAGGGTTTTGCAAGAAGTCCAAGTTTTATGCTTGTAAATGAATATAATGCAGACGGCATAAAACTTTTTCACATAGATCTATACAGACTCAAGCCATCAAGCGTCTGGGATATGGGAATAGAAGAATATCTATACAGCGGAAATATTTCCCTTATTGAATGGGCGGATAGGCTTGTAGGAGCTGAAGACGACAATCGCTGGAATGTTGAAATTAAAAGTAGTGCAGGTTCTGAAAGAAAAATAAAAATCGAGAAGAAAAAATGAAAATTTTGGCTGTAGAAAGTTCGGGAAGAACATTCAGCACCGCTTTAAATGAAGACGGCAGGCACGCCGCATCGTTCTATTATGACTGCGGGCGCATACACTCTGAAATGATCATTCCGTCAGTGGAAAGATTGTTGAGAGATACGGGAAATGTTTTTCAGGATATAGATAAATTTGCAGTGTCGACGGGTCCCGGAAGTTTTACGGGGATAAGAGTCGGCATGATTGCGATAAAAACGTTTGCCCAAATATTAAACAAGCCTATTGCAGCCGTTGATACTTTGTCAATTTTAGAGAAATCTTTTGTTGAAATAAAAGGAATAAAAACAGTTCCCGCAATAGATGCTTTAAGGTGTGAAGTTTATGTTAAAGACGGAAAAAAAATCGTTATTAAAAGTATAGACCTGTTTATTAAAGACTTAAAGAAATATAAAAATAAGGTGTTGGTGATAGGAGATGCCGCAATATCTTATAAAGAAAAACTTTCCAAAGGACTAGGCAAATACAGTATTTCTCTGCCTTATATTATGCATATGCCTAAAGCGCAGGTGTTGGCGACAATGGCTTATCACTCTGCAAAAAGCACGGACTATACAAAAATAAAGCCGCTTTATATCCGCCGCTCATGGGCTGAAGAAAGCAGCAGGAAATAGAATTAATATATTGCCAATTTTTAAATATGTAAGTACCATCAAAAAATTACTCGTTCTTCTTCTTCTTTTATATATTTTAATGTTCCATTACAAATATTTAGTTCTTCTTCTAACCAATCTTTTATAATTTTTTCTTTTTCATCTTTTATTAATTTTTTAAGATTTGTAATTTTCTCATTTAAATTATCACTCATTTTTCCCCAAGAAAAACCACTGCTAGCTTGTAAATGCAAGCCTTGTTTTAATCTTTTATTATCAGGATACTTAATAAGCAGTTTCCTATAAAAAGCCATATCAAATTCTTCTTTTATCGGCAGAAAATGATCCGGGGCTAAATATAAAATTACATTTAATCTTTTATTTTCTTTTTCGCCAATCCATTTTATAATTAAAGATTCATCAAATATTGATAAAAAACCGTTGTTGAGCCAGAAATTTTTAATGTTGAATAAATGTGAAATATTTTGTTCGATATTGTCTAATATGTTGGAAAGTTTTTGCCACATTTCTTGTGTATGTAATTTTGCTAAAAATAAAAGGCTGTTTTTTACTGATTTATTGCTGAAAGCATCGCTGGTTATTATGATTTTTTCAAACATCTCTAATAAATACTTTAATGGCGATTTCGCATTAACATACTCATTTAATATTTTGTTCCATAAATAGATATAATTAGAATTATTTTTTTAAAAACCTGTTTTAATGAAACATCTAAGCACTTAAGAACTAAATTTTCATCAAACTTAATTCTGCCTTTATTATATGAGATAAAATCTAAACAAAGATAAACAGCTGATTTTTCTTTTGCTATTACGTATTCAATAACTTCAGTCAATAATTGTTTTGAACATCGACTTATTCTTGATTTTAAATCAGTAATAGAAAATTTATTGCTTTTAATCAAATTAAATAAATGTTTTACAGTTTTATCTGTAGGTATTGTATTAATAATATCCGGCAAAATTGTATATAGTGGCGACTTACAATCAATTCTGAGTACTGTATCATCAAAAGTATCTTGATTTTTTTCATATAAACCGCGAAAGTACCCGATTATTAAATCTATGTTTTTAGGAGCTTTTAACTCTATATATTTATCTACAATTTTTTTGAATATACTCAAATCGTTGTCGCCTGCTGCTTTTTTCATACCGACATCAAATGATAAATTAGATTTGTCGGAAAACAAAAACTCAAGCATTTTATTTTCTTCTAAATCTGTAATATTCACTAAATTATTAAATATCTCATTCTCTTCGTCTTGACGAAGAGGCGGATATTGCATACAAAAAATCTTCAAATCTGTAAGTTTATTTGTGTTTTTTAAATCTTCATAAAATATACGCAGTTTACTAATATTTTCTTCATTCAACTCTTTAATCCAATTATATCTGCACGCATCGTCAAGACTTCTTATAAATTCAAAAACATCATACTTTTTAGTATTTATTAGTTCTTTATACCGATTTAAAGCAACTTTGAATGTTTCGTTATTTTGTAATAAATAAAAAGCAATTCTATTAAATATATAATTACATTTTTTTATAATCTCAGCATCAGGGCTTTGTCCTAAAATTGTTAATGTTAATTTAAATAAATCATCTATATATCTCAATTCTGCATCTTTAAAACTGAATTGTCTTAAAATTTTAACAATAAATTTATTAGAGTCATATTCGTGTTTGCTATTATGCAAAGGATTTTGTATGCCTTGCTCAATAGCTTTTAATATTATTAGTATTTCTCTTTTCGTTTTTTTTAATTTAATTAAACTATTCAAATAATCAATCTTGTCCGGCAATGAAGCGTATGTATTTGCCATATCCACTGAGTTATAAAAAATAGTGAACAAATCTGCAAAAAATGATTCTGCTGTATTTCCATTTTCAAAGACTGCAATTTTAAATAGTAAATCGCAACTTTTTGTAAAATAAACAGTACTCTTAGCATAATATGTAAGTAAAGCTTGTATGTCTCCATCTACACTAGAAAGAGTTTCTTCATTTAAATTCTCGTTTTTTTTTTTTTTAGTTTCTCAAAAACATTGTTATTTCGTTGACAAGCTATACTTTGAAATAATTTTTTTTGTTATTTATGTCATTGTAATTATCAAATTGGTTTTGAAGTATGTTATCTTTAACATCCGTCGGGCATTCTGGCAATTCTTTATTAAAAAATTCTACTAAAGTTTCTGGCATATTTTCTGCAAATCCTTCATATTTAAATGCATGAACATTTTTCTTCCACCAATTTTTTTTGAGCCAGTTTTGGAAAATTCTTGAAGAAATATATAAAGTGGTTTCTCCTTGCAGTATATGCATAAACAGATAGTATGGAACAAGGAGCATTTGTATGTTCAAGTTAAGCAAAGAGTTGTCAAATTATAAACCTGAAGAAGCTGTTAATTTATTTAAAGAACTTCTTCGTTTGGAAGCAGTCAAAAATGGCATTCCGCTGACTTACATTAATTGCTCCCAAGATATAACATGTCCTGATGGCGGCATTGATGCTGTTATAAAAAGCATGAATGGTATAAGAAGCGATATTATTATTGCTGATGATGTTCGTTTTCAAATAAAGACAGAATCTGGTAGCAAGCCTTGGAATAAAAGTACTATTGTAAACGAATTATTTGGCTGCAATATTGAAGAAATTGATAAATTAACGAGAGATCCCCCCAAACGGACACATGAGATAAAAAATAAACTAAAACCTGCTATTAGAGACTGTTTAGATAATGAGGCTGCTTATGTTTATGTGACATTTAAACATACATTCGTAGAAAAAGATCGAATTGCCGCGATTAATTTTCTTAAAGAATACTTTAATCAATGCGGTTATTCTAATTGTAAGGTACATGTGTGGGGATATGAACATATAAATAGCGTTATGAAAAAAATTAT
This sequence comes from Candidatus Endomicrobiellum trichonymphae, assembly GCF_002355835.1. Taxonomy (NCBI): domain Bacteria; kingdom Pseudomonadati; phylum Elusimicrobiota; class Endomicrobiia; order Endomicrobiales; family Endomicrobiaceae; genus Candidatus Endomicrobiellum; species Candidatus Endomicrobiellum trichonymphae. The sequence goes on along the minus strand of NZ_AP017459.1, from coordinate 557,914 downwards.
CCATGCTTATTGTTAAATATAAAGACAGAACTAATAAGTTCAGCTTATACTTTATATAAAACTATATCTCAACAGAGCGATTTGAAAAACAAATATTTTGAAGATGAGCATAGAACAAATATTATTTCCAGCGCTCTAAAATTATTGAAAGCTCAAAACAAAAGCAATATAGCTATGCATATAAGAATATTAGGAGCATCGGGAATAGGTAAAACAAAGACAGTTATTCAAATATTAAGCGACAATGATTTAAAGCGTAATTGTATCTTTTTTAAATCCCCTGAAGAATATAATAATTCAAGATTGAAAAACTATATTAATATAAATAAAAATGTGTCTTTGATTTTGGTTATTGACGAATGTGATAGTAAAAATGCAAAACAAATATTTAATGATGTTGAGTACAATGTGAGTAATTTAAAACTTATTACTATATATAATTCTAATTTTGTTGATACAAGAAGAGTTGATGAAGATAAAGTATTTATACAGAATCTGCTCTTTTGGGACTTATTAAAGAGGATTCTCCAACCCTGCCGAATAACACTTGTAATAAAATAGTAAGACTTTGCGAAGGATTTGCCAGGGCAGCAATAATTGTTGCAGAGAATATTTTAAAAAATCCGGAACAATATTTAGAAAATCTTGACGATATCTGGCTTAAATACGTAAGTGATGAAAAACTGATTGATTCCAAAGAAACAAAAGAAAAAATTAAAATTTTGGAATACTTTAGTTTGTTTGAACGGATTGGTTTTCAAAGGAGATTTAGCGATGAGTTTAGATTTGTTTGTACAAGGATAAAAGATATGTACGATATTCCTGAAGGTAATATTAATAACTACGTTAATGAACTAAAAGATAATCTAGTATTATAATAAACCAGATATATTTATTGTTTTGACATTGCGACAATGTATTCTTTCATCATAGTGTCTCTTGTATAACCTGCTTTATTAGACGGCGAGTTTTTTAACGGCATTGACTTATTTGATAAAAGCCTTTCATAGGTAAAGAGATGATTAAAACCATTTTGTTCAAATTGTTCAGCTATAAATTGATCCGTCGGCAATTGAACATCTTGCACTCTTCTATTTCCAGTTATGTAAAAAACAACTCCTTTCTTTTTAACGCTTTTGGCAACATTTGTTATTGACCTGCCTAAGTCAAAATAAAATGATGAAACCTCTAATGCCCGTTTAGAGGATTTTATTGAAATTTCTTTTACATAGTCAGTTATAATACTATTATTATATATTTGTTTGACATTGCGTCCGCCCATAAGCATATTGTCTATTTGTCTTGCATTTTTAAAACCAAGCCATTGATTGCTGAACATAGAAAACTGACCATAAGCAACAGTTGTAAAACTATCGCCATACGGCGGACTTGTCAATACAACACCATATTTCCTATTTGCATTTACAAACTCTGAGCAATGTATATTAACTTTTAAGTTATTTACTTTAGGCAGATAATACTTCTTATATATTTCAATAATTTTATTTAATTTATTAAAGAAAACGCTAAATACGTCGGGATTAAATCGTAAAACCTCTTCCGGTTTAATTCTATATAATTTGAACTCATTGTTTTTTGTATAAGAACATTCCCTTATTGTTTCAGAAAATGGAACCAAAAATATTTGTTGAATATCTTTATCAATTTTATTTATAAAACATTTCAATACTGATAAGTTTTGCAGAACCGGCTTTGAAAACCAATAATCAATATTGGCATACTGCGTAATTTGAATATTACTTATATTATATTCCCGTCTTATAAAATCATATATATCACCTCGTAAATTCTGTTTTATAATCTCAACTTTATCTATATCTATTTTCGAGAATTTTGTTCTTGAAATAAGAACAGCTAAGGGATTAATATCAAACCCATCCATTTCTGAAAAGCCATTTTCTAATCCTGCAGTAAAAGAAGAACCTGAACCACAATACGGATCAAGAAGTTTGTCGTTATCTATATTCATTTCTTTCAATAATTCTATTCCTATTTGAGGAATCATAGTAGCAGGATATTTATGAATATTCGGGTACTGCGTAGCATAGGACTGTCCTAAAAAATCATATTTTTCATTTCTCGTTATCAGATATTTCATACTATGTCCTCTATACTCTTAAATAACTCCGGCATTTTATGCTCATAAATCCTAAAGCCTGTACCATGATTTCGCGCGCTTGTTCCTTTGTCATGCAGTCTTAAGTCTACTAAAATATTTTCTTCTTTAAATTGATTTTCTAATAACTCCGACGAAGTCCCTTTCATTAATTGCGCACGATAAAAATGGAAATATTCTTTTCCTGCCCTTTCTTCCGTATGTGCTGAAACAAAAATTAATGACGGTATTTTTTGAATAAATCTATCAGCTAAGTTTTGTAAACTCCATGAAGCAACTATCTCTCCAGATATATGCCTTACTGAAATTGCTGCTTTTGTAACTTCAAGAAACAATCCTGTACTATTAGGTTTTAAAGACATTGTATAATATAATCCTTTTCTTCCATTTGTATCAAGACTGCCATATTTCTTAATTGCTTCCAAAGGCGGCATTTCCCAAACTTTATTATTGAAAGTAAACAGCGTGATAAGAGATTTTTCTTTCGTACGATGAGCTTTTAGTTCAGCACCTTCTATATCCGGTTTAGCATTATTATTTTCCAAAATTCCCAAAGAGGATTCTAAAGTATATCCTATACCAGTGGGACCACTTCTTTTAGAAAGTATATATCCTTCTTCTTTTAACTTTATAAATTTAGTTTTAAATTCTTCTAATTTCATATCTTTTGCTTTTATAACACGCTGATGTACTTCTTGAAACAAAATAATACAACGAGTTCAATTGGTAAATAGAACTCTAGAAGCAAAGATTTGTATAATATTGTATAATATATGTTTGCCGGATACTTTTGTCAATCATGACGCTTGTTCGTGTTCAAGGAATAATATAAATATTGCAAATGCCATTTGGATTTCCAAATATACCGAACAGAATAAGCGATATTATTATTTGTTCAAATTTATTGTCAATCCAACCCGTTTGTATTGACAGTGATGCCCATTTCACTGCTAAACAAATTCTTATTTTTTTCTCTATTTCATCCTTAATTGATTTTTCAGTTTTTTTAATTCTTTTTTTGTTTTTGCAGATTTACTTTCAATGTCCGCAAGCTGTTTTTCAGACTTAACTTTTAATATTTTCGATTCAATGACTTTTGAATTCTTCCAAAGTTTTTCAAGTTTATACGATTCTCTTATTTCAGTCGACATAACGTGTATGACAATACCGCCGTAATCTATAACTCTCCATGATGATGAGGATACGCCGTCTTTTCTAAGCGATTTTATATCCTGTTCTTTAAAGATTTTTTCAATCCCAATCGATATTGCATTTATCTGCGGCGTTGAGAGTGCTGTAGTTATAACAAAATAATTCGCAATAGCAGTCACGCCGCGTATATCCAAAATAATCGTATCAATTGCTTTCTTATCGTCTGCTATTTCTGCCGCTTTAACTGCCAATGCAAGAAAATTAATTTTTGCCATTTTATTCTTCTTTTTTATCAATGTTGTTATGTTATTATACAATCTTTGCCTATGAATATGTCTATATCGGAAAAAATACGATTATTATATGAAACTATCACTTTCCCTGTCTTTAGGATTTCTGCAATTATTAAGGCTTGCATAAAATTTCCTTTATAATCTTTTATCAAAGTCTTATCATAAGTTGCATATAGATTGCTCCATTCCAAAACATCAAGCTTATTTTTTCTTAGAAGCCATGCCGCTTTTTCTGCCATACGCGGTTTTTTTGAAGCGTTTTTAATGTCAATAAGCACATCTTTTGTATTTGTATATGGAACTGAGACAGCATAATATATTTTATTTAAGAATTCTTCAATGTTTTGTTTGTCAAATTCAACTCTTGCTTTTGTGTATTTTACGGGCATTTCGCAAAACATAAGTATCGGTTTTAAAGATTTTGTTCTTAAAGCTGACGACATAAAAGACAATTTGGGAATGTTTGTATCAAAAAAGCCGTAATTTTTGTATATTTTCATTATTGCAGGAGATGGCAAATGCATAAAATATTCCACTGTTTCAAGTCGGTTTAAAGACTCTAAATCTCTGTTTTCAAAATTATCTTTTAAAAATTTTTTATTTCGCCCGGCAGCAATATCGAACATTTCAAAAGTTGTGTTAATATAAAAATCGGCTGCAGCGGCGTTACCTATGATTTCATACAAATCCAGATAGAGTTTTTTTATTGCGGCATTTATGTCTTTTTTTGAATTTTCGTTAAACATCGTTTTTAAGCTTCTTGCCTTTTCTCTTTTCTTAAGAACGACAGCATCAGTGTTTACGGACAAAACTTTTAAAATATTAGTTCTTTTGTCATATAAAGCGGTATATACATCTAGGCGGCCGGGAAATATTTTTTCCGTGCCGTACAGTAAAATCGAAAAACTGGTATAATCTTTTCCTTTAAGTTTTTTTGTAACTACGTCGTTTTTATCGATATAGATATATGCAGATACAGCTACAGTTATCAATACAAGAAGAATAAGAGCTAATATTTTAATTATCTTTTTTATTGTTTGAAACATACCAATTCCATGTATCTATAATCTTCGGGCATAACCACATGCCCTTGTCAATAATATGTTCTATTTTTTTTGTAAGCACTTCAAAAAAAGCTTTATTTAGATCATTTTTTGCCAGATTTCGTATTCTTTTCGCATCTTCCAATTTTCTGTCGTATGAAACACAATCCGCAACAAAGATTATTTTCTCAATGGCGCGCATATTTTTTCTTCCGAGAGTGTGATTCTTTATCGCATTTAAAGTATCTCTGTTTTTTATTTTAAATTTTTCTTTCGCAATAATTTCTCCCGCAAAAGAGTGTAAAAGGTGAGGCGAAAATTTAATTACATCTTTTTTAAAATATTTTAAGGTTTTGTCACGCTTTTTAAAAAAATCAATAAATTCTTCGTCAGTCATAAATTTTGCGCAATCATGCAGAAGTCCTGCTGTCCGTACCCTTACTATATCCAGATTGTGTTTTGATGCAAGTTCTGCGGCAAGTATTGCGACGTTATAAGAATGTTCGAGTTTTTTAGGACTTAAATTTTCAGATAAATAATCAAATATTTGTTTTTCAGCGTTTTTGCACATATTTATTTTCTTGTTTTAAATCATATTTCATCATACTAAGATCGACGCATGGCATCAGCGTGGATAAACCAGTTTGGAACCGAGCACGCGGATGTACGGTGTTACTGTTTTGGTCTGCAATTAGGCTTTTCCTGAACAAACTATATATAGCTGATAAAAATTTTTATTTGTATAGTCCGTTTTGAATTATGTAGTTATAAACCTTTTTATTAAGCATCGAAACTGCTTTTTTATAATCTTCTTTTACAAGTCTTCTTATTTCCGTGGAAGAAATATCTTCCGTTTCCTTATCTATGAAAACGCATCTGTCTAAATATTTTACGTTTTTATTTACTTCATCAAATCCATGTCTCTTTGCCACTATAAATTTATAACGACCTGCCATATAATCTATATTATTCCAAATCGGTAAATCCAAAAGAGAATCCGAACCTATGACCATGTATATTTCATCTTCAGGGTATAAGCTATTAAAATAGTCCAATGTCTGATATGAATATACCGTTTCAAGTTTCTGGGCTTCATAAAGACTGATTTCAGTTTTTTGCATATTTCCCGTCGCAAGTTTTAACATGGAAATCCTGTCTTCAATATATGCGTATTGTTTTGTCTTGTGCGGCGGAGTATAGGCTATAACAAAAATCATCTTTTTTAAATCAAGGGATTTAAATGCAAGTTTCGCAATTTGAATGTGCGATTTATGAACGGGATCGAAAGATCCGCCGAAAATTGCTACTTTATGCATTGATATTTCCTAAAGCACTCTTTTCAATCCATCCTGTAAGACTTTTATTTTTGGATTCGGTTTTTATATTGTTCCAGTTTCCGTTCTCGAATATTACCGATACAATTTTACCTTCCGGAATTATAAAAATGTCAGGATTGTTTTCACCGGGACCGCTTTTGATATTTGAAGCAGAAAGAACAACCGCTTCTTTTGTCGCGACTTCACTGTAAACTTTTAAAGCAAAAAGCGGTATACATATAATTAAGAAAACAACTGAAACTGCCACAGCTTTTTTTAATATTAATTTTCTTTTTATAATAAATAAAGACAGTGCCGTAAGAAACAAAATTGTGATAACGGCGAATGCTGTTGTTATTTCATTTAGAGAAAAATATCGTAAAAAAGTATCTGGAAAATTTTTTCGCCGGACTTGTCCAGCAACAGTATTAAGGTATTCCGCATTGTTCTTTATTTCTCTATCGCGCGGGGCAAGTCTCAATGCTTTTTCCATATTTAAAATTGATTTGCCGAGATTTCCGTTTCTGTAGTATGCATTTGAAAGATTGTAATAAATATATGGATTGTTTACTTTTTCTATTTGTACAAGACTTTCATATATTTCAATAGTTTTAGAAAAATTGCTTTTTTTAAAGCTCTCTTCAGCATTGGCTATCTGAGTTTTATACCTGTTTTCGGCAAAACAAGCGCTAAAACACAAACAAACAACGATAAGCCCTAAATTTTTTTTCATATCTATTTTAATCATGGAATATTCGCTAATATTTTACGCTAAAAACAGCAATAAGAATATTCTTAATTATTGTTTAGGCAGAAAAGTGATAACAGAAAAAATTCTTATAGCAGACAACGTCATTATGATATGTCCTACCCGTACGGGGAAATAAGTTCATTCAAAAAACATTATCCACTGATATATTTTATTTGAAAATCGCATATATGAGTTTTTGTTTCTTTCAAAAAAATCAGAGAGGTATGAAAGAAACTTTGAAATATAAACGACTGTTTTAAACTATTTTACTATTATACACTTTTATTTTATCATTTTGATCTAAAAATAGCAATAAGAATATTCTTAATTTAAGTAAATTCAAAATTGATAAAAAACCTTTCGCTTTCATTTTCGTAAAATCCGGTCTTTTATAATAAAAGTTGTTAGAAACTGGTATTTTTTAATTATTCTTAACGGTTATTCAGCCTACTGTAGCTTGAAAAATCAATATTGCTTTTGCTGAAATCTACAATTATAAATAGAATTGTATATATGAAACTTTTATGATATTATGGTAAAGGCAGATTTGAGATTTTTGATACTTTGTGGGTGCTTCGCCGGATTTTTTAATCCGCATAAGGCTGAGAGAAGGATTGAATTCTTTAACCATTTGAACCTGATATGGATAATACCGTCAGGGAATATAAAAATTGTACTTTATAATCCCTTTAGGTAAAATTTCCTAAAGGGTTTTTTATTGCCGATTTTATTGGGAGGCTATATGAACAAAGACTTTTTTAATATTGCAGGCATAGAACTTAAAAGTAGAATTTTCATAGGGAGCGGCAAGTTTTCAAATAATAAACTGATACCTGAAATAATAAAGTCTTCGCAGGCACAAGTTATGACTGTTGCCGTGAGAAGATTTGATTTTCAAAACCCGAAAGAAAATATTTTAAGTTACATACCTGAAAACATACATGTAATGCCGAACACTTCAGGAGCAAGAAATGCTGACGAAGCAGTGCGTATTGCGCATATTGCAAAAAATGCCGCTAAAACAGATTTAATTAAAATAGAAATAATAAATGACAATAAGTATCTTCTGCCTGATAATTACCAAACCGCAAAAGCGTGCGAAATACTTGCAAAAGAAGGCTTTAAAGTTTTTGCGTATATGAATGCGGATTTATATGCTGCAAGAGATATGCAAAATGCCGGAGTGGCGGCAGTTATGCCTTTAGGATCACCTATTGGAACAAATAAAGGATTAAAAACAAAGGAAATGATAAGAATTTTAACTGAAGAAATTATCGCTCCGATAATAGTTGACGCAGGGATAGGCAAACCGTCTGATGCCTGCGAATGTATGGAAATGGGATGTGCCGCAGTTATGATAAATACTTCAATTTCTTCAAGTCAAAATCCGGTTTTAATGGCTGAAGCTTTTAAAGACGCAGTTAATGCCGGAAGAAAAGCGTTTTTGGCAAAACTCGGAGCAGTATCAGATAGAGCGAAAGCCTCATCGCCGCTAACAGATTTTTTGAATTGACCTGTTGTGTTGTCGCCGCTTTCGGCTAGAATCAGTTTTTGTTTGGTATGCTTACTTAAGTCGGGTGTGTTTCAAAGCATTCAGTTTTTTTGTGCGGTTCTGTATAATACTTGATTTGAAGAATAGAGGATAATTATGACTTTTTACGACATCAAACGACAATACAATACATTTGATTTTGAAAATTATACCACCGGCGTTTCCGATAAAATGGTTGAAAGTTCTATGCAAAAAGAAATTTTGAATGATATGGATTTTTTAAATCTTCTTTCCCCAAAGGCTCTAAACCATATTGAAGAAATGGCGCAAAAAGCGCATGAAACATCGATAAAACATTTCGGCAAAGGCATACTCTTGTACGCTCCTTTATACGTTTCAAATTTTTGTATAAATAACTGCATTTACTGCGGTTTTTCAACAAAAAATAAAATAAAACGAAAAGTTCTTTCTTTTGAAGAAATTGAAGAAAACTGTAAAATAGTTTCAGAATACGGCATACGGCACATACTTCTTGTTACTGGAGAAAGCAGCGTAAAAACTCCGCTGAGTTATTTAAAAAAATGTGTTGAAATATTAAAAAATTATTTTGATGTTGTTGATATAGAAATCTATCCTTTAGAGGAATCAGGATATAAAGAACTTGCCGACGCCGGAGCTGACGGACTTACGATTTATCAGGAAACTTATAATGAAGAACTTTACAAACTGCTTCATACGCAAGGTGCGAAGTCGGATTACAAATATCGTTTGGATACATGCAAAAGAGCGGGCAAAGCAAACTACAGGAATTTAAATGTTGGAGTGTTGCTTGGATTAAATGATTTTGTAAGCGAAATATTTTTTGCGGGTATTCACGCGAAATATCTTCAAAAAAGTTTCTCATCGGCAGAAATCGGTATGTCTTTCCCAAGACTTCGTCCTGCTGTGGGAACGTATAAGCCTAAGACTGTGATATCCGATAAGAATCTTATTCAGGCAATTTGTGCGGTAAGACTTTTTATAAACCGTATAAGCATAGCGGTATCTACCCGCGAGAGTAAAGAGTTGAGAAGTAATCTGATACCTTTGGGCATTACAAAAATGTCAGCAGGATCAAGCACTGAAGTCGGCGGTTACGCTGAGAAAAGGAAATGCTCTGACGGACAATTTAAAATAAACGATACCGCTACGGTTGATGAAGTAAAAAAAATGATATACAAAAAAGATTATCAACCGTTAATGAAAGACTGGACTATACTATGAAAAAACAAATACCAAAAGGATTATATGCAATAACAGCGGAAAACTTTTCGAACGGAAAAGATAATATTTCCGTAGTAAAAGAAATGCTTGACGCAGGAATAAAAATTCTTCAGTATCGCGATAAATATAAAACAAAACTTGAAAAATTCAAACAGTGCGAAATTATACGCAGACTGACTCTAGATTATAATGTGTTTTTTATAATAAACGATGATATTGACATAGCTTTATCTATTCAAAGCGAAGGTATTCATTTGGGACAAGACGATTTGCCGCTTGCAAAGGCTAGGGGAATTGCCGGACCTGACATAACTATAGGAATATCGACTCATTTGCCGAAACAAGCGCTGCTTGCCGCAGAACATGGAGCCGATTATATAGGTGTAGGTCCTATATACAAAACTTTTACAAAAGATAACGTTGTAGATCCCGTAGGGCTTGGGTATTTGGATTTTTGCGTAAAAAATATTAACATTCCAAAAGTTGCAATAGGCGGTATTAAATTCTCAAACCTTTTAGAAATTTACAGATATAATCCCGAAAACATATGTATGGTAACTGAGATAACAGCATCAGAAAATATAGAATTTACCGTCAAAAAAGTAAAGGAGGCAATGAATGATTACTGTTAAAGTCAACGGCAAAAACAAAGAAGTGAAAGAAAATGCGAGCATAGCTGATTTTCTTAAAAGCAATAACATTGATCCGATAGGTGTAACAGTAGAACACAACTTAGAGGTTATAAATCCAGGAAGCATTGCAGAAATTATGCTTAAAGATGGGGATACGCTTGAAGTATTGAGATTTGTAGGAGGCGGATAAAATGCAAAATGATATTGAAAGATACCAAAGGCAGCTTCTGCTTAAAGATGTAGGAGAAGCGGGACAGAAAAAACTTTTCAATGCAAGAGTTCTTGTGTGCGGAGCGGGAGGACTTGGAAGTCCCGCTCTTACATATCTTGCGGCGGCAGGTATAGGATATATCGGTCTGTGTGATTTTAACATTGTATCGATAAGCAACTTAAACAGACAAATTCTTTATACTCAGGCAGAAATGGGAAAACAAAAAGCACAAATTGCAAAAGAAAAACTTGAAAAATTTAATCCAGATGTTAAAGTCAGGGCATATTCAGAAAGACTTACGGAAGATACTACTGGCGACATTTTTAAAAATTACGATGTTTTAATAGATGCCACCGACAACTTTCCAAGTAGGTATTTGATAAATACGGCAGCTTATAAAAATTCCGTGCCACTGATATGCGGCGCAGTATGCGAATTTGAAGGAATTTTAACTACAATAGTGCCGAAAGAAAATACAAGCTGTTTCCAATGTATATATCCTTTTAAGCCGTCGACTGATCTGACATCAAAAACATTCGGAATACTTGGTGCAATAGCAGGAATAATAGGGACTATGCAGGCTTTAGAAACAGTAAAACTTATTTTGGGGCTTCATTGTCTTAAAAATAAGATTTTAATCTTTAACGGTATTGAAAATATATACAGGGTTAAAGAAGTTATAAAAAGAAAAAACTGTAAAGCTTGCCATATAAGCGTTGAGTAAAATTTGACTATACTAAGAGTTTTAGTGTATAATTTACAAAAAGTGTCGGAGGAATTTGTAATGGCAAAGCTTAAAACTGGCAGACATACATCTACTCTTAAAGAAGCAAGGAAAACAAAAAAAAGAACTGAAAGAAATAAGGCAATAAAGAGCAAAATAAGAACTTCAATAAAAAAAGTTGAAGAAGCTGTCAAAAATAATAATGTAAAAGTCGCTCAGGAACATTTAAGCGTGGTTTTTTCAGAATGGGATAAAGCGGCAAAGAAAAACATAGTGCATTATAAAGCAGCTTCAAATAAGAAAGCAAGACTGTCTAAACTTGTAGCAGGAATAATAACGAAGTAGTTTTCAATAAAATCAAAAAAACACCTTTTATTTAAAATAAAGCAGGGTTTTTTTATTTATTCCCTAATAATGAACGAAAAAGAACCATAGACATCACCGAGAAATTTGCAGACGTATAAATCGATCTCAAGATAATCAAGACCGAGGCGCTTATTTACAGATAGATAATATGGTTTTCTCCAATGCCGACGCTGCGTCATTACTTCCGGTTTTGATTGCGGTATCGGTTTTTAATATAGTTTTTAGACTTTCTTTCAATGTATCTGTACTATACTTTTTTAAATTTGTAAAAAAAGTTTCTGCATAAAAATCATGTATTCTGAGTGCGGAAGCAATTTCAGCGGTAGATAGTCCTTGTTCTTCAATCATGCTTTTTGCATTAAGCATTTTTCTTACGACTGAAGAAATTGCGGAAAGAATTATCACGGGTTCTTCCCTTTCATTTAAAAGTTTTTCTAAAACAAACATAGTCTTTTTTAAATCTCTTGCTTCTATTTCAGAGGACAAAGCGTATATACTTGTTTCTTTTGTATATCCGCTGATTTTTTCTAAATCCTCTTGCGTTATATCTTTTTTATTTTTTCCTGCAAATAATGACAACTTTTCTATCTCGTTTGAAATGTTTAACAAATCGTTGCCGTTTTCTTCAATAATTCTTGAAATTACGTCATACGAAACCTCTTTGCCTTTCTGTGCAAATTCATTTTTTATAAATTCTTTTACTTCGTTTTCATATTGTTTCCTACAGTTTACAGAAACACAGTTTTTTGAAGCAATGCATTTATTGATAAATTCTCTCCTTTTTGCGACTGTTTCTTTCTTATAATTATCAAAGTACAAAAGTATAAGACATGACGTTTCAATAGTGTTTGACAAATAATCAGTAAGCCTCTCGGCATCAATCGCTTTCATCTTATTGACACCTTTAACGATAACCACTCTTATCTCGCTTAAAAAAGGAAGTGTCTGAAGAGCATTTAGAATATCATCTGCCGAAGATTCTGAGGCGTAAAAAACATCTCTGTTTAAATCGTCTGTGGCGGTGAATTTTTCTATTTTATTAAGACACATATTTATAAAATAAGATTCTTCGCCTGCAAGTAAATAAACGGATGATATTTTCTGGAGAGATATCAATTTGTTAAAATCATGCATTTTTAAGATATTCATAAAATATATCACTCTTTAAGAGTTATTGCAGTCATTGCTGCCGTCTGCTGGCAGACGTCGTTTCTGAATGCCACCGCCGAGCTCTACGACCGTCAAATGAATAGAAATTATTTTAGATTTTACGGATTCTGACGCACAGCTCCAGCAATACTAACGCCAAAAGTAATCCAGCGCACATATTTACAAATAAATCGCCGTATTTAGTATAGAAAGTTTTAAAATTATTTTGAAGAAATTTGCCTGTAAGTATTATACTTTCTGATGATGCAGTTTTTTCAGCGATTACCCCTGATGCTTCAATGATTCCAGAAATCCCAGAATTTGCAGACACTATAACAGCTTTGCGATTCTCAACTGCTCGGAATATATTCATAATAAAATGTTGATGCGGTGCAGCAGTATTAAAAAACCACGCATCGTTTGTATGGTTTGTAAGAACTTTCGCTCCGGAAAGAATGAAGTTTCTTGAAATATCCGGAAAGAAATTCTCAGAACAAATAACTGCTCCAGCATATATTTTACCGTTGTCAAAAACATTCGTGTCTTGCCCTTTCTTAGAATCGCCCATCTGATTTAAAATGCCAAAAAACCTTGAAAATAAATTTCTAAACGGAATATACTCCCCAAAAGGCACTAGATGATTTTTTTTATGTACCGCTTTATATTCACCGTCACTTTCAGTAAAAGCCAAAGCAGCGTTAAAATCATTATTATACGCAGAGCCGATAATATTAAACCCGCCTGCTGTTTTTACCATATATTTTATACTTTCATACGACTGCTTATCTTCGGGGATCGAACCCGGAAGCACGGTTTCTGGCCATATAATCAAATCGGTTTTATTTTCGGCAATTTTAAAAGCATATTCTTTGAGATTAGATAATATGTCGCTTTTATAAAACTGATCCCATTTTTTATCCTGATCGACATTGGGTTGTACAATAGAAACGGTAAATTCCTGATCTCCGAAAAATCTGAATTTATATGCTCTAACTGCTCCAAATATTGAGATCGCGACGGTAAGAACCAGAGCCGTATATAAATATTTATTTCCTTTTTGGGTTGAAATCCAAAAATAGAAACACAAATTACAAAATATTATAAGAAAAGATACGCCGTATACGCCAGTAAATTCGGCTATTTGTATAATTTCAGTAAATTTAAACTGAGAGTACCCGATAAGCATCCATGGGAAACCGGTAAGAAAATACGTCCTAATATATTCAAGTAAAACCCATATACACGAGCCAAAAAGAATTATAAGAGTGTTCGAATACAAATAATTTTTTAAAGTATTACTCAGGATATTTTGTGAGAAATTTAAATATAAACACCATATTCCCCAGTAAAGCGCAAGATATATCCACAAAGTGCAAGCCGCTGTTACTGCCTGTACATAAGAACCGGTGTTAAACTTAAGCATTGGAATAAGCCAGTAAAGTCCCGCCGCATTAAAAACAAATCCAGAAATAAGTCCATAAAAGAAAGAATCTTTTAATCCGGATCTGGTTATTACGAAAATAAGCGGGATAAATGCCACCCACGCTAAGAAAAACAGATTTATTTTAGGAAATGAACAAACTGCCAATAGAGCGGTTATTATGCATAATATAATTTTTTTTAGATTCATGGAAATTTTAAATTTTGCAAGTCTTGACATCGTTTTCAAGTTACATCTTCAATATCCGTGCCATCATCCTGAATAAATTAGTTGATTTGTAATCAAACAACCGAAAGTTGAGAGACTTGCTCCACTTATTTTGTGTTTGCTTTTAGCAGTTCTGCTGTAGGAGTGGCAAAAATCATTTTATACCCTTTAAGCGCCGCAGCATTTCTTAAACTTCTTTCCACTTCCGCACGGACATTGATCATTTCTTCCTATCTTATTTGATCCTTTATTTATTTTCTTGCCATCATTCTTTCTGAAATCAGAATTTGTTGTCTGAATAGCCATTTTCTGTAATTTTGCATCAATTTGAACTTTAAATATATATTCTATCGTATTGTCCCTTACTCTATTCATCATAGATTCAAACAAAGCAAAAGATTCTTTCTGATATTCAACTTTAGGATCTTTCTGTGCATAGGCTCTAAAACCGATATCGTGTCTTAACTGATCAAGTTCATACAGGTGATCCCGCCATGAAGAATCTATCATTTGCAAAAGTACTATTCTCTGCATATTTAACATTAACTCCGGCGTAAGTTGCTCCTTTCTATGTTCATACGCTTCAAAAACTTTCCCGGAAATAGCGGACTGAGCGGATTCTCTCGACAGATTGCTTATTTCGTCTTTATTCCCGGTTTCATATTTAATTCCAAAAGTTCTAAGAAGCCACACATCTATACTTGCCCAATCCCATTCTTCCGTATATTTCCCGACTGCCCATGCAGTGATTTTTTCTTCTATCGACTCGCTTATCATATCTTTAATAGTGTCTGTTATATCTTGCCCTTCAAGAATCTCGTTTCTTAATTTGTAAACAGCTTCTCTCTGCTTGTTCATAACATTGTCAAAATCTATAAGCCGTTTTCTTATGTCAAAATTCATTCCTTCGACTTTTTTCTGAGCATTTTCCACGGCTTTTGATATCCACAGATGTTGTATATCTTCATTTTCTTTTAAACCTAGTTTTTGCATTATCACAGACATTTTATCGGAACCAAAAAGACGCATAAGCTCGTCTTCCATAGAAAGAAAGAATTTTGAAGATCCAGGATCTCCCTGTCTGCCTGAGCGTCCTCTCAACTGATTGTCTATTCTTCGCGATTCATGTCTTTCCGTGCCTATTATGTGAAGCCCACCGGATTTTTTAACCTCTTCGTTTTGAACAGCATCGCCTGCTCCAAGAAGAATATCAGTTCCTCTACCGGCCATATTTGTAGCTATTGTGACCGCGCTTTTTGTGCCGGCACCTGCAATAATCTGAGCTTCAAGTTCATGATACTTAGCGTTTAAAACCTTATGCGGGATGCCTTTTATTCGAAGCATTGTCGAAATTTTTTCGGACTTTTCGATTGACCTTGTTCCAACAAGAACAGGCTGTCCTTTTTTCCACAAAGATTCAATTTCATTTACTACGGCATTGTCTTTTTCTCTTTCAGTTCTGTATATAACATCATGGTAATCCTTCCTTATCATCGGATTATTTGTCGGCACTTCAATGACACCGAGTTTGTAAATTTCCCAGAACTCCTCAGATTCTGTCGTTGCGGTTCCGGTCATACCTGCAATTTTTTTATACATTCTGAAAAAATTCTGAAACGTTATTGTTGCAAGTGTCTGGTTTTCATCGGCAATTTTTAAGTTTTCTTTTACTTCAATCGACTGATGAAGCCCGTCAGACCATCTTCTTCCCGGCATAAGTCTCCCAGTAAATTCGTCAACAATAATAACTTTGCCGTCTTTCACTACATATTCGATATCTCTGCGATAAAGATTGTGGGCTTTTATAGCCTGTGTTAAATGATGCACCCACTCGGACTGTAAATCATCATAAATATTTTTTACCCCCAACATTTTTTCGGCTTTTTGAACACCCTGTTCCGTTAAAACTGCCGAATGATTTTTTTCATCAATAAGATAATCGTAGCCTTTTGCCAAATCAACATCAGCATACTTCGCTTTTATTTCTTCATTCTCGGTAATTATTCTTCCTTTAAGCCTGGGGACAATTCTGTCTGAAATATAATATTTATCGGTTGACTCTGCGCATGCGCCTGAAATAATAAGCGGCGTTCTTGCTTCGTCGATTAAAATTGAATCGACTTCATCTATAATTGCATAGTTTAGAGGACGGAGGACTCTGTCCTCCTTTGCAATAACCATGTTATCTCTTAAGTAATCAAAGCCGATCTCATTGTTTGTGATGTAAGTTATATCGCAGTTATAAGCCATTCTTCTCTCTTCATTTTTTGTTTCGTTTCCCACATTGCCGACTGTAAGTCCGAGTTTTTCATAAACTACGCCCATCCATTCTTTATCTCTTTTCGCAAGATAGTCATTAACGGTTACTATATGGACACCGGTTTGAGGCAGAGCATTGAGATAGGCAGCAAGTGTAGCAACCAAAGTTTTACCTTCTCCAGTTTTCATCTCTGCAATTTTGCCTTTATGGAGTATGTACCCTCCTATGAGCTGTACGTCAAAATGCCTTAACCCTATCGTCCTTACCGAAGCTTCTCTTACACATGCAAAAGCTTCAGGTAGAACATCATCTAGTGTTTCTCCTTTTGAAAGGCGCTCTCTGAATTCCACGGTTTTTTCTTTTAACTCGACATCCGTAAGTTTTTTTATGTAAGGCTCTAAAGCATTGATTTTTTCAATTACCGGTTGTATAGCTTTTATATCTCTATCGTTTTGAGAGCCAAAGATTGCAACTAAGATAGTTTTTAACATATCTTAACCTGTCCTTTATATTTTTTTATATGTTGTTTGTTTTATTAATTATATAATTTAGTTGACTGCTTTCACAATTTATCAATATAATGATATAAATTTAGGCTTTTTTATATGAAAAATGCAGACATTGTCATTACAAAATCATTTGTGGATGAATACTTGTAGAAATCGAAATCTTTTGTCTTTTAACTTTATGCGTTTTACTCCATAAATTTTAAAACGATTTGATTGAAAACAAAAATATATTCTTTGGCAAGCTTTATTCTGCCACCTTTTCTATTCAGCATTTTGTTTTTTAAACATTCTAAGAGTATGTAGTAATGTTTAGGATTATTAAAACAACTAATATTTATCCCTTCGTCTAAAAGTCTTAATCCGAGCATAATGGTTTCTGTTTTATAAAGTTTACTGTCTATATATTCATTCTCTGTTTCTAAAAATGACAGATTGCTGTACTGTCTGAAACAATCTCCTTTCACCACTTGCAATGATGAACATAACTCAATATATTTTTCAATATTTTCAATATTTTTATATCTTCTTCTTTTTAAATATCCTGAGGCTCCCGCCCCTAGACCTATGTATTCAAGATTACGCCAGTAATTTGTATTGTGAAAAGATTCTCTTTCTTTTTTAGACCAGTTTGAAATCTCGTAATGATTGTATCCATTATTTGTCAAAATTTTCATACTTTCGTCATATATATCTCTTTGAATATCGTCGTTTGTAATTATGCCGTTTTTGTAAAAAGGAGTATTCTCTTCCACCGAGAAGGGATAGAGAGATAAATGTTCGCTGTTAAATAGCAAAGTTTTTTTTAGAACTTGTTCCCAATCTTCCAACGTTTGCTTTGGCAGACCGTATATTAAATCAATATTGATATTAGTAAATCCTTCTTTCCTTGCCGTGTCATAAACATAACAAAAAGTTTTAAAACTGTGTAGTCTGCCCAAAAATTTAAGAGATTTATCTTCTACTGATTGGAGTCCTATGCTTAATCTGTTTACTCCGAGCTGTTTAAGAATATGCAATTTTTCTTTTGAAACCGATTCGGGGTTTAACTCGAATGTGAATTCTTTTATTGTCGACAAGTTTAAAATATCACTTAGCGCTTGCAGAAGCTTTTGTATTTGCTCTGAAGATAACACTGACGGCGTTCCTCCGCCGACATATATTGAAAGTATATTTTCATTTTTAAATTGTCCTACATGCTCTATTAAAGCATCAACATATCTGTTTGCCAAAACATTATCATATTTTACAGAAAAGAAACTGCAGTAAAGGCATTTTTGTTTACAGAATGGAATGTGTATGTATAAGCATGTCATATTAATTAAATTCTATATTTACTACTTGCTTATATCCGGCAAGATATAATGTGCGCACAGCGGCATATTGTTTCTTCGCTTTTTTATTACTTTTTTCTTGCTTAGTTTTTCCGTAAATTACATTCCGCTTCCTGTGATTGTCAAAAAGAATTAAAAATTTGATATAGTATCTGGTTTTTAAGCATTTGTATATCACTTGTTGTAGCTAACACTTTAAACCCGTGTATGGTTTTGTCAATCCATTAGTGAGTGATTGTGCTATTAATAGTCAAATTAAGTGTTTATTCATGGTAGGATACTGGTAATAAACTAGGAATGGACGTATCCTTTTTAGACTTTTCAACCGGATCGGACTATGTTAATCGTAATTGAAACGAGTTAGGTCGCTTAAAATAAATACCAAGACTCTTTGTCCTCAAATTAGACAGAAAAATTTTTTAGTTCGCTAACTTTGAGAGACAAGTCAGGTGTTGAATATCCAACAAAAACTGGTTTCGCACACAACTTTTTTTCGGAAGATTATCCAACTTTAGTTTCTATGTACTAAATACTATTTTTAGGATATTAAATTTATTTTAACATCAATTTACTTCAGTTATATTATAAATTTTTCACCACTTTGTCATCTTTGTCTATCCGGTATAAACTGTTAAATATCAATTACACTTTTTTTCTTTCGCCGCTCTGCCTTTTTCCACTTACTCCCTTTCTAATTCCCATCTCCGCTCTTTTTCAATTTATTTTATAATTAATGTTATTAACAGCAATGTTAAAAAATAATCTGAAATCAAAATAAATAGCATTGAATACATAACAGAACTTGTGGCTGCTCTTCTGACGCCTTCTGACCCTCCTTTTGTGTGTAGCATGCATGCCAAAATTATTGCGATAATCAAAGCGAAAAAACCGATTTTATAAAACCATGAAAAAAAGTTGACACCCTCATAAAATCCAAAACTTCAGACCAGTATGAACTTGAAGAAACTTCCCATAAACTTGTTGTAAGAATCATACCGCCGCATATTCCGATTATATTGGCAACCGCCGTAAGCGCCATAAAAAACAGGCTAAGAGTCTTGGGACGGCAAGAAATCTCACAGGACTTATCCCAAGCATATATAAAGCGTCAAGTTGTTCTGTAATTTTCATTGTGCCGAGTTCTGCCGTAATTGCGGCTCCGATTCTTCCGGTTATAACTATCGCCGTAAGAACGGGACATAATTCCATAGTCAAGAAAAAATTGGTTAAAAATATTTGTAGTTGCAGAACCAGTCTGAAGAGAAAAAACCATTCCGATGAAAAAAGACGTAAGTATTATTAATGTACTGTACTGCCAGAACAGCGTAGAACTATATCTGTTTTGCGCAGAGAATCTGTTAAAAAACATATAAAATTTATATATTGCGCCGTTGTTCATATCAATTCCCCAATAATACACTGCTGACTTTGTCCGCACCTGCTCTATCTTTTTTATTAAACAACAATTCTCGGCACGCGAACGGATATGGAGGACGTAACTTCATAATTTATCGTGTTTTGTATTTTTGCAAGTTCATCCACTTTTATATGTTCCTTGCCTTGCACTCCTATCAAAACCACTTCGTCTCCAAGCGTGACTCCTTTTACATCGGTTACATCTATCATTGTCATATCCATTGTAATTCTTCCAGCAATCGGACAGCGTTTTCCGCGCACCAAGACATCACACTTATTAGACAGCAATCTGTTATAGCCGTCAGCATATCCTACGGGAATCGTAGCAATAACCGAAGCTCTGTTTGTAACAAAAGTCCTTCCGTAACTTACGCAAAATCCAGCTGGAACTTTCTTTAAAAATATTATTTTTGTTTTCCATGAGAGAACGGACTTAAGTTTTAAAAATCTCTCTGCATGTTTAAAAGGCGTAAGTCCATAAATGCTTATTCCCGGACGCACCATATCGAGATGTGTGCGCTTATTTCTAAATAATGCCGCCGAATTTGCGGCATGTGCAATAAATTTTAATCCGAGATTTATGCGCGCAAATTTAACAATATTTGTAAAAATATCAAGCTGCTGTTGTGTAAAAACAGGGTCAGTATCCGCGACAGCAAAATGAGTGTACATGCCGGTCATGTTCGTTTTGGGCATCTGCACAATTTTTTGTAGTATGGGATACGAGGCTTCGGGTACCACTCCAATTCTTCCCATACCACTGTCTATCTTTAAATGAAAATTAATTTTTTTATTTAACCTTACTGCCCAATATTCTAAAGCCGCAAGTCCTGACATCGTGGAAATTGTAGGAGTTAGGGAATGGGCTACCGCAACCTGAAAATTTTCAAAAGGAAAAATATTCCCTAAAATCAAAATATTGCTCTTTATTCCGGCTTCCCTAAACTGTATTCCCTCTTCAAGCGAAGAAATACCAATCCAAGCTACTCCGGCTCTCTGAGTTTCTTTTGCAAGCGCAACTCCGCCGTGTCCGTAAGCATTAGCTTTTATAACAACCATAATTTTAGTATCTTTCGCAATATATTCTTTTATTTTTTTTAAATTAAAATGAAAATCACTTCTATCAATTTCAACCCAGTTTTGTCTAAAAAAAACCGTTTGTCTTGTTTTATTCGTTACGGCTACTACAGAGGGCATTTTTTTCTTCATTGATAATCATCTTGCACTTTGGATTCGTCAGAGAATTTAGTATATTCGCCTTCAAAAATCAAATTTATGTCGCCCGTCGGACCGTTTCTCTGTTTACCTATTATAAGAATAGCTTTTCTTTGTAAATCAGGATCTTCTCTGTTGTAATATCCTTCTCTGTAAAGCATTGCAACCACGTCGGCATCCTGTTCTATAGCGCCGGAATCTCTTAAATCAGAAAGCTGTGGTTTATTGTCTTTTCTTCCTCTGTCTTCCGTTCTCCTCGAAAGCTGTGATAAAACGACGACCGGTACATCCAAATCTTTTGCCAAAGCTTTAAGGGATCTGGAAATATCGGAAACTTCCTGCTGGCGTGACTCAAATTTTCTGCCTGAACCGTGTATAAATTGAATATAATCTATTATTATCAAAGCGAGCCGCTCCCCTTTAGTTTTAAGTTCTGTTGCAAGCTTTCTCGCCCTTATTCTGAGTTCTATAACGCTTATATTAGAATCGTCGTCAATAAAAATGGGAGCTCCCGCAATTTTTTCTGCTGCGCCGGTTAGTCTTGGCCAATCTGTACTGTTATATTGCCCGTTTCTTAATCTTCCGATATTAACTCTTGCCAAAGAAGCAAGGAATCTGATCATCAATGCTTCCTGTTTCATTTCGAGCGAAAAAATAGCAACAGGATTCTTTTTTACAACAGCTACGTGTTCTGCAATATTTAAGGCAAAAGCAGTTTTACCCATAGACGGACGTGCTGCTATGATTACAAGTTCCGACGGATGAAATCCAGTCGTTTTGGAATCAAAATCGGCAAAACCTGTCGAGAGTCCTGAAATTTCCTTTGGATTTGAATGCAGTTTTTCAAGTTTTTGAAGCATAGGTCTTACAAGCTTAGAAACGCTTGAAAACCCTTTTCTTCCTTTCTGCTGAGAAACATTAAACAAAGCAGCCTGAAATTTATCTAATATTTCATCTGGAGTGTTTTGTTCGTTGAATGCATTACTTACCATTGCAGAACCTATGTTGATAAGCTGTCTTGAAATTGATTTGTCGCGTATAATCGAAGCATAATGTTCTGCGTTTGCGGCAGTATGTACGGAATCAATCAATTCTGTAAGATAATGTGTGCCTCCTACTTTAGAAAACATAGCGTTCTTTTTCAGAGCTTCAGATACTATAAGCAAATCAACCGGATGGTTCCCAATATAAAGATCGTTGATGACTAAAAAGATTTGTCTGTGTATCTCTTTGTAAAAATCATTTTCGTTTATTATATCCATAACTTTCAAAATGGCTTCTTTTTCTATAAGCATTGCACCTAATACCGACATTTCTACATCTACAGCCTGAGGTGAAACTTTTTCAATTATATTTGCCATTTTTTATTCCAATAATAATGAAAATAATATTATTCTTTTTCATTTATAACAGAAAGCTTTATCTTTGCAACAACTTCTGGATGAAACCTTACGCTTATTTCGTGATCGCCGATTTCTTTTATATTATCCGAAAGAATAATATCGCGTTTATTTACTTTAAAACCGTTATCTTCAAAAATTTTTACGAGAGTTGCAGTTGTTATTGAACCGAAAATCTTGCCGTTTTCACCTATTTTAACTTTTGCAGTAAATTTCGAAGCTTCCATTTTAGAAGCAATTTCTCTTGCAGAATTGATTATTTCTTCTCTATGTTTTTCCAGTATTCCTCTTTCCCTTTTCCAAATTTTAAGGTTGAGGTCGTTGGCTTCCATAACAAGACTTTGCGGAATAAGATAATTTCTAGCAAATCCCGCCGAGACTTCTTTTATTTCGCCCTGCCGTCCGACATTGGCAATGTCGGACTTCAATATAACTTTCATTTTTCCTCCGGCACCTAAATTCATCGCGGGCACAAAGCGTCAATTTACTGTAAAAGGCAAAAGCGCAATCATTCTTGCTCTTTTAATTGCTGTATCAAGTTCTCTTTGATGTTTTGCACATGTGCCGGTCATACGTCCCGAAAGTATTTTGCCCTTTTCAGTTACAAACGTGTGAAGCAGGCTTAAATTCTTGTAATCTATCTCAACTTTATCAGCACAGAAACGGCAAACTTTTTTCCTTATCGGTCCGTTTCTTCTAAACTTTCCGGCAGGACGACCATAAGCGTCAGTCGAATACTTTTGAGGTTTTGCCTGCCCTGCAGGTTTTCTTATAAATGTCATATTTCCCCCTCCAATATTTTAAAACGGTATATTTTCATCATCATCGACGGTGTTATCAGACTGTTCCTGTAATTCATTTATACTATCAATAGGTTTTGCGTCTATAGCTGAGGATTCCTGTTTTATTGTGAAAAGAAACTGAACTCTTGAAGCCACAACTTCCAGACGACTTCTTTTTATACCGTCTTTTCCTTCCCATTTATTTGTCTTAAGTCTTCCTTCCACATACACAGGAAGTCCCTTTTTCAAACGCTCGCCGCATCTTTCCGCCTGATTGTTCCAAACAATAATTGGAACAAACGTCGGCTCGGCATCTTTCCAATCGCCGGTAACTGGATCTTTCATTCTTCCGCTGATAGCTATATCAAAAGAGCAGACAGCTTTTCCCGTGACTGTGCGTCTCAATTCCGGATCTCTTGTAAGTCTACCCACAATAATAACGCTGTTTTGTTCAGGCAAGCGGAAACTGTTTTGCTCCTGGCTCATTTTATTTCACCTTTGTCATTTGTAGTTTTTGCCGCCTGCGGTTCTGACTTGGCAGTCTTTTTTGCAACAACTTTCTTTTTTTCAATTTTAACCGTCAGGAATCTTACGATTAAATCGTTAAATTTGAAAAAGCTTTCAAGCGCGTTTACCGCCTCGCCGTTACCGCTAAATTCCGTATAAACATAACTTCCTTCACGGAGTTTGTTAATCGGATAAGCAAATCTTTTCTTTCCAAACTGCTGCGACATTTTAAAGGTTCCTTTCGAGTCTTCAATGATTTTTACTGCTTTTGTGGTGAGTTCTTCAATTTTTTCTGCTGGCACTTCGGGAGAAATAATAAATATGCTCTCGTAATTCATACTTTACAGCTCCTTTTTGGAATTCCCTTAAGAATTTATCCTCAAATAAAACCTCTGTTCTTTGGGATTTAGCCTTACGCAATATACGCAAAGCAAAGTTTACCCACTATTATATACAAAATAAATAGTTTTTTCAATAACATGTTAAATCAGAATCTGGCAAAATTTTCAATATTTTCGTCATTTTGAAATTAAATAACAAAAGAATAGAAAATGACAGAACTTTTCATAAATATTGTTTCCAAAGGTGTTTTTAAAAATTTGCAAAAGTTCAAAGCTTTCTTTTCCCAAAAATAAGATTTTTTCTATAACTAAAAAATTAGATGGGTTCTATAGTCTGCTTCTCTGTTTTAAAAAAAATAGCTACATGATAAAAACAAAAGTGCAGGTTATTGCTGTTAAACTATTTTGTATCAATATCTTTTTTATATATCTTCATTTATTTCCAAAAATTTTACTAAAAAAATTATCGCTTTGGTATTTAGAGTCTTTTGGAACTTCGCCCATAGATTTTGCGTATTCAAAAAGCGCTAGTTTCTGCTCATCGTTCATAGATTTAGGAACAGAAATATTTATTTTAACGTAAAGATCACCTTTGTTTTTTCTCCCGAGTTTAGGGAATCCCTGTTTCCGCACTCTTAAAATAGTTCCTGGCTGCGTTGATGGCGGGATTTTCACCTTTATATGACCTTCTATAACAGGCACTTCATATTCAATCCCCATTGCCGCCTGTGAAAAAGAGACAGAAATTTCCGTATATAAATCATCGCCTTTTCTTTCAAAACCAGCAGTTTGTTTCATATGCACTATAACATATAAGTCGCCTGATAGAGATCCGTTAGAACCTGCATTGCCGGACCCCGCAATTTTTAAAGAAGTGCCTTCGTCAACACCAGCGGGAACTCTCACCTTAATAGGTTTTCTCTTATTTGCAGTGCCTTCACCTCTGCATTCGGGACAGGGGTTATTTATAATAATTCCATTGCCTTTACATTGAGAACATTCCTGACTGAATGAGAAAAAACCTTGCGAATACTTTACTTGACCTTTACCTTTACATTGAGGACACTGTTTTGGTACGGAACCGTCTTTACTGCCAGTTCCGCGACAAACAAAACAGATTTCTCTCTTAGGTATGTCAATGGAGATTTTCGTCCCTTTCATCGCGTCAAGGTAAGAAACTTCGACATCATAACGCAAATCTTCACCGCGTCTTTGCGAAGCTCTATTTTTAGCGCGACTGGAACCGCCGCTGAAAATATCACCAAAAATATCGCCGAATATATCGCCCACACTTGAAAAGTCTCCACTATACTGCGTATAGCTACCCTTTCCGCCAAAAGGATTCCTGCCGTCGGGCATTCCTCCCGCTGCATCATGTCCAAAGGTATCGTATTGTTGTCTTTTTTGAACATCTGAAAGCATTTCGTAAGCTTCGTTTATCTCTTTAAACTTTTCTTCGGCTTCTTTATCTCCTTGATTTTTGTCGGGATGATATTTTAAAGCCAGCTTTCTGTAAGCTGACTTTATTTCATCCACCGAAGCGGTTTTACTAACTTCAAGCACTTCATAATAATCACGTTTCATTTTGTTTTTTTTCCTCAGTTTATCCATTCTGAAATCAGCAAACCGAACTATAATCCAAAAATAATATGTCCCAGTTTAGAGTTATCGGCAATCCATTTTAGTTATTTTATTACTTCAATAATTCTGTAGAAATGTTTCATTTAAAAGCTCTTACTACTTTTCGCCATTTACTTTCCCAACCCACTCAAAGTATTTGCTTCCCATTATTATCAATAGAAATAGAACCACTCTTTTTCAATAAAATTTCAACCGAGTAATTTTCAAAAGTACAATTTGTTAACCTAATTCTGCCAATTTTAAATTCATTACCATATGTTTTATAAAAACTAGTACCTTCATCTACACATTTAATAAACTCTCCGGCAGGAGTGTATATATCCGCTATCGTTTTAAAAGATTATCCCGATTGTTGTCTTATTTCAAATAATGTATTATTGTCTAATTTACAAACCCATAAATTAGCATATTCGTTCATTTTTAACTCAATTTTCTTACCTTGTTCTCCTATTTCCGTTTGCAACTGCTAATGTTCCATCAGAATAATAAATCGGAATCTTTGTTGCGTATGGATAAACTTTCAGTTCTAACAATTTCTATTAAATTGATATTTTTCATATTTTAAAATTACAGGAACATTACTAAGTTTATTTGTCATAATTGTAACAGTTGGAACATTTTGAAAAATTAAAGTATTTCTTTCATTCATAATATCCATCCCCGTCAAGCGGGGATGGATATTATGAAACAGAAAGCTTACTTGTTATTCTTTATTCTCATCCACAATTTCTGCATCAACCACTTTCCCTCTGTTATCGGCAGTCTGCTGCGAATTGCCTTGAGACTGTCCCTGCGCTGCACCTTGAGTGTCTTGCACTTGCGAAGCTTTATACACTACTTCGGCGAGTTTGTGAGAAGCTGTTGTCAATGCCTCTTTTGCCGATTTAATTGTCGCAACATCGCTGCCTTTTAAAGCGTCTTTTGCTGCAGTCAGTGACTGTTCGATTATAAGCCGCTCATCGGCAGAAACTTTATCGCCGTGATCTTTCAAACTTTTCTCAACTGAATAAATAAGATTGTCGGCTTCGTTTCTAACTTCAATCTCTTCTTTGCGTTTTACGTCTTCGGAAGCATATTGTTCCGCTTCTTTTACGTATTTGTCTATATCGTCTTTTGAAAGTTTTGTTGACGATGATATTTTAATAGACTGTTCTTTGCCTGTTCCTTTATCTTTTGCCGAAACGTGCAAAATGCCGTTTGCATCTATATCAAAAGTAACTTCAATCTGAGGAACTCCTCTAGGCGCCGGCGGTATTCCGTCAAGCATAAATCTGCCGAGCGATAAATTGTCTTTTGCCATAGCTCTCTCGCCCTGCAGAACATTAATTTCAACGCTCGGCTGATTGTCAGCAGCTGTTGAAAATACCTGGGAACGTTTTGCAGGAACAGTTGTATTTCTGTCTATCAAAGAAGTTCTCACGCCTCCCATAGTTTCGAGTCCGAGCGTAAGCGGAGTAACATCTAAAAGAAGAATGTCTTTGACATCGCCTGTCAATACTGCTGCCTGAACGGCTGCCCCAAAGCATACGCATTCCATAGGATCTATTCCACGTTCTGCCTTTTTGCCGACATGATCTTCCGCAAATTTCTGAACGATTGGCATTCTGGTAGGTCCTCCCACCAAAATTATTTTTGTGACCGTTTCAGCCGTAAGCTTCGCATCTTTTACAGCCTGATCGATTGAAGCTTTACATCTTTCAACTATATGTCTTACAAGATTTTCAAGCGTTGCTCTCGTAAATTTCATCGCCAAATGCTTAGGACCTGAGGCATCAGCCGTAATAAACGGAAGATTGATATCAGTTTCCAAAACATTTGAAAGTTCGATTTTTGCTTTTTCGGCAGCTTCTTTTAAACGCTGAACCGCCATTTTGTCATTGCGCAAATCTATCCCGTTTGTTTTCTTAAAATCTTCAGCAATATAGTCAATTAAAGCATTGTCCATATCGGTTCCGCCCAGCTGCGTATCGCCTGAAGTTGAGAGAACTTCAAACGTACCCTCCGCTCCCATTTCCATAATTGTTACGTCAAGAGTTCCGCCGCCGAGATCAAAAACCAATATCTTCTGTTCTTTGCCAACCTTGTCTATGCCATAAGCGAGCGATGCCGCCGTAGGTTCGTTTACAAGTCTTACAACTTCAAGACCGGCAATTGCACCCGCGTCTTTTGTAGCCTGCCTCTGATCGTCGTTAAAATAAGCGGGAACTGTGATAACGGCTTTTGTTATTGTTTCGCCCAGATAAGCCTCTGAATCCTTTTTAATCTTTTGAAGAATAAAAGCCGAAAGCTGCTGTGGAGTAAATTCTTTGCCGTTTACTTTGTATTTATAATTCGTTCCCATCTTTCTCTTAAAAGCATTTATCGTTCCTTCTGGATTTGTAACTGCTTGTCTTCTTGCAGGTTCACCGACTAAAAGTTGCCCATCCTTTGTAAAAGCAACATAAGATGGAAATGCCTTGCCACCCAGTGTTGTTCCTTCAGCCGAAGGAATAAGAGTGGTTTTTCCGCCTTCCATAACAGCCGCTGCCGAATTTGATGTCCCTAAATCTATGCCAATAATCTTTGCCATAATACTCCTCCTATATCAATCCCTTTTTGTCGTAAAGTAAGAATACTTTGCCTCTAAAGCAGCAGCTTTTTAATAGTAGACACTTATTTTCTTTTTCTTTCCGTTTCTTATTTTTCATTCCCCACTATGTTCTCCTTATTGTTTTTTGCTACTTTAACTTTTGCCGCTCTAATTAACTTTTCGTTCATTTTATATCCTTTTTGGTAAACCTCTAAAATTTTTCCGTCTTCTTCTTCGCTTCCAATATATTCTAAAGCTTCGCATATATTCGGGTCAAACTTATCGCATTCTATTTCTTTAACACCTTCTTCCTTCAGCATTTTTGAAAATTCCTTGCTTATCATTTCAAGACCGAGCACTATGCTTTCTATATTGTTTCCTAATTTCGCACTTTTTAAAGCCTGTCTTAAAACGTCGTCAATGCTGATTTGTTTAAGAAGAATTTTCTCTTTTCCCCATTCTAAATAATCTTTTTTTTCTTTTTCGGAGCGCCTTATGTAATTTTCAAAATCAGCTTTGAGCCTTAAAAGCTGATCGTAATAATCTTGCGCTTGCTTTTTTTTCTCTTCAATAGACTGTTTTAAAATTTCAAGCTCACAAATCTTTTCGTCTCTTGCTTTATTGTAGTTACAGTCATGTATTTCCTGTTCGATTAGAATTCTTTGTTTCTTGTTTTCCAAATTGCCCCTCCCCCCTTCTTAGTAACTGTCTGTGTCTGAATAATCTTATGCAGACGCATATTACCAGTACGTTATTTAACTCATTTCTTTAAAAAACCTGTTTAACATTTCAGAAATACGATTCACAAGCAACATCATTTTTTCATACTCCATACGTTTAGGCCCGATAATTCCCAAAACGCCAACTGCCCGCTCTCGGTTTTTGTATGTTGTTGTTATCATGCTTAAATCTTTAAGTCCGTCAAGCGTATTTTCCGAACCTATCTTTACATTTATTCCGCCGCTGTTAAAATCCTTATTTATTATCTCTATAAATTTTTCTTTATCTTCATTAAATTTTATAAGAAGCTTTACCGGTTCAAAATCGCTGAAATCCGGAGCAGCAACTACATTTGACGTACCATCTATATAAATATCGTCCTGTACATTGTAAAAAACGTAGCTTATTTTTTCAGCAATTTTTAAAATTTCGGATTCATTCTGTCTGAAATCTTTTATTTCTGAAATAATTTTTCTATTTGCCTGCGCAATCGATATGCCTCTTAATTTTTCATTTAAAAAATTTCTTAACTTACCCAGCTGCACATAGGCAAGATAAGCTTTTACTTTTTTATGTTTTACCATACCGCTTTGAGTAAGTAGTATAACTAAAAGATCTTCTTCTGAAATCTGAACAAGCTCGATATTTTTTATTTTGTCATACTGCGCTTTAGGAGTCATAACAAAACCTGTATATTGAGAAAGTCCTGACAAAATACGGGAAGTTTCCGAAAGGATATCTTCTATTTCATTGTGTTTTCCCTCATACTCTCTTTTTATCCTTTCTTCTTCTTCAATGGCATAACTTTGGAGCTTGACAAGACTATCGACATAAGATCTGTACCCTTTGTCAGTAGGAATTCTACCTGAAGATGTGTGAGGATGTGTCAAGTATCCGTCTTCTTCAAGTTCTGCCATCAAATTTCTGACTGTCGCCGGGGAAAGAGAAATGTTATACTCTTTTATTAAAACATCTGATCCTACAGGTTTTCCTATCCTAATATAATGATGTATAACGGCATTCAGTATCTTAGTTTTTCTCTCTTTCAAAACTTCCAACGCTGTATGCCGCATTTTGTCCCTTTAAAATTTATTTTAGCAATCATCACATCTTAGCACTCACAATGGTAAAGTGCTAATAATTTTAGCACTAACATTGAATTATGTCAAGAGCGCATTTTAGCCAATTGTGGGAATATTGACGAAATAGATAATAATATCGTATTATATATGAAGTATTTTTCTATATCAGGGTATCGAGATGCAAAATGAAATAGTAATAGCTGGTTTCGGCGGGCAAGGTGTTCTCTTGGCCGGAACTTTAATTGCACAGGCAGCAATAGAACAGGGATTACATACAACGTGGTTCCCGTCTTACGGGGCCGAAATGCGCGGAGGTACAGCAAATTCTACAGTCGTCGTATCAAGCGATGAAATAGGTTCCCCTCTTGCTTTCAATCCAGACACTCTGATAGCATTGAACGAGCCGTCATTAAACAAATTTATATCCAGAGTTATTGACAATGCCATAGTAATTGCCAATTCTTCAATTATACCACAGAATATGGAATATAAAGTAAAACCTTACTTCATACCTGTAACCGATATTGCAGATAAAGAAATCAAAAACTTGAGAACTGCAAACACAGTTGCAGTGGGAACGTTGATAAGAATTCTTGAACTACACCGCTTTAATATTCAACAAAATACTGATGAAAAAGGTATTACTCTAAAAAGCGTGCTGTCTGCGTGCGAAAAGATTTTTGCTTCAAAACCGCAGCTTATTGAAACAAACAAAAAAAGCAATTCAAGCAGGATATGATTTTATAAAATAATCTATAATTTTTTGGTTATTAACAAACAAACTTAATTTATAACTTAATTAAGTAGTTTTTATATTTTTTATTTATCTGCCAGACACTGAAAAGCAAGAAACAAAATCTCAAGTACTTCATTTAGCCATGATGAGTTAAGAGGATAAAATGAATATAAGATCAGCAAGAGTTATGGATGTAAAAGAAATACACAAACTTGTTGAATATCACGCAAACAATAAAGAAATGCTACACAGATCTCTAAGCGCAATATATGAAAATATTCAAGAGTTTGTCGTTCTTGAAAGCGAAGATAACATAGTCGGTTGCGGAGCGTTGCATGTTTCGTGGGAAAATCTTGCAGAAATAAAAGCTTTAGCAGTATCTGACAAATATAAAGGACAGGGATTTGGCAGAAAAATAGTCAAAATACTTCAAGATAATGCCAAAAATCTGGGAGTAAGCAGGGTTTTTGCCTTGAGTTTTAAACCTAAATTTTTTATAAAGTTAGGATACGAAATAATTCCTAAAGAAACTCTTCCGCACAAAATATGGAGCGAATGCATTAACTGTCACTTATTTTCAGAGTGCGGCGAAGTTCCGTTATTAATAACGCTTAAATAAAAATTATTCCTATTATAGTATAATGATTTCTCAAACTGGCGATAATACAACACTTGAGTTTGACAAAAAAGTGTAAACATGGTGAACTGAAAAAATATCAAAACATTAAGAACTGTTTTTTTACAAAATATATGTAAAGCTTAGAGATCTTTAAGCCGGGGTGGTGGAATTGGCAGACACGTGAGACTCAAAATCTCAAGTTGCTTAGGCGGCGTGCGGGTTCAAGTCCCGCCCTCGGCATTAATATAAATTTTATTTTTATACCTTTTATAAGTATTTAAAGACAATTCCTGCGAGAATGAAGTGAAAATATTTGTCTATATGCTAAAATTCTGATGATGATGAGAAAAAATCTCCTGAAACCAGATATAAAACAAAAAAACCTTATTCTCGCTATTTTAAGTTTTTTTTTTATAAATCTGCAATTAATATTTATCTGACTTTTCTAAAATATAAACATTCACATCTTTAAACCTCCAAGACTTCTCTTCCTTTGCATTATTTACGCCTAAATCTATACGTTTTCCTCTTATAAGAGATCCCTTGTCACCGGCATATCCGTAACCATATCCTGGAATAAATAAGCGTGTTTTTAAAGGTATGACATTAGGATCAACAGCTACTATTCCTCTTTGCATTTTTTGTCCGAGAAAAGTTATTGTTCCGTCTTTCCATGCAAGAGGATCGCCCGGATAATATGCTGTGGCAACCATTTTGATTTTTTTTGCTTTTGACAAATCATAAATCTTTTCTATTGCGTTATTTGCTTTAAACAATACAAGACGGGAATATTCTCTTGCCATAGTCTGTTCATTTACAACATTTGTATTATATAAAATGCCGTTATAAGAAATTTTATTAATGGTTTTTATTATGTTCTTTTCTTTACCTTTTTGAAGTTCAACTTTTCTTAGATTAGAATTATACTTTCTGCTCCACGTCACTTTAAAAGGCGTATTTTCAATGATTTTTTTTTGTTCTTTTGTAACATGAATAATTTTTACTGTTTGCAAAGGCTTTATGGGTTTACTGATATCATGCGAGACTATATCGTCATCATTAAGAAAAATACCATTTTTATCTAAAACAGTTTTTAAAGATATGTTTTTATAAGGCTTTACGGTGTAAGTTTTTTCGCCGGTATTGATATAAGCCCGCGTGAACATAAGTGTTATTGCCGAAAAAATACTTGCCAGTACTAAAATCCCAAGCGCGATAAACGATAATTTTAAGATATTTACAAAAAATCTAATATTCATTATTCAAATAGGGTCGCATTTTGAACCGTACGCAGACTTCTTTTGCGATTTTCTCAACTTTTGAAATATCAAATCCCGGAAACTCTACAGCAGTTATGACAACTTCGGGGATATGGTTTTTTGCTTCTTCGGCAAACTTTATTATTTCATTAAACGACTCTTCCTTAAACATAGGATGATTGAGTTCGTTATGTTCTTTGGGATTTGAGCCGTTTAAACTTATCGAAATAACCTCGACAAGCCCTTTTAATTCAGGCAGAATATTTTTACCGTAATAACGGTTTGCAAGACCGGCAGTATTAATTCTCACTTTCCCGCTGTTTTCTTTTATCCATTTTGAAATTTCTTTTACCGATTCAAGATTAATCAAAGAATCGCCGTATCCGCAAAAAATTACTTCGTTATATTTTTTAGGATCTCCTATAGCTTCTATAACTTCTTCACATGACGGCTCTTTTTCAAGTTTTAAATCGTTACCTTTGAATTTGTTAGCCCACTTGTGTTTTATGCAGTACGGGCATGCCATCATACACCTGTTGGTTATATTTAAATAAAGATTATCTCCAAAGACATAAGAAACAGTATTCATAATAAATTCCATGATTAAAGTCCTGCGGCTACTTATAAACATTTTATTGAAAAATCAATGCTTTATTTTTGTGAGGATAAAAAACTGCATAACTCTTATGCCTGCCGGCAGACATATAATCCCACAGGAAAAATTAATAGAATGTCGTTTTCCGGATTTGGTTTTAGAAATCTGTCTTTTGCCGTATGCCCTTTCAAACGACACTTCTGAATCAAATTCCAAACTAAATTTATTTATTCAGAATGACAGAGCTATAAGTTAAATGCCAAAAAGTTTCAGTGCATTCTGCGTTGTTATCTGCACCACTTCATTAATTAATATATTTTTTATTGCCGCAATTTCTTTTAAAGTCTCAGCTATATAAGACGGCTCATTTCTTTGTCCTCTGTATTTTTGAGGAGCAAGATACGGACAATCAGTTTCAACTAATAATTTGTTTAAATCAGTCTCAAAAACAACCTGTTTTAAATTATCTGATTTCTTGTATGTTACAGGGCCGTTAATGCCGAGTAAAAATCCCATTTCAATAAACATTTTTGCCTGTTTAGGAGTACCTGAAAAACAGTGGATAACTCCTTTGGGAACATTTTTATATTTTTTAAAAAAATCAATCATTTCATCATAAGCATCTCGACAGTGAATGATAACCGCCTTGTTATATTTAACTGCAATATCAATTTGTTTAAAAAAAGATTCTTTTTGAGTATTAGTATTTTGCAACGAAGAGTCATAATGATAATCTAAACCTATTTCGCCAATAGCTATACATTTTTTATCTTGAATTAAAACTTGAAGTTTATAATAATCCTCTCGCGTTGCTTTAGTCGTTTCAATAGGATGAACGCCGACCGATAAAAAAATATTATCTCGCTTTGAAAGTTCTAAAGCTCTATCCCAATAACGCATTTCACAAGCTATTTCAAAAATTTTCTCTATACCGCAATCAAAAGCTTTTTGTATAACGATCTCTCTGTCGTTGTCAAATCTTGAATCTGACATATGAGCGTGGGTGTCAATAATCATTTTTTCTTTTGTTCAACTTACCTCTTCCTCAAAAACATTTGTTTCTTCTTTATCGTACCACTTATTTTTCGTCATTGGAACAGATGGAAAACCTGTTTTTAAAAATTCTATATAAGTCTTGCGATATTTGGGACAATGCAGCACGGCATAAATATAATTTAATATATATTCAGGGGCGGGCTTAAATGAAAGTGTATCTAAATATTCTTTATAAAACTTTTTTGTAAAATTCGGTGTCGGTGTTTCTGCTTCTTGTAACATATTGTATTTATAAATAAAAAGCGGAACGATATAAACTGCATCGCTATGTAAATGACGGTCTATTATATTCCTGCCTATAAAGATTCTGTTATAAATATCTGTATTTGCGTTGAAAACTCTCGTAAAACATAATCCGATATTATTTTTACCATCGAAGTGTTCCATTGTTCTATAGCGAGGCCTGCCCATGAAAGCATTTGATTTTTTACTTAACGATGAAAATCTAAAATCAAAAATTCTATGCTGAATAAGCCTTTGATTATAATTTTTAATTAAATCTTCACGCGCTTCTTTTAATTTCCAATTTGTTTTATCTGTAATTTTATATTTTTTTTCTTAAGTTTTCGTCGTTTAAAATAGAAAAATTTTTCTTTAAATCAAGCAAATCTTTTTCACGATAATGTATTACAATTTTATAATTTCCCATTCCAACCCCGCTGTTATAATTATACAAAATATTTATTATTTAAAAAAAACTATTATATATATTTTCTTCTTTCAAATCATGAGGGATAAAAAAATAATTTCCTGTTTCTTGAGGATTAAGTTTTTTCCATTTTAAAGAAGATAGAGTTTTTGTTTCCAAGAGATTTAATTTTTCGTTTCCCGTAACAATATTGTCTGCGAGTACCGAAATATTTTTGTCATTTTCACCTTTTCTTGTGTTTCCGTGCAAATTCAATATATAAATCTCGTCAAACGTTTCCATCAAAGACTTGCGCATTTGTCTGTGCGTTATTCCATTTAACCAACTGTTATTAGTTATTATTCCCACCACTCCCCAACCGTGCTCTACTATTTTCCACTGGGCAAATCTCATAAACTTTATATATAAATCGCTTAAACTTATTCTCTTATCGTTAAGTCCTTTTTTATAATCATCTAAAAGCGTATCAATTTACCTTTTTCTGCTCTACTTTTTCCACTAAAATACGTTAGTTAGATATATGGGCAATCTTTCCTCTTGCGTTATTTCTATGCCGTTGTCTTTTAAGTATTTAGTCAAAATTATATGAGACAGTATATAAGGTGTGAAAAGCAGTTCAAATCCGTATATATTCTTTATTATCTTTTTTTAACTGATTGTCTTTCGAGCGGACTTTGACTTTTACATAACATTAACTCATATACACTGTTTATAAACGTTCCCGTGCCGCAGGCAAAATCCAGTACTTTTACATCTTTATCTAAGCAACCGTAGGATTTATTGAATTTTGTTTTTATTAAATACACTCCGCTCTCTTTGCGCTCTCCCGTTCTTTTTAATTTATCGTATTCTTTTAAAAAATCCTCATACAGATAAACGGCTATTCCGCTTTCTCCCTTGCCTTCTTTCTCAAACTCATGGTTTATTTCTGCTATATTAATCAAATTTATGTTTTTTGCTATATTTTTTAATGCTACTACTACAATACCAGGTAAATACTTCGATTCACCACAGCCCGTATTTAAAAATTCATATAACAATCTGTATTCGTAAGGCATCTCAGACAAATAGTCCAATTTTGTTTCATCAAATTCAGTGGATTTCGTTAACCTTGTAAGCAGTAAACCATACACTAAACTTTGAGCATAGACACCGCAAAAATCTGCAATATCATAGCGATACTGCATTGAGACTTGGAAATCTTTAAACAGCTCATTGAATTTACGATAGAAATTTTCACTTTCGTTACCAGCATTGGACATATATCTTTTCAACTCACCAGAATAATAAAAACTTTGTTTAGCTAAAGCATTTACTAATTCTTTTTTTGTCTTTATATGCGGGTAATCGCAACTTAAAAAATCCATAAAAAGATTTATTAAATTTTGCTTGCTGTTTGGAGCTTCACTTATTTCCAAATTATTTTTTAATAATGACGCCTGCGCTTTTATCTTTCCTTCCTGTAACAAAATAAACTGCCTATAATTTGTAATAATAATGTTTTTTATTGTCTCAGAATATTTTTTTTATCTGCTCGCTTTGTTGTATTTCTTTTAAATCAGCTGTAATTTTTTTGCATCCCACAAAACCTACAAGCGATTTGGAAACTTTTCGATATATGAAAAAATCATTAGATATTCTTGTATTTCAATTTTTTCAGTTTTCATCATTCTCTTTTTATGATTTGACTATTATCCGCTTTTAGTGACTCCGCTCTATATAATAAAAAAACTTTTAACATCCAAGTCGGACTATTTTGTGCTGAAGCATTAATTAATTAATGAGTATCTTATTTTAATTTTAGGCAATGCGTGGGAACAGAATACCCGGAGACTGTAGCTTTGCATTTGGAATCGAAAAACCATTTTCGGGAATTACAGCATCTTTAAAATATTTTTTTGCGGTCAAGTTTATATCACACCCCGCCCCTGTTATCTGCCATATTTTTTCAGCCATTGTCGGCATAAACGGCAGCAAATGCATTATTATGATATCTGCCGACTGTAAATAAGCATAAATACAGGATGCAAGTTTATCAGTATCTGTTTTTGCAAGTTTCCACGGAGCATCTATTTCAATCTGTCTGTTTACAAGCGTTATAGCGCTTTGCAGTGTTTCAGCGGCTTTATGAAACTGCATATTGTCCATATTCAAAGCAAATTTTTTTTTAAGAACCGTAACTACTTTTCTTACAAGCTCTAAATCAGGAATGGTTTGCGGCACATAAAGATTAAAATACTTTTCAGCCATTTTCAGTGTTCTTGAAATTAAGTTACCCAAATTATTTGCCAAATCAGTGTTATATTTTAATGTCAGTCTCTGCCACGAAATATCGCCGTCAGGACCAAAAGGAATAATGGTTGCCGCAAGGTATCGCGCGGCGTCAACGCCGTATTTGTCAACAAGTTCACGCGGAGATACAACATTGCCTAAAGACTTTGACATTTTATTTCCGTTCAAGGTAAAGAATCCGTGAGAATACAATTTTTTAGGAAGCGGAAGTCCAGCACCCATTAAAATTGCAGGCCAGATTACAGAATGAAACCACAAAATGTCTTTAGCCATTAGATGTATGTCCGCAGGCCAGTATTTTTGAAATTTTGTTTCATTTTCTTGATAACCCACTCCGGTTATGTAATTTATCAGAGCGTCAACCCAAACGTATGCGGTTTGCCCTCCGTCAAAAGGAAGCGGTATGCCCCATTCAACGGCGCTTCTTGAAAAACTTACATCTTCAAGTCCGAGTTTTAGTTTCCCTATAATTTCGTTTCTTCTTTCTTCAGGCTGTATTTCTATATGTTCTCTATGATTTGCGTCCACTATTCTATCAATAAGGGCATTTTGAAAAGACGACAGTCTGAAAAAATAATTTTCTTCAGATTGCAGTACAGGCTTTGTTTTATGGAAAGGACAACATCCGTTTTCGTCCAAATCTTTTTGAGCGTAAAATCTTTCGCAGCCTATACAGTAAAGCTCTTCATATTTCTTTTTAAATATAAAACCTTTATCAAACAGAATACTCAATATCTTTTCAACAGAAACAAAGTGTTTCCGTTCCGTAGTGCGTATAAAGTCCGTATATGAAATGTTCAAAAGTTCCCATGCTTCTTTGAATTTTGCACTCATCTTATCGCAAAGTTTTTGCGGTATTTCCCCTTTTTTCTTTGCAGCTGCAACAATTTTTGCGCCGTGTTCGTCTGTTCCGGTGAGAAAAAAAACGTCAAAACCCTTTAATCTTTTCCATCTGGCCATAATATCAGAAGCTATAGTCGTATAAGAATGTCCTATATGAGGAATATCGTTTGCATAATATATCGGCGTCGTAATATAAAATTTCATTTACTTTCCTTTTCTACTACTTTCATTGATTTGTTTTATACTAAAAACTTTAAACGACTTATCGCCGAAATCAACGGTCACGTTTTCTCTTATGCAATCAATCGCCGTAATTTTTGCTCTGCCTTCAGGAGTTAAAACTGTTTTTCCTATTTCAGGCAATTCTTTCTTTACAGCTCTATATATGTCGTTTTCATAAGAAATACAGCACATAAGTCTGCCGCAAAGCCCTGAAAGTTTTGCAGTATTTAGCAACAAATCTTGTTCTTTAGCCATATCTATGGTTACAGAACTAAAATCTTTTAAAAAAGTCTGGCAGCATAAAACGTGTCCGCATATTCCTATTCCGCCGACCATTTTTGATTCGTCTCTTACGCCTATTTGAACCATCTGTATTCTTGTTCTTAAAATACGCCCCAACTCTTTGACAAGCTCTCTGAAATCAACTCTTGTTCCCGAAATATAATACACAAACAGCTTTGACCGGTCAAAAATATACTGAACGCATATTAATTTCATATCAAGCTTGTATTTGACTACTTTTTGCAATACTATGTTCCACGCTCTTAAATTTTTTCTTTCATTTTCAGTAAGCCTTTTTTTATCTTCTTCAGTAATTTCCCTTAAAACTTTCCCTATCGGATCCTTGCTTTCCTGCATAACTTTTTCTTTTTCGCATACTGTTCCAACTTCAACTCCGTGCTCGGTTTCAAGTATAATTTTGTCATTCAGTTTTAAATCAAAATATCCCACGTCAGCATAAATTTTATCTTTAGTTTTTCTAAGCGCTACTCCTATAACCATTGGCATAATTATATATCCTTAATAATAAATCATAAATGAATGCTCTGTTCTATAAAAGTCCCGACATTTTTTTTAAATCTGACAAATCAAAAAATAAGTTATCCAAAACCGTCATGGCATTTACGTTTTTAAGAAGTAAAACTCTTGAAGCGCTTAACAGGTCAAGCGCCGGCGCGGTCCTTTGGGGATACATTCTGAAATCTTTTTTTGCTTCCGCTATCATTGCGTCAACGCATTCTAAAGCGCCGGCAGCGGCAATATTTTTTGACAATTCCAAAATATCTGAAATATAAAAATTTCGAGTTTTAAATTTGAGCCATAAAGAAAATTCCTCTTTTTCATTTTTGCCAACGAGTTTGTTGGCATTTTCTAAAGATCCTTCGCTCAATTCCGCTATATCTCGGGCTTTTGCGGCATCCACTGAACAGTTCAACATAAGCCAGCTTGAAATCTCATTCTGCCCTAAAGGCTGAAAAAACAGCGTCTGCACCCGTGAAAGTATTGTCTGAGGTATTGTTTCTTTATGTTTTGCAATTAAAATTATAATTGTATTTTCAGGCGGTTCTTCAAGCGTTTTAAGCAGAGAATTTGCCGCGGCAGCATTCATCCTTTCAGCAGGCTCTATAATGAAAATTTTCCATTTCCCCTCGTGTATTTTCGTAGCAACTTCTTTCTGCATATATCTTATTGTTTCAATTTTTAACGTCCTTTGTTTTTCTAAACATTCTTCTTCAAGTTCAGCTTGTCTGGCAAAATCTATAAAATGTAAATCGGGATGAATATTTTTTTCTATCTTTTTGCAAGATATACATTTTCCGCAAGTGCCGGCATCTGTTTTAATAAAATCGTCCACATTGCAGTTTAAAATTTTAGCAAATTCAACGGCTGTAAGACGTTTTCCCACCCCATCCTGCCCCACAAAGATATAAGCATGCGCAATTTTACCGCTTTTTACCTGATTTGAAATTATTTTCTTTATTTTTTTCTGACCTAATATACTTTCAAACATTTACAATACCAAATCTATAATTTCTCTTATACAAACTTCTGTTTTTTCAACTGTCTCCTGTGTCTTAACGACTTTTATTCTTTCGGGATATTTTTCTGCCTGACTGAGATATCCTTCTCTTACACTCTCATGGAACTGCAAGGATTCTCTTTCAATTTTGTCGCTGTAAATTTTTCTGTTTAATTTTTTTGCCCTTTTTGCCCTACTTAAACCTTCAGACGGCAATATATCAAGATATATCGTCAAAACCGGCGTTAATCCAAAAGATGTAGTCGAGTTGAGACTGTCTATAAGCTGCAAGTTCAATTTCCTGCCATATCCCTGATATGCAACAGTAGCATCGGTAAATCTGTCGCAAATTACAGCTTTTCCGGCATTTAAAGCAGGAAAAACAAATTCTTCAACATGTTGAGCCCGCGCGGCTTCATAGAGAAAAAGTTCGCTCAACGGAACAATATTTGAATCTGGATTTAAAAGAATGCGTCTTACGGCTTCCGCCAAAATAGTACCGCCCGGTTCTCTTGTAAGCAACACTTCATAACCTCTTTTTTCAAGATATTTTTTCAAAAGCAAAGAGTGTGTTGTTTTGCCGGAACCTTCTCCGCCTTCAAAAGTAATAAAAAGATTTTTTTTCATTTTTTAACGTTTACTCAATAAAATATTCATATTCATTCTCTCTATCTGCAAATATTTTTTGGCAGAGCGCACACACCGCACAATTTATACAATAATAAACAAGTTTATTATATCATAATATAATCTTGACAGTATAAAAATAATATATAATGCACTTAAATCAAATAAAGGAACGAAAATGAATATTTACACTCTTATAATACTTTTTTTTATTATTGCCGTATATCTTGTTGAAACAGTAGCAAACTTGCTCAACGTTAAAAACATTTCAAATAATATTCCTCCCGAATTCGACGGATATTTTGACAGAGAAAAATATTCAAAAGCGCAGGAATATCTTAAAGCAAATACAAAACTATCCGTAATTTCATCTACTTTCTTCTTAGCTGCGCAGATTATTTTTATAGTCTTAAAGGGATTTAATTATGTGAATACGATAGCCGTATCTTTCAGTTTCGGAACTATTTTAACAGGTCTTGTTTTTGCCGGCATAGTTTTTTCTGCCTTTGAAATTCTAAAAATACCTTTCTCGGTTTATTCCGTATTTATAATAGAAGAAAATTTTGGGTTTAACAAAATGAATGTGAAAACTTTTATTTCAGATTTACTAAAATCGTGGATTATAACCGCCATAATCGGAGCCGTTATTTTTGCTGCAATACTATGGCTCTTTGCAAACGTCTATAGATACGCGTGGCTGTACGCTTTTGCTGCTATTGTCATATTTGAACTTTTTATAACTTTTATTGCACCCGTAACCATAATGCCGCTGTTTAACAAATACACTTCTTTGGAGGACGGCGAACTCAAAAATTCCATTGAAGAATATGCAAAAAAAGAAAATTTCAAGATGAAAGGTCTGTTCAAAATGGACGGTTCAAAACGTTCGACAAAATCAAATGCATTTTTCACGGGATTTGGGAAATTCCGCAGGATAGTTTTGTTTGACACTCTTATACAGAAGCATACCGTTGATGGACTGACAAGCATTTTAGCTCACGAAATGGGGCACTTTAAACTCGGACATATAGTAAAACATATAATTTTTTCATCCGCTTTAAGCGGAATAATGCTGTTTATTTTTTCGCTTCTTATAGATAAGGCATGGCTTTACGACGCTTTCTTTATGCGGACGCAGGATATATATGCCGGAATAATATTTTTTTCATTTCTCTATGCACCTGTTTCTCTAATAATTTCGCCGATATTAAATTATTTTTCGCGTAAGCATGAGTATGAAGCCGATCTTTACTCGATAACAACCTACAGAAAACCGCAAGCCATGATAAATGCCTTAAAAAAACTCTCAGTTGATAATATGTCAAATTTATATCCGCACAAATTTAAAGTATTTTTGGAATATTCGCATCCGCCTGTTCTGGAAAGAATTAAAGCAATAAACAGAATCAAATTGGGATAACGATATCTATGAACGACTGCGGATAAACACTATGCAGATACAGAGTTTCCGAGAACATAGATTATTCAAAATTCAATTACAGAATTTCAGCAAAATATAATACGCAGACTGATGGGATAGAAGTAAACTTTAATATCGTACTGACTTTTAACTTTGTCGATATGCTAAGTTAAAAGACTACACGACGGAGAAATAAAATGGAAAAACTACTTAAAGATCTATTAATATCTGACGGAATTTCGGGTTATGAAGAAAATGTCGCAAAAATTATGACTGCCGCTCTTTCTAAGTCGTGCGAGAGTGTTGAAATCGACAATTTCGGAAATGTCATCGGAAAATCAGGCAGAGGAAAAAAGAAAATAATGATTGCTGCGCATATGGATGAAATAGGAATGACCGTAAAACACATTAATGAAAAAGGATTTATATACTTTATCAAAATCGGCGGAATAAACGATTCTATTCTCCCCGGTAAAACAGTGGAAATTATAAATAAAAAAGGTGAGCATATAACCGGAATAATAGGCACAAAGCCGCCGCATTTAATGACTTCCGAAGATGTAAAGCAGCCACTTAAGCATGACAGTATGTTTATAGATATCGGATTATCTTCAAGGAACGAAGTATTGAAAGTCGCAGATATCGGCGATCAGATAATTTTTGAACCCGTCGCAGGTATTTTAAACGGCAATTTTTATTACGGGAAAGCTGCAGATAACAGAATAAGCTGTTACACTATGGTAAAAGTTATGGAAATGCTGGCAAAATTAAGAGATTTGAATGCCGAAATTTATGCATGCGCCACAGTGCAAGAAGAAGTCGGTCTAAAAGGCGGTAAAACCTCATCTTTTAAAGTAAATCCCGATTTTGCACTTATTATAGACACTACAGTAGCGGGCGATATGCCGGGAATTGAGGAAAAAGTTTCTGCATTAAAACTAGGGAAAGGCGTTGCCATAACAATGATAGAAGCTTCCGGTAGAGGAACTATTGTTCCTCAAAAAGTGCGCAAACTTATGCTTGAAGCCGCGCATGAAAACAACATTCCACATCAAATAGACATAATTGACGTCGGTATGACAGACGGCGCTGTAATATACACAAACAGAGAAGGAATCCTTACTGGAATCTTAAGCATTCCCACAAGATACATTCACGCTCCGACATCTGTTTTCAATATTAAAGATGTAAATTCTGCGGTTGATTTGGCAGTTAAAACAATAGAAAAAGCAGCGGGAAAACTTTGAGTTTGAATTTTTGTATTCTTGCAAGCGGATCAAGCGGCAATTGTTCAGTAATTTGGACTGAAAAAGCGACCGCCCTAATTGACTGCGGATGCAGCGCTAAATATATAATCGAAAACCTCGGCGCTTTAGGCATTGTTCCCCAAAATTTAACGGCAGCACTCATAACGCATGCGCATAGAGATCATATAAGCACATCGGGGCTTGGTTTTCTGCATAAAAACAACATCCCTGTTTATCTCCATGAAGATGCTTTTGAAGATGCATTCAGAAAATACGGTCAGAAAATTGAAGAGTGCGCTAGCATACCTTTGTACGAAAATTTTAAAATTAAAGATATTTTCGTCGAATCTTTTGAGGTTTACCACAAGGATGAAAATGTTTCTCGTACGTTTGGATTTACTTTTTCATCTGAAATAAATGCAAGAAAGTATAAAATAGGTTATGTAACAGATACCGGCAGAATCTGCAGAAAGATTATAAGAAATTTAATTGACAGCAACATTTTGGTATTGGAATCAAATTACAATAGAATGATGTTGGATTCAAGTTTCAGATCTTACGACAATAAGAAATGGGTGTTGAGCGACTGGGGACATCTGGCAAACGAAGACGCTGCCAGTGCCATTGCTGAAATCAAAATGCTTTCCGCGGGCAGAGATAGTTTAAAATATGTTTTTCTTGCACATATAAGCAGTCATCATAACACGCCTGAGATTGCTCTGAAAACAACAAAAGAGATACTTATAAGTAAAGGAATTTCAGATATAAAGCTTTTTACCGCCAGAAGAAAACATAGATGTCCGGTAATAAGAATCAGATGATGCCGAACAAATTTTTTATATTGAGAAAAAGAATTTCTCGTTTATTATCTTTAGATATATGGAACAATTCTTTCTTTCGAATTTTTAGGCCGTAAATTATTTTTCATTGAACCCGCAGTTCTCAAAGAATTTAATTTTTTAAAGACAAGAACAGATTTTGATCGGAGAAGTCAAATCTAACACACAATAAAATAGTACAAGAATTTTAAACTTTTTAGATAATAACTAAGAGAAAAACCGTCTGTTTATCGAAAATTAACTGCGCAGGCATACGAACGACCGAACGACTAAAGAGAGATTATTATCAATAATTCCGCATGACTTACTTCAAAAGCATAATTGCGCAGATGAGACAGATATCATCAACGCTGGAACCTCTGCTTAAATCGCTTATTGGCAGCGCAAGTCCCTGAATTATAGGACCGAGAGCTTGAAATCCACCGTATCTTTCCGCAATTTTATAACCGATATTTCCGGCATTTAAGTCTGGGAAAATTAAAATATTTGCATTGCCGGCAACAGAAGAGCCAGAAGCTTTTTTCTTTCCGACACTTTGCACAACAGCGGCATCAAATTGAAATTCACCGTCAACATTTATGTCGCTGTATCCTGCAAAATGACTTTTGACAAGTTCTGTCGCTTCTATTACTTTTGATAAGACTTTGCTATTTG
The DNA here is from genome assembly GCF_002355835.1 of Candidatus Endomicrobiellum trichonymphae. Classification (NCBI taxonomy): domain Bacteria; kingdom Pseudomonadati; phylum Elusimicrobiota; class Endomicrobiia; order Endomicrobiales; family Endomicrobiaceae; genus Candidatus Endomicrobiellum; species Candidatus Endomicrobiellum trichonymphae. Next base: position 513,105 of record NZ_AP017459.1, on the reverse strand, counting down.
CGCTTCCTTTCGTTGAAAACGAAAGCATTGCGACATTTACCTGTCTTCCCGGGAAAAGCTTTTTAAAATTCTCTACCGTTGCAACCGCAATATCTTTTAAACCCAAAACCTGTGGATCTGGATTTACGCCACAATCTGCAAATAATACGGGTTCTTTTGCAATATTATGCCCATCCGGCGGTATCATAAGAAAATACGAAGAAACCAGTTTTGTGCATTCGGTAAAGCCTGCTACTTGAATACTAGCTCTTAAAACATCTGATGTATCATAAACAGCACCGGCGACGCACGCATCGCATTTTCCGCTTTTTAAATACATCATTGAAAAGTATAAAGGTTTTTTTAAAAGATCTGAGGCATCCTGCAAAGTCATACCCTTTTTCATTCTCGCATCAACAAATTCTTCAACTTTCTTTTTATTAAGAAGATTTATATCTATTTTAATTATTTCAACAGCGTTTAAATCTACCCCTACCGCTGAAGCAATCTTTTCAACTTCTTTTATATCTTCAGCAAGCAGAATAACCGAAGCTATGCCATCTTTTGTAAGAATTTGCGCGGCTTTTAAAATTCTTATATCAAAACTCTCAGGTAGAATTATTTTACTTTTTGTTTTTTTGGCCAATTCCAAAATGCGCTCTCTTATGTTCATTGCTCATTCTCCTCAAGATAACAAACTAACTATTTTTTATCGCTTTCCCTTATTTCTATTCTCTTTATATTCCCACTTATTGTTTTAGAAATTTCTTTTACAAATTCAATAATTATGGGATATTTATAAGGAGCCGTTACTTTTTTAACGTGATTTTGAAGTTCTGTTATAAGTTCAGGAGACGCTTTATATCCTTTCGCAAGTATTTTTATCACGGCACCTCTTTCCTTATACCCCCGGCACTCCACGCATTCAAGCACACATGGGTGATCCATTAAGCACTTTCAACTTCAAAAGGTCCGATTCTGTATTCTGAGCTTTTTACAACGTCGTCAGAACGTCCGACAAGCCAAAGATAACCGTCTTCATCCATGTACACCACATCTCCCCACGGTATCATATACGACGTTGTTCCAAAAACTTCTTGTCAGCGCTTCATCTCTGTAATATCCTGAAAACAAACCCGCCGGTCTATGTTTGTCTGTTCTTATTATAAGCCACCCCTCTTGTCCTGTGGATCGCAGGAATTATCTTCGCCGTCGACAATATCACAACACAGCATCCGGCGGACGGTTTTCTCGGAGAACCATGTTTTACCTGCCTCCATGGGAAAGTTACTGCAAAAACAACTGTTTCGATCTGACCAAAGCCCTCTTTTACTCAAGTCCCGTCATTTTTTAAAATTGATAAAAAACTTCGGGATTTAACGGTTCGCCTGCAGTTTCGACATATTTCAACTTGAAAAAATCTCTTTTTATTATACGTCTGTAAACCGTAGGTGGAGCACAAAACAAAGTAACTCCGTATTTTGATATTTTTTCTATTAAATCGTTAGGGCTAAACCTTTCATAAGCATAAGTAAAAATGCAGGCTTCGCACAACCACTATCCGTATATCTTTCCCCATGCAGCTTATCGGCGGCTACCGTAAGATGCAAGCTTTCATCATTTAAATTCTGCCAGAACCTAGCGGTAATAATATGACCCAAAGGAGTAGTGCCTGAAGTAAAATATAATAAAGAACTATCGTTTACTTTAGTTGCTTCGTTACCGGACGGTCTTTCAAAGATGGCAGAAAATTTTTTAATTTCTTTATAATATTCAACCCAGTCTTTCGTATATCCGCTTACAGAAATCACAGTTTTCAATTTTTTTGCCTCGTCAATGACATCAGCAATTCTTTCGTCTGCCACTGCAATAATCATTTATACTAGCAGTTTTTACCCTATATTTTACGTCTTTTACAGTTAAAAGATGTGTTGCAGAGCTCATCTCAAAGCACCCAACTTATAACCGCACAATGCCAATATTCATAACGCCTTTTTAACATAAGCATCACCTTTCTTTAACCCAAGAGATTTAAAAAGTTTGCAACACGGTTGCTTTCTCTTCTGATATCATTGGAAGTAAATACTTTTTCTTCTCCTTCAGGATTACACCACACCATTGCTTTTTTATCAGGCGAAATATATGCAGTTTCATCAACCACATCAAAAGCAAAATTAAAATTTTCGGGAACGTTTATTTTACAGTTTTCTATAAAATCTTCATACGACTTATAATCGATTTTTACATATCTATCCGCCAGCATTATTTCCCCTTTTTAATAATTTTTTAACAACTGCTTTATACGGAACGACAAAATTCACAAACTCGTAGTTGAGCAGAGACTAAATTTGTTGCCATCATGGTCTCTTTCGTCAACGACACACTCTGCAAGTTTCTGCCGTCAACCTACTACGACACTACTAAAGAACTACGGCTACAAACTTTACAGGTTTGCCATTAACTGCAAAAATTTCATGATTGTATTTTGAATCAAAATAGACTGAATCGCCAGATTCTAAAATATATTCTTTCCAGTCAAAAATAAAGTTTAAGAGTTCCTTCCAAAATATAATTAAATTCTTGCCCCAAATGTGAGTGTGCGTGTTATGACTTATTTTTTTAAGGATCTACCACCGTAACTAAGAAAACTTCAGTTTTCTTATGCATAAATCCTGCGTATTTGTATTCTTTTCTTCTACCAATCCTTTGTCTTTCTTTATCACAGCATTCCGTCACCCGTAAGAAGCGCCGTTATTCCAATATTGTACTTGACTGAAATAGCAGAGAAAGCACGCTTATAGGAATATCAGCCTTGCCTGTCTCATATTTTAAATATCCCGCAGTCTCTAAATTAATGCTTTTTGCAAATTCTTCCGCCGATAAATTTTATATTCCTCTGATTACTTTTATTCGTATTCCTATCTGTTTCAATATTTCTGACATTTTCCCTCATACGGTATAAAATATGGCATAAACTTTGAAGACAATCACTCTATCAATAGAGCTTCGCCACCAAATGCAACAACTTTTATACCTTTAAAATATATATTGTATTTTTTTGAATAATCTTTAGTTTTTTCAAGCAGAATATTTTTAACTAAATAAATATTTTTGCTGTCAACAATATCAGAAACCGAAAAAATCAGAGTTTCATTTTCTACAGCAACATATTGAAGACGCGGCATTTGCACTAAAACTACATCCGCTGCAGAGAGCATATTTATCTGCGAGACAATAAGCCTTCCTATATATTCCTGATCTGCTATACAGTGTCTATCCTCTATCATATTTGCGGCAGTCAGCGGTCCTTCTATTTCTAAAAGCTTTCTAGAGTTAAAATTAGAATGCGATATACGCATATAAAAATAATTTTTTATATCATCGATATTATGGGCTATTCTGAAAGCAAGATTTTTATAGGAATCATAAGTCGTTACAACTATATATTTTATGTCCGAATCACTACTTAAAACAATCCTTCCCGCGGTAAATATCGCAAGGTTCATTTTACGTATTGCCTGTAAAGCCGTTTTATCATCTGCAGACGTAATTTCGTCAAACTCCATATCAAGATACAAAGTCCTACCGACAAGATATGCTTTTGAATCTTGGTTACATTCTTTTTTTACAAGTTTTTCTAAACTCCGCACAATATAATTTTTTGGATAACTTACGCTACAGTCGTTAAAGAAAAAAACAATTACAAGTAAAAATATTATATATTTTAACATTTTCACAATAACTGTAATCCTTTATTCTGCACATCCTACCAGAGCGTTATACTCGGACGGTTTAGGTTTCCTTTTCCCGACGGTCTCCATTACCTCTTCCAACTCGTCAAAATCCAGTTCTTTTTCGGATATAAGTTTTTTAGCGACAGCATCAACAGCATCCCAATTTGTTTTTAAAAACTCTTCAATTTTAGCATAACATGAATTTATTATTGATATTGTCTCATTATTGAGCTTTTCTTTAAGACTCTGTGACATCTCTTTCCGCGGTATAACAGAAAAATCGCCGACAAAGCCGCCATTGCCCATTCCAACTTTCCATACCATGTTATTTGCCGTAGTCATAGCGTGACTAAAATCCATAGAAACTCCGGTTGTAGTTGTATTGTATTTTATTTTTTCAGCGACATATCCCGCAAGAGAAACCATAATATCTGAAAGTAATTCTTCCCTCTGTTCGATTTGAAGTTCCTCTTTAGGAAACGGAGCGACAAGACCAAGCGATCCATGGTGGGATTTTACCGTAACTTTAAATACATCGTCAGTAGGATGCATCAAATATATAGCCACAGCATGTCCTGCTTCATGATATGCCGTCATCCCAAGTTCTTTAGGCGTCATATCAATATATGTTTCCATACCCAAATCTATTCTATCCATAGCTTCGGATAAATCTTTTATATCGATAACTTCTTTCTTCTTTCTCACAGCGATCAACGCCGCTTCTTTTATTATATTTTCAATATCGGCAGGTGACTTATATACAGCTTTTTTTGCAAGCCTGCATACTTTTACTTCAGGTACAACTTTTACTTTTTTTAAATAAAAACCAAACAGCCGCTCTCTTTCTTTTAAATTCGGAAGAGTAATGGCAATTTTTCTATCAAAACGTCCTGGCCTCAACAGTGCTTTATCTAAAACACTATCATCCGCGTTTGTCGCCGCTATAACAATAACATTGCTTTTCTTGTTGTCAAGCCCATCCATTTCCACAAGAAGCTGATTTTGGGTACTGTTTGTCTCTTCTCCTCCGCCCATATAAGAAAAACTCCTTCCTCTTCCTATAACTTCTATCTCATCGATAAAAATTATACAGGCACCTTCAGCATAAGCGTATTCTCTGGCTTTTTTAAAAAGATTTCTTACCCTGCTTGCACCTACGCCAACAAACACTTCGACAAATTCGCTGCCTGCCATTGAAAGAAAAGGCACTTTGCATTCTGTTGCAATAGCTTTTGCAAGCAAAGTTTTTCCGCATCCCGGAGGTCCTATCAAAAGAATGCCTTTAATAATTTTTCCGCCTATTTTCTGAAGCTGTTTTCTATCTTTGATAAGCTGAACAACTTCAAACGCTTCTCTCTTTGCGCTTTCAAGACCGATAACTTCTTTAAAAGAAACTGCTATATCTCCGGCCTTAATTTTGTTTTTCTTTAATTTCTCAAAACCACTTCTAGAAAATAGCACATACATAAAAACAAAAGCAGCAGCGTTCGTAAACGACACTAAAAGATTAACCGGCAACATTGCAATAGTCATAATTCTATAAAAAGATTCAAGTTTACTCAGTCCCCATATCGAAAGAACTATAAGAATAAGCACAATTGAAACTATTATCAGCAATATTTTATTGTTTCTTAACAACAGTTTAAACTTACGTATCATCACCTTATCCAAAATATATTCAAATCCGTCGTTACTTTTTAACTTTACCCTGACTTGCTACCGTTTCCATCGCTTTTTTAACAGCTTCGGGATCGCCTAAATAGTAATTCTTAACAGCTTTTAAATTTTCATCAAGTTCATAAACAAGCGGCATTGCGGTAGGTATATTCAAATTCACTATATTGCTGTCACTTATATTATCAAGATACTTCACCAAAGCTCTTAAACTGTTGCCGTGCGCCGCTATAATGATTTTTTTGCCTGCTTTTATCTGCGGAACAACCTCTTTTCCCCAATAGGGAACAACTCTTGCCACAGTATCTTTTAAACATTCCGCTAAGGGAATCTCGCCTTTTAAAAGCCCTGAATATCTTGCCTCTTTCCCCGGATATCTTTCGTCATTTTCATCTAAAGCCATCGGCGCAATATCGTAACTTCTTCTCCAGATTTTTACCTGTTCTTCACCGTATTTTGCGGCTGTCTCGGCTTTGTTTAACCCCTGTAAAGCACCATAATGCCTTTCATTTAATCTCCAATCCTTAACCACAGGGGTCCATAGCAAATCCATTGTATTAAGCACATTCCAAAGAGTTTTAATCGCCCTTTTAAGAACTGAAGTATATGCCAAATCAAAAGTAAAACCGTCTTTTTTCAACTGTTTTCCGGCTTTTAAAGCTTCTTCATTGCCTTTTTCGGATAAATCAACATCTGACCAGCCCGTAAATTTATTTTCCTTGTTCCAGACGCTTTCGCCGTGCCTGATTAAAACAACTTTATACATTGAGCTTCCTCCTAAAAATTCACTTTCTTTATTATATTATATTTTTTCAAGAGGCACGACAATACCGCTGACAACTGTTAAACAGAATATTAATAAAAATAACTATCGTAATTTATTTATTTTCGTTTGAGTCCTTGTCTACTTTTTCTAGCAGGAGTTTGTAGTAGTTATATTCTGCCATCAATTCCTTGCGCAGTCCTGTGTCGTTTCTGAACATTGATACTATAAGCTCTAATGGTTTGATCTTTACTAATATTCGAGTACGTTTCCGCAATGTCAGGGGAGTGTGCTGCTCCTTTCAAAATCGCTCTATCATAGGAGCTTTTACATCCACTCATTACCTTAGCGACAATGTGATTTTTCATTGTACTTACTCCATTTATTTATGGTTGTGTGTCTTTGTAGTATTTTGCCAAATGCTTTACCAGTCTGTGGGTGTTTTGTACACCCAACTCCAACAGCATTTTCAAAAAGCAATTATACAGATTATTTACAGCAGCTCGGATAATTGTTATTAAGCGAGACTTGGATTGCCAAAGACGATAGGAAAAACAGATGAGAGTCAATTATAGATTTCATCAATTAAATTATTATGTCCTGTTCCCAACGGAAAAGCACAACAGTACATAATATAAAACAATAAATAAATATTAAAAACAGCACTTATCTTTTTTATTTGTATTTGCAGATTTCAATACAGCGTTTACTAGTACCAGCAGATTTTCTGATTCTATTTTAAATCCAGCACGCCTCGATTTAGCTTTCTCTTTGCCTATGTCCTTACGCAGTCAGATGTATAGTAGCTACCCATTTCTAAAATTAGTGTGCCAAATAATTAGAGGCAAGGCAAGTCTGCTGTTTTTAATCGTCCCAATTATTGAGAGTGAGTGTTGCACCAATTCATCGTCGTTTATTTCGCCCTGTGAGTCCTGCAGAACCCATCTTTTTTGTTTATCCAGTGAGTGGTGTCTTACGTCCATGAGCGAGGGACGTCCCTGCCAACCATCAGTGCTAACATTGCTCCTGCAATTAATCTTTTCATTTTTCATCCTCTATTTCTTTAACAACTTCCTCTCTTATAGATATGGGAATTCTGCTTTTATCATCACAATCCTACCGCTTAAATATGCTGTTATAGACATCTTTTCGTACCATAGACTAGATTTCTGCTTCTTTTCTTAAAACTTTAACCGTTAAAGGACAAAGCGAAGCTCCGTAACGGTCGTACAAAATATATTCAACTCCTACTTTCAAAGATAATATAGCGCCGTTAAAACGTCCTGCATATATTCATCTACATTTCCTGCCGGAAAAAATTCCACAAATATAGTATAAGTTTTTCATATTCCAAAAGCTGGTATCTTCAGCAACAAAAGAACTCTGCCTTTCTTCTGCCGTTCAAAAATAACCATCACAAAAGCAGTGCGAGTTCCGCACAAATATAAAACTGTATAAGCAAAATAACATCAGTAATATTTTACATCTTTAATTATAAAACTTGCGACTTGTTTTAAGGTTCTGCATACTACAAGCGGTTTCACTTTTTCTTTTACTAAGTCCTTCTGCTGTTTTCTGCCGCGTCCCGTAAGAACAAAAACACCCTTTTGCCGCTCATATTAAAACCAAGCAAATAATCTCTTATACTGTCTCCGACGGTGTAAGATTTTTTAAGATCTACATTAAAATCTGTCGCACCCCGCAATACATACCCGTCTTGGGTTTTCTGCAACAGCACTCATCGGAATCAACGTGCGGACAATAATAAAGAGCATCTATCCTTGCTCCTGCAGTTTTAAGCAGAAACAAAAATTTTTCATTTAATTTCCGCAAATATTCCTCTGCCCATACCGGACTGATTTGTTACAACTATTATTTTAAAACCCGCAGATCGCAATTTATTTATGCTTTCTGCGACAAACGAATAAAGTTTTACCTATTCGGGTGAACTCAAGTAATTTCTGTCAAAAATAACCGTCCCATCTCTGTCTAAAAAGATGGCAGGCGTTTTAATACTTCCCGCTCCCATTGTTCTTTCCCCACCTTAAACTGCAGCTTTACAACAAGAACCGCAATATATATACGCATCAATATTTTGAAATTTAACCGCATCCTTTGCCGTGACAATAAAATACGAATTTTGGAGGTTTTGGTTTATTATCTTCTCAAGCAGATTATTATCGTATTCGCTATGATCTCTTAAAGCTATGCTGTCTTTTACCTCTATCCCAGACTTCTTAACAGAATTTCTAAAACCTTCTGCAAAACCTATAGCACTTAAAGAGTATACATTGGATTTTTTCAAAAGTTCAATATTAAACTCCGTATTTAAATCAGGAGTTTTATACTTAAATCCGCCGTAATAAGTTATAATAGATCTCTGACCTGATAAAACAAACCCCGTTTTTTCTAATTTTTCAAGCGCTGCATCTGAAACCATATCGCGGAATTCGTAATAATCACAAATCCTGCTCTTTTTAAAGCTGCAGGTCTTTCTCTTAAAATACCTGCAGGCATAAGCATTCCATTGCCAAAAGGATTTACCGCATTTATACAGACTATATCTAAATCCCTTTGAATATTCCAATGTTGAAACCCATCATCTAAAACATATATATCAGGATTTATTTCTCTTTCGTGTTTTAAAGCATTGTTATATCTGTCAGCTCCAACAATTACACAGGCTTTAGGAACATTCCCCGCAATTAAAAGCGGCTCGTCACCACTGTCCGATGCGCTGATACCGACCGCACCGTTTTTTAATATAACGGAAGATCTACCTCTTCGGCGGTATCCACGCGTTAAAACAGCAGGCTTTAAATTATTTTTTACAAGCAGATTTAAAAGTTCAATCGCAAACGTCGTCTTGCCTGTACCGCCCCATGCGAGATTGCCCACGCTTATTGCGGGTTTTGAAAGTTTTTTCAAGATGCTAAATTTCCTATCTGCTTTATACAAGACAGAGTAAATTAAAGAAAGTGGATACAAAAACCTGCTCATTTATTTTCAAGTTCCCAAAGTTTTATATATTTCATCAAAGTATAAAGCGAGGAATAAGACAGCGCAAGTATAAATCCGCTCAAACCGTCAAGAAATCCTTTTTTAATAAAATACATTTTTACAAACATCACCAAAGGATTTACAAAAAGATTTAAAACTCTGAACCTAATGCCTTTTTTTAACATTTCTTTAGAACGTAAATCGGTGTAGAAATCAGATTTCTTTATAAACTGTTTTATGCTGTTGTAAGGATAGTGGAGAATATCGCCTTTAAAATAAAACTTTTTACCTTTATAATTAATATCTTCATGCCCATTTGATCTTTATAGTGCATTTTATTTTTATTAAAAAATACAGGACGTCTATAATCCGGATACCAGACCGAATGCAAAATCCACTTGTTTATAAATCTGCTTTTTCTTGAAGCAACAAAAGCGTCATATTTCGGAAAATCCTGCAGTTGATATTATATTTCTTTTTTTAACGCAGGCGTTATTCTTTCATCAGAGTCAAGACATACAATCCATTCATAAGAACATTGTGACAAAGCAAAATTTCTCTGTCTGTCGAAGTATTCAAATCTATTTTTTACAACTTTACAGTCCATTCCTTTAGCAATATCTACCAATGGCGGCTCCGCTGAAATCATCAACGATGACAATTTCGTCAGTCTATTTAATACTCTCTACACACTCTTTAATATGTCTTTCTTCATTTTTTGTCAAAATATAAGCTGAAACTTTTCTCTTTGTCACCACCGATTTAAATGTCATTAGTAACTTATCACAACCACTAAAACTCAACAACATCAAAACAACAACCTGCGAGGTTTCTTGCATATCGTCTTTTGAGATACAGAACAATAAACTTATTATAATAGCTTTTGAAACCGCTATATGGTCGCTGTATTTATCAAACTAAGAAGGAAGAAATATGGGCATCGGAATCTGCTTTATTTATAATTAGCGCTAAATCGTTCTCAAAATTTTTATTGCCAGATAAAGTCTGCACAGGAAACTGCATATAATGATTTTTCTTGGAAACCATTATAGGAAACAGCTCGGCTGGCTTCTTTTATTCTTTCTTAAGTATCATGCGTACAAAACAAAAAGCTATTTCTACATAACTGCCGGTTTTAACGTGCTTTATTGCGGTTACGGCACAGACTACGGCTTCATCATCTTGATGCGGCGTAATAACCAAAACTTTATTGCCGTAAAGGCATTCTTCGCATGGAATTGAGTAATTTATAAAAGGATAACTTATACATTCTAAACAGATGTATATTTCTCAACCGATTCATTTCACTATCCATGTGTTCATTACAGCAATTAAACTCCTGTCGATTTTGTAATAGTTTATCATAATTTTAAAAATTCTTTATAGAAAAATCCGTGTCAGTATTAATAAACTATTTTGTTTTTAACAATTATCGCAGGGATTTTAGAATATGAAAGTCCGCTGTTTTTTGATAAAATAGTTATATGCGCACTAATATTGAATCCATATTAGACAAAGCCTTTCAATCCAATGCGTTACATGAAAAAGAAGTTTTATATATTCTTGAAACAAAAGATACAAAGAAACTTCTTTCTGCCGCAGATGAAATACGTAAAAAATATACCGGAGATAAAGTTCACCTTCGGATGATTTAATTACTGTAAGCAAAACTGCTTGTGCTGCGTCTTGAGAAGAGATATAACTCCCACATAACGCGTTACCGCATAGAAGCATGACATAATAGAAAAGCAAAAAATTACGGTACAAAACGGTTATTCTGCAATCAGGCGAAGAAAGCTCTGCAAAGCGGAGTAAACGTCGTTATGCTAAATGTCACTGAAACGGGGCTACAGATATAATATTACGAAATATATTCCGGCAAAATTTGTCTCGGCGATTCGCCGTCGCACTGTAGGATTTGTATAGAAAAAAAGATTAAATCCATAAACAGAAAAATATCAACAGGGAAAGGGTTTCATATAAGTCATAGCTGTCTTTCAAATACATATAAAGAGCAGTCATACGCATCATGAAACAAACAATAAAAGCATAAAAAATAGAAAGTGGAGACAGAAATGAAAATATTAATAGGGTTAAGCGGAGGCGTTGATTCTGCAGTTGCCGCTTATTTATTAAAAAAGCAGGGATATGAAGTGACCGGCACAACTATGTCTATATGGGACAATTTTCTGCCAGCACCGAAAACTAAAGTTAACGACTCTTGCCTTGGCCCTGAAAACGAAAATATTGAAACGGCGCATAAAATAGCTGATTTTCTTACAATTCCTTTATATGTAACAGACTGTAGCGGAGAATATAAAAAAGTTGTTCTAGAAAATTTCAGAAATGAATATAAAGAGGGACGTACGCCAAATCCCTGCATAAGGTGCAACGCTTATATTAAATTCGGCATTCTTCCCGCTGCCGTAAAAAAAACAGGACTTTCTTTTGACAAATTCGCTACAGGACACTATGCGAATATAAGATTTGATAGTTCTACTAACATGTATAAATTGTATAAAGCCGCCGATCTAAATAAAGATCAGACTTATTTTTTATACAGACTTACGCAAAAAACTCTTTCAGAAACTATTTTTCCGCTTGGCATTTACACAAAAGAGCAGGTGAGAAACATTGCAAAGAAAATAGGACTTCCGTCAGCTGAAAAACCCGATAGTCAGGATTTTTATTGTGGAGATTATAATGATATTTTACAGTTTCCAGCAAATCCGGGAAACATTGTGGATAAAAATGGCAGAGTTCTCGGAAAACATAATGGAATCTGGAACTATACTATAGGAAAACGTAAAGGACTAGGACTTTTGGGAGGAACAAAAGATCCATTGTATGTTATAAATATTTCAGCTAAACAAAATATGGTAACGATAGGCACAAAAGAAGATTTATATTCTTCATCGCTTACGGCTAAAAAAGTATCATGGTGTTCCATTTTGCCGCCAAAAAAAACTATTGAAGCAACTGCAAAAATCCGCCGACAGCACAAACCTGAAAAAGCATTTATTATTCCGCAAGAAGACAGCTCGGTAAAAGTTGAATTTGCCCAACCACAAATGTCTGTCACTGCAGGGCAAAGCATAGTATTTTATAAAGATGATACAGTTTTAGGTGGCGGAGTGATAATATAAAGCAATCTTCCCGCTTCTAAAATTACAAAAAAAGAGATAAACAACAACAAAACGCATGGCACATTTCAAAATTGCATCTTAAAACATATGTTCTTTTATTTTACCTGTCAGTTTATTGCCGATGTTCCCGTTTTTTTTAGTGCGTACTCTCATAACATTGCGCAAGTTATAACTGAATATTTTTCCATCTCCAAGTTGTCCGCTATAAGCCGCTTCCTGAATTGCTTTTATCGTTCCATTCTTCGGAAGAGACTATAATCTCAATCTTAATTTTTGGAAGCATAGTTATGGCAATTTCAGTTCCGCACACAAATTCTTTATAGTCCTTTTGTTTTCCGCATCCTATGACCTGCGAAATAGTCACTCCTTTTATTTCAACTCTGGTTAAGAGCTTCTTTTATATATCTTCAAGTTTTTCTTCGAGAACAATAGCTTCAATTTCTATCATGAAGCTTCACCTTTATATTTATTCGCCTCCGTCTGCCTCGTAATTCCTCCATACACAAGATATAAAAAGCAGAGAGGAAAGCCAGCAAGAAAAAAAAGCTTTTACTAATCCAAACCGGTGAATGACGGGTACGCATTTTCACCGTGTTTTGACATAAGTTCACTTCTCTTATCTACTACACGACGCTAGAAGAGGCATAAATATACTGGCAATTCCGGAGCATAATAAAGTACTCTATAACTATGCCTTCAATTTGTGAAATAAACTGCACTGTCTCTCCGAAAATAAGTCCTGGTTTTCCGCTGCTGATTGCAGGATTTACAAAAACGCCGTTCAATATTCAGCCCCATATACCGCCGATGCCATGTCGCCCAAAAGCATCTAAAGCATAGTCAATCTTAAATATCCGTTTGATAAGTACTATTCCAAAATAACAGACAGGACTTACGGTTATGCCTATAACGTTAATTAAATCTAAAGCGGCAGATTGCAACTGTTGCCATAAATACATGAGCCACAAGTCCGTTTGCCGCTAGAGCGCTTCCTGCATGAAAACCGAACCAGCCAAACCATAAAAGTCCCATACATATAAGAACATGAGGGGTATTATGTATGTGGTATGAAGTCTGTCGCATAATCGACTCTTTTGCCAAGCAAAACTGCAAGAATAAGACCGGTTGTGCCTGAACTGATATGTAGCACATTTCCAACTGCAAAATCAAGAACTCCGATTTCACCGACGATAACCACCATGCCATGTGCGCCAATGGATATATACAAGGATTGACCAAAGCTATAAAGAAAAACAATGTTTGAAATTTCATTCTGCCAGCCACAGAGCCTGTTATAATTGCCGGCGTTATAAAAGCAAACATCATTTGGAAAGCAATAAAAACAAATGTAGGCAGTGAGCCCATAAGAGAATCTTTTGTAATGTCTAAAAATCAGAAATTCTTAAGAGATCCTATAAAACTTCAGCCGCCCCCATCCACAAACAACAGAGAATAACCTATCACAACATATATAAAACAATACCAAGACCCATGATAAATACAGAATTCATCATGTTGTTTACCATATTCTTCCTGCGTCCCAAGCTTCCGTAAAAAAGGGCTGTCCCGGTGTCATAATAAACACAAACGCAGTGCATATGATCATAAAAGCTGTGTCCCTGTCATTAAGCATCTTCTTTTCTCCTTACAAAAATATCTGTAATACGTTAAATTTATTCACGCTATTCCTACTGCCTGCTCATTAAAAAAGCACCATATACGTCAAATTTATTCTTTTTCTCGCTTTTTGCCATTTCTATTCAAAAATCAAACCTATATCAAAATGACTTTACTCATTTTTAGAAGTATAACACCTTTTTTACTTCGTCAAGACCCGTAAAAAATGTTATTCGCCGATTTTCTCCAAAAAAACGCTCAACGCGGGTCGTCGTATGTAATTTGTAAGATAATTCTCAACACAGTTCCAAATTTTTTCTTCTTCAATTTCTTCAAGTACATCAATATTATCTCCTGAACAATTTGAAAGTCTTTCTATACTCTTTTCAATTCCTATGCCAGCAAAAGCCTTATTATTCCTTAAATAATCAGAAAAAGCGTATCCAGAAAGTTTTAAAAAACGCAAAATAAATGCAGTAAGCGCTCGTTTCGGATATTTACAGATACTGAGTATTTGCCAAATTCTTACTATTAAATTATATTTCACGATATTTTCAAAATTAAAAGGAGCAAATTTATCACTTACTTCTGCAGCATATAAAGCATATAAGTTTCTTTTGAAATCCACTTTTATTTTCGTATTATTTTCAATTATGTTTGCTCCAGTAACTTTAGGTCTCAGGACAGGATAACTGCCAAAAACCATAAACTCGCTTTCTGTTAAAGGTTCGGTCGCTGAGGAAAGTTTTGCCGCAATTTTTTTGGCGCTTGGAACAACCGCCTGAATCTTTCCCCATTCATAAGAATAAACAGTTATGAGTTTATCATTCTCGCCTTGTATTTTTGCGTTGAGAACTAGTCCCTTTATCGCATAGTACATCCTATTTTATCCTTTCAGTGCGTACGAATGCATTCTTAAGGCAATCCGATTTACTTTCTTCGAGTATGCATCTTGTATTTCTACGGAATAATTCTGACAATTTTTTTTTCTCTCCGGATTCAGGAATTCTGCTGAATAATTCCAAAATTCAGCTGTTACCCGTATATCAATATCCAATTCCACATTTATATTGGATATTGTCTCATAAGCCTGTATAATATATGAATTATCTCCTAAAGGCATTACAGTTTTCTCTTTTAAATCATATTCCTCCCAGACTTCTCCAATTATTTCTTCAAGAAGAGGATGTAAACTCTTTAAGTATTTTACTTATTTTTGCGTTCTTAGACACACAATAGACCGGATATTAAATCTTCAAGCACTATAATTCCGAAATTGCGACATGCAACAGCAAGATTTTTAGTATATATTATTCCGACAATATTATTTATATTTCCTCTGTAAACCGAAACTCTTGAATATTTTGGTTTTTCTTTCGGCAAATCAAGATCTACTGCAAAGATATCAGAAAGCGGCATCATTATCTGCAATATTTTTCTTTCAGCAAAATCCATTATATTGCTTACAAGTTTTCTCGAACCATCTGGAATAGGTGAGGTGTTTTCGTTTAAAAGTAAAAAGTCTATTTCATCGGCTTTGATATACTGGCTCTCTATATGCTACACATTAAACAATTTAATAATTCTGTTTAAATGTCCGACAGGAATCTGATGATAACTTTACACGCAATTAAAATCATCATTTTTTAAACTCGTACTCGTCAAGAATTTCGCCGACAACTTCTTTCAGTATATATTCAAGCGTAATCATTTCTTGAAATTTCAACGACTATGTCTAAAAAGCATTCTTCCTCAAAAGACAAATCCGCGGATTCGATATATTTAAACGGCATCATTATTCTCTTTACAGACAAATCTCAGAAATTAAGTATACGTTTAAGTATAATACTTGTCTCTTTATCTATTTCGTCGTTGGCAATTACATTCAGGAAGCAGACTTTCAATTTCTTCTTTGCTCAGCTCATAAGAATTGACACTTGAAGTTTTATTTTAAACGATAAAAACTCAGTGAGTTTTATAATAAGGATATAAAAGGGTTTAAAAAAAATTCCATTTTACAGGAATAGGCACCGATATCCGAGTTTGCCTTTGCATAAAATTTAGATATAATTTAAGAGTAAAAGATGTTATAATCCATGCGACCGCTTTCCACAACATATTTGTTACGATATAGAAAACAGACGTCATAAGAGATGCAAAACATCGGCGATAACGTTGACAGTTAAAATAATCGTGATATAATAAGGATATTCAAATTTTTGGAGTTTGAAATATAAGCTTTTTACACTGTAGTTTGACAAGCTTGTAATTCCTATTTCAGCCGCAGAAATCCAAGCTTATAAAAGTAAAAAGCAATTAAAGTCGATAAAACAAACATTTAAATATTTTATCCTGTTTGGCAAACATTTTTATCTTATTTACGGCATCATAATCCGTATATCCGCAAAGATGTAGCAGCCCGTGTATTACCAGATACGCAAGCTCCTGCTGCCAGGTATTAGAGTATTCTTTCGCTTGTTCTTGCGAACGAGTTTTTGAAATATAAATGTCACCCATAAAAAACTCCGGAACTACCAAAAAAGATATGACATCAGTTATGCGTTTTATTTTCCTATACTTTGTATTCAGTTTCCTTATCTCTTTGTCATCTACCATTATAAAATTTACCTGATATCTTTTTATTTTCTCCGATTTTAAAACAGTTGCAGCGGCTATTTTAAGCAGCGGCACATGCTGTTTAGGGAAATTGACAAAATTTATAATATTATTATCTTTCTTCATTCTTTGTATTCAATTCTTATATGGTAAATGCCTATAATTGTAGAAATTATACTGTCTCTTATAGTTTCTAAATCTTTTAAAGTTATGGGACAGTTTGAAAATTGTCCGTCAATAAATTTGTTGTTTATTATTTTTTCGACGGTATCTTTTATTCTTGCGGCAGTCGGTTCTTCGATGCTGCGGCAGGCAGCTTCTGAAGAATCGGATATCATCACTATCGCGGCGATTTTTGTAGCTGGTTTCGGCCCCGGATATTTGAAATTCTCTATATCAATATCAGGGCTTTCTTCCAACGCTCTGTGATAAAAAGTATGTATCAACGTCGTTCCGTGATGCTGCCCGATAATGTTAATAATTTCGTTATCAACGTTATATTTTTTTGCCAAAGTAACGCCATCTTTGACATGCGAAACTAAAATCAAATTTGACATCGCCGGAGTCAACTCATCGTGCGGATTATAACCAGAAGTCTGATTTTCTATAAAATATTGTGGGTTTTTAAGTTTTCCTATGTCGTGGTAATAAGCGCCTACCCTTGCAAGCAGAGAATTGTCGTTTATAACATTAGCAGCCTGTTCTGCAATATCTGCCGTCATAACTGAATGGTGATATGTGCCTGGAGCTTCAAGCATAAGTCTTTTAAGCAAAGGGTTGTCAAAGTCTGAAAGCTCAATTAATTTCATGCTTGTAGTTCTGGAAAACAGTTTTTCAAACAGAGGCATAAAAACGAGAAGAATAATAACTGCAAATGCGCTGTTTAATAATCCGTAAAAAATATTACGCTCAAACTCTAAAATGTTGTAACTTCCAAAAAAATAAAACATTGATATTATTGCCGTATTTACAACCGCAATTTTAATACCCGTGCTTATAAAATCCGACCTTCTGCGTATATTATGCAAATCCGCCAAAGCAATAATGCTGCCACAAAGCATTAAAAAGAAAATATCAAACCTCATAAAGTTTAAAAAGCCCATGAACAAACTTAAAAACACCGCATGCATAGTTCCGAATCTAGGAGATAAAAGCATTGCTGACATAAGAGCAAATGCAGATACTGGAGATACAAAAGGCGAGATGTATTCTATCAAAATTTGAAATATTAACACTGCAATGATAAAAAGCAGACATATTAAAACAACAGTATCCCTATCTTTTAATATTATTTTTTCCCTATTTTTAACATAGATAATAAAGAAAACTGCACTTCCTGTTATAAAAATGGAAGTTGCAAGCATTGTTTTACAGTTTACTGCAAAACCCATAACAAACATACAATAAATTGCAATAATGGTAAAACCCGACGAGATGAAGACAGGTATTTTAATTTCTTTTGAAAATAAACTTTTGGGATTCCTTACAACTGGATTTTTAGGTCGCTTTGCTTCAAGTTTTCTTGCAGACTTAATAAGAATGTCTATTATCCAAAACCTTATTTTTTCAAGTGGATTATTCATAGTTTTTTTATTTTTTTGCAGTTTTCTTTTTTTTGCCGTTACTCCGAAAAGAGGAACAGCAAAGTTATTAAGCTTTAAAGAATCCGTAAAAACCGGATACTCCGGCAACAAAACTGTCTGAGAGTATAATGTTCTTTTCTTTATTCAGTTTTCAATCTGTTGCAGTCCAAGCTCTTTTAAGTGGTTATCGCTTACTGCAGCTGGGGCATTTGAAAGAGGATCAACCGCTTTTTGAGTTTTAGGAAAAGCTATAACCTCTCTTATTGAATCTTCCCCTGATATCAAAGCACAAAGCCTGTCAAAACCCAATGCCGCACCACCGTGCGGCGGAGCGCCGTAAGTTAAAGCTTTAAGCAAGAATCCAAACTTTTTTTCTGCGGATTCATCTGAAATATCTAAAATATTAAAAATCTTTTTCTGAATGCCGCTTTTATGTATTCTTATGGAACCGCCACCAAGCTCTATGCCGTTTAAAACAACATCATAGGCTTTTGCCTTTGCTCTGCCTGCATTTTCTTTTGTAAGAGAATCTGCGTCTTTGGGCAACGTAAAAGGATGGTGAAGCGCCTGCCATCTCTGTTCTTCTTTATCCCACTCCATAAGAGGAAAATCAACAACCCATAAAAAGTTAAATTTATTTTTATCAATAAGTCCGGATTCTCTGCCTACTTTAAGCCTCAGCGCCCCCAATCCCTGAGCAACTGTTTTTTCTTCATCTGCAAGAAAAACAATTAAATCACCGGACTTGGCATTAAGTTTAGATATAAAAACTCTTATTTCATATTCTTTGAAATACTTCACTATATTTGAGTCCGCGCCAGTATCTGTAATTTTCATCCATGCCAAACCTTTAGCTCCGTATTCGCCTACAAATTTTGTAAGTCCGGCGATTTCAGAGCGGGAAAAACTTGCACCTTTGGGAATACACAGTCCCCGTACAATTCCACCTTTTGAAATCACAGATGAAAATACGCTAAACCCGCTGTTTTTAAGCTCACGCGAAAAATCTTTTATTTCCACTTCAAATCTTGTATCGGGTTTGTCAGAACCAAATCTCAACATCGCTTCCGAGTAAGGCATTCTTTCAAACGGCATTTTTATATCGAGATTTAACGCCATTTTGAAAACTCTTGCAAGCATTCTCTCTATAACGACCATTACGTCTTCTTCATCTACAAATGACATCTCAACATCAACCTGTGTAAATTCAGGCTGTCTGTCCGCACGCAAATCTTCATCTCTGAAACATCTTACAATCTGATAATACTTATCAAAACCTGCGGACATTAAAATCTGCTTAAAAAGCTGCGGAGACTGCGGCAAGGCAAAAAAATTTCCGTGATGAAGTCTTGACGGTACTAAAAAGTCTCTTGCTCCTTCGGGAGTGGATTTCGTTAAAAAAGGCGTTTCAATTTCTAAAAACCCTTCTTCGTTTAAAAAATTCCTTATTTCTTTTGAAATTTTATGGCGCATTACAAAATTTTTCTGTAAATTAGGACGACGCAAATCTAAATATCTATATTTCAATCTCAATTCTTCTGAAGTATCGATATAATCTGAAATTTCAAAAGGAAGTCCCGGAGAAGTATTGAGAATTTTGAGTTCTACGGCTACAAGCTCGACATTTCCCGTAGACATATTCGTATTCAGCGTCCCGAAAGGTCTGTTTCTCACCCAACCCTTAACAGCAATTACGTATTCGCTGCGAAGTTTTTCCGCCGCTTCAAATATCTCTTTATTTTCAGGTTGAAAGACAATCTGCAAAATGCCTTCTCTATCTCTCAAATCAATGAAAATTACACCGCCGTGATCTCTTCGCGAATGAACCCATCCGCATACAGCAATTTCTTTTCCTATACTGCTTTCTCTTATATCACCGCAATAACCGCTTCTCTTCATAAAATCCTCTTTTTTCTGCGGGGAACCAACAAAAATACTCTATTCTTATTCTAACATAAGTATATTCAGACACTATCTTAAAATGTCTTCAAAGTGAATCTCTTATTTTGCCCGTTCTCAGCATTCTAACAGCTTCCTTAAAACTTACGATCTCTTTTGAAATAAACTCAGCTTCATCCGGATTTTGTTTTCCGCCTTTAATCTCGAAAGCTACAAAAATATAGATAATCTCGTTTGAAAAAGTAACTGTATTGTTTTACCAAAACAATATAAAATATATAGTATTTTTGCTATATATTTATTCTTTTTTGTCAGTTTTTCAATCATATTAACTTTATTATTTTACCATTTTTTAAACGCAAATAAAATAAAGAGAGGCTGAAAAGAATTTTTTTCAGCCTCTCTTTATTTTATTTATACCTAATATCTACAGCCCAAGCTTTTTCTTAAGTTCTGTCAGATGTTTTCTCAAATCCTGAGGTATTTTGTCGCCAAATTTAGCATAGAATTCCTCTATCATTGCCACTTCTCTTTTCCAATCTTGCTTATCAACTTTTAATAGTTTTTCCATAGTTTCTTTTTTAATATCCAAACCGCTCAAATCTATGGCGTTTTCTTCAGGAAATAAACCTATTTCAGATTCTTTAGCTCCAGTTTTTCCTTCAATTCTATATATCATCCATTTTATAATTCTTGAATTATCCCTAAATCCCGGCCACATAAATTTGCCATTTTCGTCTTTTCTAAACCAATTCACCATAAAAATTTTAGGCAACTTTTTTACTTTTTTACCGATATTAATCCAGTGCTGAAAATATTCTCCCATATTATATCCGCAGAAAGGAAGCATAGCCATCGGGTCACGTCTGACATTTCCCACCTGTCCACTTGAAGCCGCGGTTGTTTCAGACCCTATTATTGAAGCCGTAAATACACCACTGTTCCAGTCTTTTGCCTCATATACAAGCGGAATCGTATCTTTCCTACGTCCGCCAAAAATTATTCCAGAAATAGGAACACCTTTAGGATTATTATATTCAGGCGAAAGCGTAGGACAGTTATAAATCGAGACAGTAAATCTTGAATTCGGATGAGCTGCAGCTTTGTCTAAATTTTTGTCATATTTTTGTCCCTGCCAATTGGTCAAGTCCGATGGAATTTCATCAGAAGCTCCCTCCCACCATGGAGTATTGTCGCTGTTGTCAACAGCGGTATTTGTAAACAACGTAGGAAAAAATTTATCGTTTTTGAGAGTTTTTATCATAATGGGATTTGTCTTTAACCCTGTTCCCGGGGCAACTCCGAAAAATCCGGCTTCAGGATTAATCGCATAAAGCCGTCCGTCTTCTCCGACGTTAATCCATGCAATATCGTCTCCCAAAGTCCAGACTTTATATCCTTTAAGCACAGGTTCTAAAAGAGCGAGATTTGTTTTTCCGCATGCAGACGGGAAAGCCCCGAGAAAATATATTACTTTTCCGTCAGGAACTTCTACGCCTATGATAATCATGTGTTCAGCAAGCCAACCCTCCTGATAACCCAAATAAGAGCCAATCCTCAGAGAATAACATTTCTTACCGAGTAAAGCATTTCCGCCATATCCCGAACCAAAACTCATAACAAGATTTTCCTGTGGAAAATGCATAATAAATCTTCTGTCGGGATTTACATCGCCGATTGAATGAACCCCCCTGAAAAAATCAGAAGAACTGCCTATTCTTTCAACAGCCTGTTTTCCGACTCTGGCCATAATTCTCATACTTAAAGCAACATAAACAGAATCTGTCACCTGAATACAGTTTTTCGCATATTTTGATTTTGGGGGACCCATAACAAAAGGAATAACATACATAGTTCTTCCTTTCATCGCACCTTTAAAAAATCCCATCATTTTTTCTTTTGCTTCTACGGGATCCATCCAGTTATTGTTCGGTCCCGCCTCTGTTTTTGAAGGAGTGCAGACAAAAGTTAAATGTTCGGTACGTGCAACGTCATTAGTATTTGAACGGTGATAGTATGAATTCGGATATTCTTTTTCATTTAATTTTTCTAAAACAATTTTTCCATCCACTTTTGACTTCTGAGCAATGTTTGCCAGTTTCTCCGCTTCTTCCTGGGATCCGTCCATTATATAAACTTCATCGGGCTGAAAAAGCTTCTGCATTTCTTCAATAAATAATTCTATTGGCGTTGCCATTTCTTTTTAACACTCCTTTTACTGTTAACTTCATTTTAGCGTTTGTTTATAAATAACATAAAACTCTTGATTTTGTCACTACAGGGAAAATATAGTTTTTTCAACTTTTTATTCTACGTCAAAACTATGCCCAAACTATTTTCTCTTCTTTCTCGACCACAATTTTTTTCACCGGATATATTTCTTTCACTATTTCTTCAGGCTTAAACCACAGTTTAATTTCTCTCGCGGCTTCCGAAGGATCTGAAGAACAGTGTATGACATTTTCATACACACCTTTAGTTGTTATTCTTCCATACGATCCTCTGATTGAAACGTGATCTGCTTCCTCGGGATTTGTCGCTCCAGCAATTTTTCTCATCCTTGAAACAGCATCCTCGCCTTGATAGACAAATGCCAGTACTCTGTCCCAAGGTTCTCCGTATATTTTACCCCGAATATAATCTAGAAGTTCGTTGAAAAAAAGCTTATCTTTAAGATGACAATAATGCGCTTCTGCCAAATCTCTGCTTACCTTAACTGTTTTTGCTCCTATAATAATCATTCTGGACTCTGAAAGTTTAGTTAAAATATTTCCTGTCAAAGACTTCTTAATTCCATCTGGTTTAACTAAAATTAAGAGCTGTTCAATTTCCATTATTTTCTACCTTTGACGAATAAATTCTTTTTAAAATTTTCCAATACTTAGCCGCATAGGCAAATATACCAGAAAAAGCATATAAAGTAAACAATATAAAAATAATATTTTGCGGGAAGGTAGCTATAAGCCATACAAAAAACACCGTCAAAATCAAAAGTCTGAACACTTTAGGACTTGAAAATTCCATTTTTTTAAACGAAACATAAGGAATATTTGAAACCATAAGTAAAGACAAAAGCACCATTATGACAGGCATTGTTTTAAAAAATGCCGGCATGTTTTTCATCAAAATCGGTATTGTATTAAATGTCAAAGACTGACCCGGATCTACAATAAATAATTCGTAACTTAATACAAAAGATATTAACAGTCCCGCCGACGCTGGCGTCGGCAGTCCCATAAAAGAACTATGCACCTTTTTGGCATTTGCTTTAACATTAAACTTTGCAAGTCTTAAAGCGCTGCATAAAATAAACAATACAAAAATTGACTTGCCAATCTTTCCCATAGAAGTTAAAACAAGTTGATACATCATTACCGCCGGTGCAATTCCGAACGACGTTAAATCGCTTAAAGAATCCAGCTGAACGCCAAACTCGCTTGTCGTTTTTGTCAGCCTTGCAATTCTTCCGTCCATCATATCAAAAGCTATGGCAAATATAAGAAGCCACGACGATTTTGTAAAATTTCCGTTTATAGACGATATTATAGATAAACAGCCGCAGCTTATATTTCCGCATGTAAAAAGACTCGGTATTATATAAATGCCCTTTTTCAAGTTTTCGCTCATAACGGTTCCCTATTTATTTAAAGTTGCAAAAATTGTCACGCCCGACACAACCTTATCGCCCCGACTTACTTTAATATCAGTGTTCCTGGGAATATGCAAATCCACTTGAGAACTGAACTTTATCATGCCTATTTTATCGCCAGGCTTTAAAACATCGCCGGGCTTTACCCATGAAACGCATCTTCTTGCAAGTATACCAGCAATCTGTTTGACAAGATATTTACCGCTTTCATTTTCTATAGTTATAATGTTTTGTTCGTTAACTATGTGAGCCTGAGGTTCAATAGCTTTTAAAAACTTCCCGGACTTATATTCAACACTTTTAACTTTTCCCGGAACTGGCGAACGTTGCAAATGCACATCCAAAACCGATAAAAATACTCTTATAACTTTTTCTGTTTCATTTTCGCTCACTTCCAAAACCATTCCGTTGCACGGAGAAAGAATTAAATTATCTCCTCTTGTTATCTCTATTTCGGGATCTCTAAAAAAATATAGGCAGAACAACGAAACCAAAACGCACAAAGTTACCATCGCAATTAAAATTATGCCCCGACCCGCAATCAGAAATACCAAACCTAAAATAAGCGGAACTATAATGAACTGATACCCTTCTTTTACAATTCGCATACCAGCATCCCCTCTATACAGCCGATTTTTATACACCTCTAACATAAACTTTATAAAAAAGCACAATTTCATGCAAAAAAAATTATTAAAAATAAGGCACTTTTTAAATGCTAAAACCGCGACAGTCTGCCCTATTATTTCTTTTTCTCAAGTTTCCATGATAAATACGCACTTATAAAATCGTCAATATCTCCATCCATAACTAAATCCATCCGCAACGTTTTATATCCTGTTCTGTGATCTTTCACAAGCTGATACGGCATAAAAACATAAGAACGTATCTGGCTACTCCATTCTATAGCACCTTTTTCATTATAGTGCTTCTCATAAGAAGCCCTTTGCTTTTCCTGCTCAAGCTCATATAGTCTGGCTTTTAAAAGTTTCATTGCAGTCGTTCTGTTTTTTATCTGTGAACGGTCATTTTGAGATTGGACTGTTATTTCAGTTGCCAAATGAGTTACTCTCACTGCGGAATCGGTTTTATTTATATGCTGCCCTCCGGCTCCAGAAGCTCTATAAGTGTCAATTCTTATGTCTTTATCTTCAATAATTATATCAATACTATCTTCCACTTCTGGTATAACATCAACCGAGCTGAAAGATGTATGTCTTCTTTTGTTTGAATCAAACGGAGAAATTCTAACCAGTCTATGGACGCCTATTTCTGACTGTAAAAATCCGTAAGCATATTCACCCCTTATTATCATAGTTATATTTTTTATTCCGGCTTCGTCACCGTCCAGACTGTCAACAACTTCTGTTTTAAAACCCTTATCTTCAGCCCATCTTGAATACATCCTTAATAAAATCTGAGCCCAATCGCATGATTCCGTTCCCCCAGCACCGGCGTGTATAGAGATAATTGCATTGTTTTTGTCGTGTTCTCCACCGAGTTTTGTTCTGACTTCAAAAACCGAAAGTTCTTTTTCAAGTTTTTTACTACCATCTTCAACATCTTTTAAAAGTTTTTCATCGTTTTCGTCCGCCGCAAGCATGCTCAAATCGATTAAATCTTTAACCTCTCTGCTCATATCATACCATAACCGGCATACATTTTTTAAATCATCGAGTTCTGCCATAGTTTTTTTGGCTTTATTTTGATCATTCCAAAAATCCGGTTCCAATATTTCAAGCTCAAGGTTTTTGATTCGATTCAGTTTTGAATCAATATCAAAGAGCCCCCCTTAAAACATCTATTCTATCTTTCTGCTGTTTAAGCAATTTTAACTCCTTTTACGTCCGTGCTGGCACATAACACACAACTCTGTCTGTTTATGTAGCATTTCCGTCCTGCTCCTTTACTTGCCCAGAGCTGTATTCTCTTCTTTTTACTTCTTAGTATTTTATATTTTTTCTTTCTGCCTGCAAACGAGCAAAACTTTTCATCTTGCCATTTGTCTTACAATATACTTTGAAAACTTATTAAAGACAACGCTTCTGGCCTTTCTTTCACTCATTCCGTCATAAAATATTATTCCATTGTATAGATCACGTATACAATCCCTGTAAATATGCACTCTTTCTATGTTCGTATTCTTCCAAATTACGCTTTTATTTTTGTCACTAAGCAAAATATTCGCTTTAATAGAAAGTTTATATCTAAGACTCATCCTATTTTCATCATAAGTGAGCGGCTGCAAACTATATTTTTCAATTATAGCGATAAAAACGACGTCAGCCTCTTCTTCGGTATCTGCCAAAGAAAGGCGCCCGTCCATTATTATTTCTTTTTTAATAACATCTGTAAATTCTATTTCAATATCAAACTGTTTGGTACTATTAAAAGACTTTACATAAACTTTCTTAATATACTCCGGCAATATCTTAACGGCAGCAGGACTGCGTAAATAAGAACATGATATTAAATATGCTGAAAGCAAAATAAATAAAGCCAAAATCAGCATAAATTTTTTCATTAATTCTCCAAAGCATCAGCTATCTAACAAATATTGTGACGATCCTGCCTTTAACATATATAAATTTTGCTATCTGTCTACCTTTTAACTGCACCGCAATTTTTTTGTCTTTTTCTATAATCTTTTTAACTTCATCTTCGCTGTCTTCTGCAGAAACTATTATTTTGCCTCTCAACTTTCCGTTTATCTGCACGGGAAGTTCAACAGAAGACTGTTTTATCGTACTTTCGTCAAAAGAAGGCCACGGATAAACCGACACATACTCTTTATATCCTAACCTATCCCATATTTCCTCACAGAGATGAGGCGTAAACGGAGTCATTAAAAGTATAACAGTTTTATATACTTCTGCAGATATTCCGTCATCATTTGAATGATATTTATAAGTATATAAAGCATTTACAAGTTCCATAACAGAAGAAATCGCCGTATTAAATTGAAACTCTTTTTCAATGTCAACAGTAACTTTTTTAATTGTCCTATGCATTATTCTTAAAATATCATTTTTGTCTTTTTCAGTCGCCGAAAACTCGGTCTTAGTATGAACTATATCAAAAAGACGCCATATTCTATTTATAAATCTCCAGCATCCTTCAACGCCTTCCATTGACCAATCGAGTTGTTTCTGCGGCGGCGCGGCAAAAAGAGTAAAAAGCCTAGCCGTATCCGCGCCGTACTTTTCAATTATTTCATCGGGGCTTACAATATTCCCTTTTGATTTAGACATAACGCTACCGGCTAGAGTCACCATCCCTTGAGTTAAAAGATTCTCAAAGGGTTCGCCATGCTTTACAATCCCCAAATCTCTCATAACTTTATACCAGAACCTTGAATATATCAAATGCATGCACGCATGCTCTATCCCGCCTACGTATTGATTTACTGGCATCCAATAATTCACTTTCGCGCTGTCAAAAGCCGCATTGTCATTGCGATTATCGCAGTATCTTGCATAATACCATGAAGAATCCACAAAAGTGTCCATTGTATCAGTCTCTCTTTTAGCGTCCATACCGCATTTAGGACATTTTACATTCACAAAAGTCTTGCTTGATTTTAATGGCGACTCTCCCTCTCCGGTAAATTCAGCGTCTTCAGGAAGCATTACCGGCAAATCTTTTTCAGGCACGGGAACAGTACCGCATATTTTGCAATGAATCATAGGTATCGGAGTTCCCCAATATCTCCGCCTTGATATAAGCCAGTCTTTAAGTTTGAAATTTATTATTTTTTTCCCGAAATCCTGTTTTTCAACCCACTCTGAAATTATGTCAAAAGCTTCAGAAGATTTTATTCCGTTAAACTGTCTAGAATTTACAAGCACGCCTTTGTCTTCGTAAATATCTTTATCAACAGATTGATTCCCGTCACAAGAATTACTGCTTTTTATAACTTCTATAACAGGGATATTATATTTCTTTGCAAATTCCCAATCTCTTTGATCATGAGCCGGCACTGCCATAATTGCGCCGGTACCGTAACCCGCTAAAACATAATCCGCCGTAAAAATCGGAATTTCTTCTCCGATAGCAGGGTTTAATGCATTAATACCTTCAAGTCTTATTCCGGTTTTTTCTTTACATGAAGATCTTTCTATATTTGATTTTCCGCCGCTTTCAATCACATATTTTGCAATTTCATTATAATTTGTAATTTGAGATTTCATCTCGTCTATAATTTTATGCTCCGGCGCTACAACTATAAAAGTTGCTCCGAAAAGCGTGTCGGGTCTTGTTGTAAATATCTTTAATTTTTTGCCGGTTCCCGTCACTGCGAACTCAATTTCCATTCCAAAGGATTTGCCTATCCAGTCTTTCTGCATCGACAAAACCTGCTCAGGCCAGCCGCACAGCTGTTTATGTCCTTCTAAAAGCTCATCAGCATAATCTGTAATTTTTATAAACCACTGCTCTAAATCCCTTTGCTGCGTATGGCTATCGCATCTCCAGCACAATCCCTTTGAAACTTGTTCATTTGCAAGAACAGTATTGCATGACGGACACCAATTGACATTCGCACTTTTTCTAAAAATCAAACCTCTTTCCCACATTTTTATAAAAAACCATTGATTCCATCTATAGTATTCGGGAGTACATGTTGCAAATTCTCTGTTCCAGTCGTAAGAGATACCAAGAACTTTTAACTGCTCTCTCATATGGGCAATATTTTGTTTTGTCCATTTTGCGGGATGAATTTTATTTTTTATGGCCGCATTCTCCGCGGGAAGTCCAAAGGCATCCCAGCCCATGGGATGTAAAACATTTTTTCCTGTCATTTTGTGAAAACGCGCAAAAACATCTCCGATACTGTAATTCCTCACATGTCCCATGTGTAAATTACCCGAAGGGTAAGGAAGCATAACAAGACAATAATATTTTTCTTTTCCTTGCTGCTCTTTAGTTTCAAAAACTCTATCTCCTTTCCATTTTTTCTGCCATTTTTTCTCAATTTCAGAATGATTGTAGTCTGTCATTTTTCCTCAATTAAATGCTGTTTCTCTAAACTTTCCTATAACGCAACCACAATATCATACTCAGCTGTCTTTAATGAGACTTTAATATCGACTCAAACAAATATTTAAAACAAATGCTTAAAAAATTGTATTGAAGCTTCTCCTACAATTTCAATTGCAATCACTACTGCCTCAAGCTAAACTCCGGTTATATTTTTCAGCAATTCTCTTTTTAAAACATTTCTTGACGTTACAGATCAGTCGTCTATCAGATTCAGACAGTATTTTTAGAGACGTAGGTTCTCTAAAACCCGCAATAAAACTTTGAGAAAAGCGCCCTGCGGCAATAAAATACAAATTCAAAAGAAAATATGCTTTTTACTCAAAAAAATAAAATGTTCTAGATTTCCTCTGAGTCCCTTTAGACAGGAATCGGCTTCGGAAATTATTTTAAATCCCAGATCCAATGCGACTTTTTTAATTTTATTTATGGCTTTTTGTCTTAATTTTTTATCTCTTACAACGCCTTTTTTTATTTCCGACGCTTCAAGCTCAAACTGCGGCTTTATCATAGCTAAAACGAAACCATTTTTCGAAATACTTCTGTATGCTACAGGCAAAATTTTATCAAGAGATATAAAAGAAACATCTATCGTCGTAAAATCTATATTGTCTTTTAAAAAAGAGTTGTCAAAATACCTGAAATTAACATTTTCAATATTGACAACACGTTTGTCTTGTCTCAACTTATAATGTAGCTGACCTGCTCCGACATCTACCGCATAAACTTTAATTGCGCCTTTTTGAAGCATACAATCCGTAAAACCGCCTGTCGACGCCCCTATATCTAAACAAATATATCCTTCTAAATCAATAGCAAGAGTTTCCAAAACAGATTCCAGTTTTAATCCACCGCGCGAAACGTACGGATTTGCATTTCTCACTTCAATCGAATCTTCTTTTCCCACTAAAGTTCCAGGTCTATACTGAATCTGATTATTTACAAAAATGTTTCCGCTCATTATAAAAGCCTGCGCTTTTGTACGAGTTTCAGCAAACCCTTTTTCAAAAAGCAAAACATCAAGACGTTTTTTATTTTTCTTTTTTTTCATTAATATCCTAAACTGTTCCGTCTTGCCCTTAGTGCGTTAGCCATACCAAATGCTGACTGTCCTCCGCCCATCGGAAGGCTGCCCGCCAGGCCCCTATCGGACA
Source organism: Candidatus Endomicrobiellum trichonymphae (assembly GCF_002355835.1). Classification (NCBI taxonomy): domain Bacteria; kingdom Pseudomonadati; phylum Elusimicrobiota; class Endomicrobiia; order Endomicrobiales; family Endomicrobiaceae; genus Candidatus Endomicrobiellum; species Candidatus Endomicrobiellum trichonymphae. The sequence continues at coordinate 483,254 of NZ_AP017459.1, read as the reverse complement.
TTGTTCCTGTGTCGGTTACGTCGCCTGCAGGATTTTCCCCTGCGGAGGAACGACGTTAGGCTGTATCAGCGACTGTCTCATCGGAGGTCTCATTTGTCCTCCCATCGAGGGCTGTCCAATCGGCATCTGTCTGTTTGCGTTAGGTATTGTTTTCTGCATTTTCTTGTTGTCCGTGCAAATTTGCTACGTCCGTTGAGGACGTTAAGTCCTCGTCGCCCGTCGGGAAATTGTACTCAAAACTTGTTGAGCTGCTCGACGAACTCTATTCCTCGTTGTTTTTGTTGTTCACATTGTTTTCGTCTTTTGGCAGCTCGTACGTCCAATCAATCGTCCTCATTGTTATTTTTGTTTTTTTACGTTTGCTTGCGGTAAATTATGGTTATTAATTCCCGCCACGCGGTTAAGCCCCAGGCGCTATAAAAACTTGCGCAAAAATGTCCTCGAGGATAACATCGTTCTTTGCCAACATATATAATTTTATTTTTAATTTCAGGTTCTTCTTTTTTGTTTTCACGCGCAACCACAACCTTATGATTGCCCCGAATAATCTGGTACGGCGGATGTTTTCCGCAACCAGAAAATATCAAACTAAAAATTAAAATACAACATATAATACGCAATATCATACTCCAAAAATTGATTTCTAAATAGATTGGCCGGGAAAGGCATGGATATAGTCACAGCATTTGTAATGCCTTCTCCACTATGCTTTCCGGCGTAAAACCGTATTTTCCCCTTAAAAATCTCAAACTTCCGTGCTCTATAAACTTATCGGGCAAACCTATGCACTCAACGACAGCTCCACTGCTGCATAAAAAAGCTTTTACAGTTTCGCCAAACCCACCTGTCAAAGCGTTTTCTTCAACCGTAATAAACTTCCTTGTTTTTAAAAGCATTTCTTTTAAGGTATTAATATCAAGCGGTTTCAAAAATCTCATGTTTACAACGGAAGCATTTACATTTCTTTCTAAAAGCAAATCTGAGGCCTTTAAGCATGTCTCTACATGATTCCCGATTGCAAGAAAACAAATATCTCTTCCTTGTCTTAAAACCGTAGCTTTTCCTATCTGCAGTATGCAGCACGGCAATTTATACAATGCTGCACCTATACCGGTGCCTTTGGGGTATCTTATTACGCAGGGCGTATTTGAATTTAAAGCCGTTTTAAGCATATTCCGCAATTCGTTTTCATCAGACGGGGACATGATAACGAGGTTTGGAATATAATTTAAATAGGATAAATCAAAAGCGCCGTGATGAGTTCCGCCGTCTTCTCCAACAAGCCCCGCTCTGTCTACAGCAAAAACAACCGGAAGATTCTGTAAAGCTACGTCATGTATAATATTGTCAATCGCTCTCTGCATAAAAGTCGAGTATATTGCGCACACCGGATGCATACCGCCTGCCGCCATTGCAGCTGCAAAAGTTACAGCATGTCCTTCGGCAATACCGACATCAAAATATCTGTCAGGAAATTTTTCAGAAAATTTATCAAGACCGGTCCCTTCAGGCATGGCTGCTGTTACTGCGACTATTTTATCATCAGATTGAGCTAATTCTATAAGAGTATCAGAAAAAACCTTTGTATAAGTAATAGCTTCTCCTTTTGCAATTCTGCCACTTTTAATATCAAATTTTCCAACGCTGTGAAATTTTACGGGATCTTCTTCAGCCGGGGCATACCCTTTTCCTTTTTTTGTAATAACGTGCAACAGCACCGGGGTTTTTACATCTTTCAGGTTTTCAAGAATCACGATCAAATTATTTATGTTATGCCCCTGCACGGGACCTATATATGTAAAACCCATTTCTTCAAAAAACATGCCGGGGAAAAGCATAACTTTTACTCTTTTTATAAATTTTCCAACCGGCGACCCAAAACCGTGAAACCTGCTTACGGTCTTCATAACTTTTTCTTCAAATTTCCGCGCCATGCCCGCAGTTAAAAGTTTTGCAAGATATCCGGCAACAGCACCGACTTTCTGCGAAATAAACATTTCATTATCATTTAATATAACAAGCATATTCTTTTTTAAATGTCCCGCGTTTTGTAAACCTTCAAAAGCAAGTCCGCACGTCATAGAACCATCGCCTATAACAGCAACTATTTTATAATCTTCATTTTTTAAATCTCTCGCTGCGGCAAACCCTAATGCCGCTGAAATTGAAGTTGAAGAATGTCCTACGCTGAAAGCATCGTATTCCGATTCGGATCTTTTCGGAAAGCCGCTTAAGCCGCTATGCGTTCTTATAGTTTTGAATTTACTTTTTCTTCCGGTAAGAATTTTATGTGCATAAGACTGATGTCCAACATCCCAGATTATTTTATCATGAGGAGAATCAAATACGTAATGTATCGCAATGGACAGATCAACAACACCGAGGCTTGAGGCTAAATGTCCACCATTTTTTGAGACTGTATTTATTATTTCTTCTCTTATTTCTTTTGCAAGATCAATGAGATTTTCTTTTTTTAATTTTTTTAAATCCTGAGGATTGCTTATACTGTCTAATACTTTCAACTATTACTCCAATTTGTTATCCTAAAACAAACTTTGTTTAGAATCTTGGAACTTTGTCAGCAACAGCGTTCTTATTGCTTATACTTATTGAAATCTTTTGTGTCTGAAATTATTTGATTAAGTTCGCCCATCATACCAAAATATCTACAAAAGTATGTTAAAAGTTAATATAACTCCTGCTCCGATAAAACCCCCGACAATGGCGTTCACAAAATGATTAAAAAAACATCCAAAAATGACAAAAATCGACTGCATCCTCAACACTACAACTTATTAATCCCCTGCCGGAAAATTTTATTTTTATTCTTTCTTCTCTATTAATATTTAAGCCCTAACGGGCTAAATGACACTAAAATAAAAACCTTTTTTATCTGAGTTTTTTAAACAGTTAAACAACCTTACTGACAAAAACCTTTTTATAAGTTCGTCCGCAACAACGATAATCTAATATGTTCTGTCCGCTATATAATCCACAAGGTAAACAAATATTTCTGATTTATTCCCAAATACCGACACTGCCTTTTTTGCTTTCTTGATATGTTCGTATGCTTTCTTTTCTGCTTCCCGCTTTCCACATAAGGAAAGGACCGTAAGTTTACCGTTTTCTGCATCACTGCCTTCTTTACCCAGCAGTTTTTTATCAGCATATACATCTAAAATATCATCAACTATCTGAAAAGCTATACCCGCATTTTTACCATAAACTTCAAGGGCTTTTAAACCTTCTTTATCTGCACCGGCTAAAACCGCACCTATTTTCAAACTTGCGATCATTAAAGCCGCAGTTTTTTGGATTTGTATAAATTTTATTTTTTTCCCCAGCAGAATTTTATTTTTTTTGCTCCACTTTCCGGTTTCAAGAATATCTTCAGTCTGTCCTGCAATCATCCCTTTATAACCGCCGTAATACGCAAGAATTCTTACAGCCTCATTTATATTTTTTTCGCTGCTTTTTGATTTTGTTATAAGACTAAAAGATTCCGTAAGAAGCGCATCACCGCACAAAATAGCTGCAGCTTCGCCAAATTTCTTATGATTTGCGGATATTCCTCTGCGCAAATCATCATTATCCATCGCAGGCAAATCGTCATGTATCAAAGAATAAGTATGCAGATATTCAATGGCACAGGCAGCTGGAATTACGTTCTCCGCTTTTACGCCAAAAAGTTCAGCCGCCAAAATAACCAATACGGGACGAAGTCTTTTGCCGCCGGCCAAAACGCTATAACGCATACCTTGAGAAACAACGGAATTATCCTTAGGCAGAAACTTTTTTAACACTAAATTTATATATTCCACTTTCTGTAAAATATATTTTTTAAAATCAATGTTTTTCATTATTAAAATTTTTACTCTTTAAAAAACTCTGTTTTCCCCGAAGAAATTATAACTTCAATTTTCTTCTTTGTCTCATTCAATTTTGCCAAACAAGATTTTATAAGTTCAGCGCCCTCTGCAAACAAAGCCAGCGCTTTATCCAAATCAGGATCGGCATTTTCTATTTCAGAAACTATTTCTTCAAGTTTTTTAAGCGATTTCTCAAAATTTAACTGTTTTTTATTCATAGCTTTTCACCTGTGCATTCAAACTACATGACGCAAACTTTATACTAATATCATCGCCGACATTAACGTTTTTTGAATCTTTAATAATTTCATTATTGCTGTCAAAGCAAATGGAAAAACCTCTTTTCAAAACAGACAGCGGAGACACAATATCCAATCTGCGCGAAACGTTTTCTAAATTTTCAGATTTTGATTCAAACAATCTGCCGATACTTTTTAAAAGACGGCTACCCAGTTCGTCCAAATAAGATATCTTATATTCATATATCAGACGCGGTTTTGTCAATGCTCTTGACGATATCAGTCTGTCAAGTTCTGCGCTACGATCGCCCAATATAAAATTTATTGCCCTGCTAAGAGATTCTCCTAAAAGTTCTATGCGGGTTTTAATATAATTTCTACTTCTTAAAACCATTTCGGCCGCTGCAGACGGTGTCGGAGCCCTCATATCTGCAACGAAGTCTGCTATAGTAAAATCAACTTCATGTCCTACACACGACACTATCGGTATTTCTGAAGCAAAAATTGCTCTTGCCACAGACTCCGTATTGAAAGCCCACAAATCTTCCACCGCACCACCGCCTCTGCCTACAAGTAAAACATCCAAATCTTTATGACGGGAATTTAAATATTCTATCGCCTGCGGAATTTCTTTTTCTGCTTCCTTTCCCTGAACTCTCACAGGATATATTAAAATTTCAATGTTTGCATTTAAGCTATCTATTACTTTTAAAATATCGCACAGCGCGGCACCATCTTGCGAAGTAACAATTCCTATTCTACTTACAATATCCGGTATCGGTTTTTTTGCGCTTTCATCAAAAAATCCTTCCGCTTTCAATTTTTCCTTTAATTTCTCATACGCTTCGTACAGCTCACCTCTACCATACCGTTCTATACGGCTTACAATTACCTGATAATCGCCACGTTTAGGATAAGAACTCACTCTGCCGTAAACCAAAACTTTCATCCCGTCTTCAGGTGAAAAACTTAAACTTATACCTGTGTTTCGAAATACCACCGCTCTTATCTGCGCATTTTTATCTCTGATATTGAAATATATGTGCCCGAAATTATAGAGTTTAAAATTTGAAATTTCTCCCCGTATCCATACTGTGGGATAAGAATCTTCAAGAATAAGTTTTATCTCGTCACTTATCTGCGTAACAGTATATATAAGCCGGCCATCGCCGCTGTTGCCGCCGCAATTAAACTCTAAATCCTCAGACATTTATGTATCCTTAAAAATGAAAAATAGAATAAAAATTAAGAAGACCTGCAGTTTTCTTATAACTTTTTTCAAACACCAAATTGTTTGCAGTGTCAAACTTTCCAAACAGATAAGACACTGCAAGAGCATTTTGTGCAATAGTCACTCATCGTTTGTTTTCATTTCCCTAATTTAGAGATTTGTTTCAGCTTAAACTTTTACGGGAACACAGTCTGAGTCTGCCAAGTATCTGAACTCTCGGTACAAACTTATAAAGATTGTTATTATCAAATACTGCAAACCCCATTTTTTCATCACAAAAATCTAAGCGAGCAATTGCTATCTCTGTTTTTACTCTCCGACTTTCCCTACATTCCGCTTGGAATACTTCAACCGTCTAAGATATCACTTTTCTTCTCCGCACATCTTGAAAAATTCAAGATCCTTCTACGCTAAAACCGACATCTGCCGCGCAGGCATATAAACTCTGCCGTTATAACTCAAAAGGCACAAAACAAAAAATTCATTTTGCTATTTCCTGCACCCTTGTTTCTCGAACAACAGTAATCTTAATCTGTCCAGGATATTCCAGTTCTTGTTCAATTTTCTTAGCTATATCGTGCGCTAAAATTTGTGTTTGATTATCGTTAATTTTTTCGGGTTCTACAAGTATTCTTACTTCTCTTCCGGCCTGCATTGCATAAGCTATTGAAACACCGCGAAATTCTTTTACGACTTTTTCAAGTTTCTCAAGACGTTTAAGATATCGCTCCACTGACTCTTTTCTTGCGCCGGGTCTCGCTGCTGAAATCGCGTCTGCCGTTGCTATAACAAAAGCTTCGGGACTTGACGGAACTTCAAAACCTTCATGGTGCGATAAAATTGCATTTATCATTTTATGAGATTCGCCGTATTTTTTAGCTATATTGGCGGAAATTTGATGATGAGTTCCCTCAACTTCATGATCAACGGCTTTGCCTATATCATGCAGCAACGCTGCTTTTTTACAAAACATCACGTCAAGCCCCAGCTCACCCGCTATGGCGCCTGCAAGCCATGTAACTTCCAATGTATGCTGAAGCTGACTTTGTCCATAAGAAGTCCTGTATTTTAATTTTCCGAGCAATTTAATAATTTCAAGATTGGAACAAGGAACTCCCGCCTCGATTACAGCTTGTTCTCCGGTTTCTTTAAGGTGCTGTTCCATATCTTTCTTTACTTTTTTGACAACTTCCTCAATTCTTGCAGGATGAATTCTGCCGTCGGCAATCAGTCTTTCCAAAGCAATCTTTGCTATTTGTCTTCTTATGCCATCAAAAGCCGAAATAGTTATCGACTCTGGTGTATCATCAACTATCAAATCAACGCCTGTCGCATGTTCAAATGCTTTGATATTTCTACCCTCTCTTCCTATAATTCTACCCTTTATTTCGTCATTTGAAATTTGAATCGTAGAAGTAGTTATATCCGCCGTATGGTCTGCGGCTACGCGCTGTATTGCAATAGAAAGAATCTCTTTTGATTTTTTATCAGCGTTTTCGCGCATTTCCTGTTCAAGTTTCTGCAATAAAACTGCGGCGCATTGTTTTGCATCCTCTTCCATTCCACTTATAAGAATTTTCTTTGCCTCTTCTCTTGTCATCCCTGAAATTCTTTCAAGAAATTTTTTCTGTTCTTCTTTTACCTTATCGACTTCTGAAAATTTTACAGAAAGTAGATGTTCTTTTGAGGAAAAATCTTTTTCTCTCTCGCTTAAATTCTTTTCCTTTTTGTCGACCGCGTCCATCTTGCGATCTAAACTTTCCTCACGCTGATTAAGCTTGTTTTCCATATTCTGGATAAACTGCCTTCTCTCTTTTATCTTATGTTCAAACTCTTTTCTCTCTCTGTCAACAATCAATCTCGCATCTAAAATAATTTCTTTTGCCTTTGTTTCCGCTATAAGTTTCATTTCTTCTATAACTCTTTTCGAAGTCTGTTCTGCCGATCTAATATTTAATTTTGCATAAATAAGACGTAAAATATATCCTACAATAGAAGCTACAAAAGCGGTTATAACAATCACTGTAATGTTTCCCATTTATCCGCCCCTTAATTTTCTTTAATTTGTATAACTCTTTTTTCAGTAACAATAATACTAACTGGTATATCATATTCCCCTATCGGAAGTTGTTTCGTAACTTGAAAATCATAAGCAAGCCCCACGATTTTTTCAAACGGCACACTTTTAAGCCATCTGTCATAGCAGCCTTTACCGTAACCTGTCCTGTGTCCTTTGATATCAAAAGCAAGTCCCGGAACAAAAACCAAATCGATATTGTCTTTTTCTACTATATTTATATTGACGGAATTTATGTCAGGCTGCCTTATGCCGTAAACAGACAGACAGGCATCTTCAAGCCTTGAAATTTTCACGGCGTACATCTCTTCATCTATGAAATTTTTTATTAGCGGAATAACAACGATCTTTCCACTGCCAAAAGCTGAATTTATCATAAAATCAGTAACAACTTCAGAATCGTAAGATAAATAAAACATCACAGTTTTCGCTTTTTCGTATGCAGAAAGTTTTTTAATTCCGGCAAAAATACCAGCGCTGCAGACTGCTGCCGAATCCGCATCCATTCTGTTTCTTAAAGCCAAAAACTCATGCCTTATTTTTCTTTTTTCTGATTCCAAGTAACCGCTCACGAATTTTCTCCTCACAGCCTTCTTTTGTAGGTACATAAAATTCCACAGGATCAGTCCAATATTCCTGCTGCGTATAATGTCCTTCAAAATCATGCGGATATTTGTATCCACGTCCGTGCCCCAGTTTTTCGCTATCAAGATTTGCATCTTTTAAATGACTTGGAACATTTCTAGCTTTACCGTCTTTAACTTCCGACAAAGCTTGTTCGACAGCCATATAAGAAGCGTTGGATTTCGGGGCACAAGCTACGTAAATAGCCACCTGAGCTAAAATTATCCTCGCTTCAGGCATGCCGACAAATTGAACCGCATTAAGCGCAGAAACCGCAAGCGTTAAAGCTCCGGGATCTGCCATACCAACATCTTCAGAAGCACAAATTATTATCCTTCTTGCAATAAAGCGAGGATCTTCTCCAGCTGCAAGCATTTTTGCCATCCAGTAAACAGCCGCATCGGGATCTGTTCCCCGCATTGATTTAATGAATGCGGAAATATGATCATAATGAGCGTCTCCTGATCGATCGTATAAAACTGCTCTTTTCTGCATTGATTCCTGAGCCGCTCTGATATCAAAAATTCTTATGCCTTCTCCGTCAACTTCTGCAGAAAGAACGCCTATTTCAAGAGCATTAAGAAGTTTTCTGGCATCACCGCACGCATTAACAAGCAAATGTTCTCTTGCTTCTTCCGACATTTTAACTTTGTAGCTTCCAAGTCCGTTTTCTTTATCTTTTAAAGCCGATTCCATAACATATAAAAGCGCTTTTTTCGACAAAGGTTGAAATTCAAAAACCGTGCTTCTTGAAATAATAGCGGCATTGATATAAAAAAAAGGATTTTCCGTCGTTATACCGATTAACGTTATTATTCCTTTCTCAACATCTAGAAGCAATGCATCCTGTTGCGAACGGTTGAAATGATGAATTTCATCAAGCATAAGAATAGTTTTCCTACCTGACATCTCCGTTCTCGCTTCTGCAGCCGCTATTATTTTTCTTATATCGGCTGTGCTGGTCGTTACTGCATTTACTTCTTCAAAGTATGCTTTCGTTTTTAAGGCAATAATTCTTGCCAATGCGCTTTTGCCCGTTCCAGGCGGACCGAAAAAAATTACAGAACCGAGATTATCAGCTTCTATTGAACGACGCAAAAGCTTGCCGTCTCCCACAATATTGTCTTGTCCCGTAAATTCTTCAAAACTACTAGGCGCCATCCTTGCCGCCAGCGGTTTATTCTTTCGATTTGCAGCATTTTCAAGGAAATTTGTCTGTTTCATTGCTACCGTCGTTACTTTTTGTCGTTAATTTTAATACCCTCTTCAACTCTAAATAAAAAAACTGTAATGCCGTAAATTTTAATTAATTTAAATACTATCAACACTACAGATTAAGTTTAAAAATATTTCAATTTATATGATTAGCTTCGTCTAACTGCCTTATAAATTCTTTGATTTTATTCTCATAACTATTTGAAATGCTTTCATGCAAATATTTTAATTTAAGCAATTCTGCTGCAATTTTTACAGCCGTCAAAGCCGCTATTTTCTGAGTATCGGCAACATTAGCATTTTCTCTTTTTATTTCCAACCACTGCTCATTTACAAAATTCACTGCTTTGTTAAAACTCAATTCATCTATATTGTCTATATTTAGATCTATCTCTCTTCCCATAATTCTCTCGCGGGTAACTGCCATAATTACGAAACCTTTGCCGTATCAATTTTTTTTATAATTCTTTCAATTTTAGCAGCGGCTTCTTCAGTATTTTTTCTCAACACCACATATTCGCTCGTCTGTTTCCTACCACATGCGCTCTCTTTTCTTAAATATTCCACTTCCAGTTTAAGTTTGAGGTTCTCATCAGTAAGTCTTTTTAATCTCTCCGTCGCTTTTTTAACTTTTACAGCTAAAATTTCAATATTTTTCATGTCAACATTTTATAATTTGCTCTTAGAATTGTCAATGTCAATATAGAGTATTGTTCAGTACATTAATATAAAAAAATAACAACTTTATTAGTTTTCAATAAACATCTATAATAATTACGAAAAAGCTTTTCTATTATTTTATAGAAAAAACAGGATTTTATAAATAATATGATAATCCCTGTCAATATTTATGTATGTTATTGAAAACCTCCAACTTTGCTATCACTTAGCAAGTAGAGATATTCCTTACCAAAGAGCAAATTAAAATGTCTGTTAAACACCCGTCATCCGACAATAAAAATGAAAAGAAGAAATATGCGACAGCTATTTAATATGAAGCGTTCAATCTTAAGACAGTCGCATCATTTATTAGAAGGATCCTTGCTTGCATCTTTTTCTGCTGTCTTTTTTCCTTAGTATTTTACTTTCAGCTTTTCCGCATACACATTTGTTTTAATCCATCCATACGGCGGTCGTATTAATTGACAACAAGTTGAAAATAGTATAAAATTAAATGTAAAATATCAGAGGTAGTTGTTATTAAATACTCCTAACTCCTAAAAATTTAAGAGAGTCACAGGAAACTAATTTAACTTACCAGTAATAAAGATAAAAGAACACTTTTTAAACGCCAATAAAACCTATTTTCGGTAAGGAAAGAATTGTACATTGTGTTTCCAAATACACCCTAAATCACAGCATAATAAAATATTTTTCCGGCAGTATTAGTGCTCTTTAACACTGGCAAAAGATTAGTTTAGAATTTTAAAATCAAACGTATTAGCTTGCATTACCAGTAGAAAACTTGCATATCGCTAGACGTCGCTTTGTGAATATATCCACAGGGCCAAGTCGTATGGCATAAAAACTCAGCGTTGTTTATTAAAGATGATGAGATATATTTTACCAGCAAATACATGAAGCGGCTGGAAAACAATTTACATATATCAGCAAAACCTCATAAACAGGTGCAGTGATACTTATAAACCTGACAATATTATGTTTTGATACAGATTCGCATCAGACTCAAAAGTCGTTGAAATTAACAAAAGAAAATGATTGTTTTAGATCTTTTTTGCAGTAGAGGTACGCCGCCGCCGCAAAATTAAAGAGAAAATATATCGGCATAAAACTTGACGAAACGCATTGTAATACTAATACTAAAATCACTAAAAAATTTGAACAAGACAATAAAATCAATTTATTTTTTTACAGATTCCCTCTCCCCGCAGACTTTAACAAATAAACAAACTTTATAAAAGAGGAGGCTTTACATCAAATGAAAGTATTAGTGGTTAATTGCGGGTCATCGTCTGTTAAGTACACTCTTTTTGAAATGGAAAACGAAAAAAAGATTGCCTGGGGAATAGTTGAGTGTGGTCCTTCCAAATCATATTATAAAAGACAAACAGCCGTCAGTGAAGAGAAAAAAAATTCCGTAAAAGTCACCAGCCACACGGAAGCCGTTGAACTTATAATAAACGATCTTTTAGATAAAGAAATCGGAAGCATTGTAAATATAGATGAAATTGACGTAATAGGACATAGAATAGTGCATGGCGGCGATAGATTTTCAAGGTCGGTTTTAGTAACAAAAGAAGTAAAAAAAGGATTAAAAGAATGTTTTTCAATAGCACCTTTACATACCCCGGCACACTATGCCGGTATTCTTGCCGTAGAAAAAATGCTTCCCGGAGTTCCGTCAGTTTTAGTTTTTGATACCGCTTTCCATCAGACAATGCCCGATTACGCATATATGTACGCTCTTCCTTTTGAATATTATGAGAAGTATCATATAAGAAAATATGGGTTTCACGGAACTTCGCATAATTATGTTTCACAGAGAGCGGCTATAATGCTTGGAAAATCTTTAAACGAACTAAAATTAATTACGGCTCATTTAGGCAACGGCAGTAGCATAACAGCAATTGAAAAAGGGAAAGTTATAGATACTTCTATGGGTTTTACTCCGCTTCAAGGAGTTGTAATGGGAACTAGATGCGGAGATATAGACCCTGCAATTATAGCTTATATTATAAAAATACATCCTAAATATAGAAACAGCGAGGCGTTAAATGCTCTAATGAATAAAGAAAGCGGACTGCTCGGCATATCGGGAATTTCAGGCGATATGAGGAGCATTGTTAAAGCAGCTGCGGAAAGCAACAAAAAAGCAAAACTCGCTTTTGAAACGCTTTGTTACAGCATAAAAAAGTATATAAGCTCTTATTATGGAATATTAAATGGCATTGACGGTTTGGTTTTTACGGCAGGCATAGGGGAAAATTCTCCGGTGGTAAGAGAAAAAATATGTGTAAATCTGCATGCCATAGGAATTGAGATAGATACGGAAAAGAATAACGAACCCTCAAGCAAAGAAAGGTTTGTCTCAACTGCGTATTCTAGAGTAAAAATTATGATAATTCCTACTAACGAGGAGCTGATGATTGCAAGGGAGTCAAGAGACTGCCTGCGGACATAAATTCTGTAAGTCCAATCTGAAACTATCGCGATATCTATATACAGGCAGAGCCTGCACAGGAAGGAAGCAAATGAAAAAACTGGAATATATTAGTTCTATAAGAGCGCAGGGAATAAAGAAGGGTGGGCGGCGTGTAAAGCTCAAGAGGTCGACAATACAATGACACATATAAACTTGTTCGACAAAGAAATGCAAAAATTCTTTAAAGGGGCGGCAAGGACAAGTTGGTTTCAAGGACACAGTAGACTTCTTAGACAATATATACACTGGAAAGCATAAAAAGGAGATGGCGCCCATTGACACCTGAAAGGAAGGCGTTGAAAGCTATAGACACATACGTCAATATAGTGTGACTTACGGAGACTTGATATTAATATTATGAAAGACTTCGACGCAACAACAATCCACATAGTACAAGCAATCTGGGAAAGCAGAGCCAGCAGAACAGCTAAAAAAGATCGAGATTAGTCAATAGAGATAATTATGAATAGGGTCGTATTTATAACCGCCCCCGAAATATTCAGAGATGAAGAATATTATAAACCTAAAAAAGTTCTTGAGGATACAGGCATTGAAGTCATAACTGCAAGCGTAAAAACCGGAGAACTTAGAGGCAGATTCGGGTTTAAAACAACAAGCATGCTTTTAATTCAAGAGATCAATCCAAATGATTTTGATGCAATAGTATATATAGGTGGCAACGGATCGGTCATATTTTTTGATAACCACTATGCATTAAAGCTTGCAAATGATTTTTTTAAACAGCGTAAACCTGTGTCTTCAATATGCATAGCGGGCGTGATTCTTGCAAATGCAGGTATTTTAAAAGGAAAAAAAGCAACGGTTTTCATTGACGGAAAAGAAGCATTGATAAAAGGCGGCGCTATATATACCGGCAATCCTTTGGAAATTGACGGAAATATTATTACTGCAAAGGGTCCTGACGTTGCAGAAGATTTCGGTAAAGCCATCTTAAAATCTCTTGAATAAAGATATCTTACATTTTCACTTTGAAAATCTCAAACTAAGATTATTTTTCTATGATAACATAAACAAAAAAATGTTTTCTTACTGACGTTCAGCTCGTTAGTACTCCAACATTAATAGAAAAAAATTGTAGGGACAGCTTTCATTTTTTAAAATACTTATCAATTAACAAAGACACATTTTTATAATGTGGACTTACTGTCACTCTATCAGAAGAGGTCATAAGCGATTTCTTTAGTGAACTGCCGCAGGAACATTTTATTTCTCTCCTTGAAAGTTTTAATATCAGGCTTTTAATAACTCTCCTGCTGTTTGCAACGTTTGCCGCAACGTTTGCTACAACGGCATCGTTTGTCACTTCTTCCCTTTCTTTCCATACGTCAAAATCAGTTACAAGAGAGATATTCGCATAACAGATTTCAGCTTCTCTGGCAAGTTTTGCTTCTGGAAAAAGCGTCATTCCGACTACTGAAAATCCAGACTGTCTGTTAATTTGCGATTCAGCTTTTGTAGAAAATTGCGGCCCCTCAATACATACATAAGTTCCGCAGAAATGATATTTTATTCCTATCTCATAAACAGTCTGACGAATTAAACTTCTTATCTCATTACAGAAAGGATATGCCATTGAGACATGAGCGACTATACCTTTTTCAAAAAAAGTCAGCGATCTGTTTTTTGTTCTATCAAAAACCTGATCCGGAATAACAAAATCTTTGGGTTTTATTTCCTCTTTTAAAGAACCGCATGCTGTAAATGAAACTATTTGCTCCGTACCTAGAGATTTCAACGCATATATATTTGCTCTCTGGTTAATTTCTGACGGATTTAAAATATGCCCTCTGCCGTGCCTAGGCAAAAAAGCACAGTTTATTCTGTTTATCACCCCCGTAATTATTTTATCGGAAGGTCTACCAAAGGGCGTATCAATATCTTTCTCAACAATATTTTCAATACCGTCAATTTGATATAGCCCGCTACCACCTATAAATGCAATTTTTATCGGATTATCACTCATTTCCATTTCGACGTAATCTTATTTGTTTGTAGTAACAATCTTTCAATATAATCATTAAATAAAACCTCGGCGAAATAATAATCTGCTCCAACAGCAATATGTCTTGTTTCATACATGAAATAAAATATAACCGATTTTGAGGAATCTTATTTTTATTTAGAGATCATGTTTATTTTTTCTCATTATAATAAATTACACAATAAATTTCGTTATTATTATAACAACTTCACCTGATTATCAGTAAAACTAATAATATTTTTTGCTATTTTTGACATACTGAGACTTACTTTTTCCCCATTCTCAATAACTTCGGCATGACTTAACGGTCTATTATGAATACCTGCAGCCATATTTGAAACATATGCCAAACCTAAAACTCTCATTTTCATTTGAGCCGCAACAGTCGCTTCATAAACCACCGACATTCCCACTACATCACCTCCAAGAATTTGATATGCTTTTACGGATGCGGGAGTTTCATAAGATGGACCGGAAACTCCGAAATAAATTCCTTCGCAGGCTTTAATTTTAAATTTTTTTGCTAAACTCAATGCTTTTTTTCTTAAAACGGCATCATACACATTTTCCATATTTGGGAAACGTTCGCCGAACTCGTCATAATGAACACCTATTAAAGGATTATTTCCAGTGCAATCTATATGATCCTTTAAAACGATAATATCACCGACAGAATATTTTTTATTCAATCCACCGGTTGCAGCGGTAATTATAAGAGTTTTAATCCCTAAAAATTTCATAACTCTCACAGGATAGACAACTTCCTGAGGATGATGCCCTTCATAATAGTGAAACCGTCCATTAAAAATCAGCAGATCGGCGCTGCCGTAAGAGCAAAGAAGCAAATCTCCGGCATGTCCCTGAACCGCAGTCTTAAGAAAGTAAGGAATGTCTGAATATTTTATTGTTTTGCGTATTGTAAATTGTTTGCTTATTTCGCCGAGTCCTGATCCGGCAATAACTGCCGTTGTGGGATTAAAGTCGTGTAAAGACAAGATTGTCTTTTTTGTTTCCTGAATTTTTTTAAATATGTTTAATTTCACGTTCCCACCTATAAATAAGCAAGATAAATAGACAATTTTTTCAGCTTATGCAACACAGGATATTTTTAAAGCTTTTTCCGTTTTTCATAGCCGGAAGTCCGAAAATATCAGCGATGGTTTGCGCGATATCTGACAGCGTTTCTCTTATTTCCAAGTCAATATTTTTCTTTAATTTTTTTCCGCACAGCAGAAGCGGAACATATTCTCTCGTATGATCCGTATGCAACTCATATATCGGATCACAGCCGTGATCCGCCGTAATAATAAGTATATCATCGTCTTTTAATTCTTCGATCAACACAGGCAAAAAATCATCAAAATCTTTAAGTCCTTCCGCATAAGTTGAAACTATCTCGCCTGTGTCCCCAAAGCATGTCAAAATCAACAAGATTGTTAAAAATCAATGTTTGTTTTTCAAAAGGATGTTTTACTTTATCTAAAGTTATTTTCATACCGTTTAAATTCCCTTCGGTATGAACGGCTTCGGTTATTCCTTTAGCGTTAAAAATATCTTCTATCTTTCCTATTGCAATAACGCTGCCACCGGAATTTTTTATTTTATCTAAAACCGTACTTTCAACCGGAGTTAAAGAATAATCTCTCATGGTTACCGTCCTTCTGTAACTACCGTCTGTGCCTATAAAAGGTCTCGCAGTGACTCTTCCTACAGCATCCCCCCCCCACCCCGCACAAAATATTTCGTGCAATTTCGCATATTTTATACAGTCTGTCCAATCCGAAAGTTTCTTCGTGAACCGCTATCTGAAAAACCGAATCGGCTGAAGTATAAATAATGGGACAGTCTGTTTTCAAATGCTCTGATCCGAACCGTTTTATTATTTCAGTTCCGGAAGCACTGCAGTTGCCTATTATTTTCGCACCTATTTGCTTCTCAAATTCTTCTATTACTTTTTTAGGAAACCCTCTCGGATACACAGGAAAGGGGGGGCAAAATTATACCTGACATTTCCCAGTGTCCTGCCACATAGTATCTTTTGCCGGCGATTTTGTCATCATTTTGCCGTAACAACCCGTAACGTCTGCACATGGCAGAGAATTTCTTCTATTTAAAAGTTTATACAATCCGAGTTTTGCCATATTTGGCAGAGAAAAAGATTTTTCAGACCTATCAAAAATATGTCCGATTGTGTCCGTGCCCGCATCATTATAAGAAACAGCATCAGAGAGTTCTCCGACACCAACACTATCCAAAACGATTAATACGATTCTTTCCGTCATATCATTTTCTTTTTAAAACTTTTAAAACTGCGTCCGCAATATTTACGTCTCTTAACCCGAACCTGCTCATTAAATTCATAGGCTCACCGGACTCGCCGAATCTGTCGGCAACTCCTACCATTTCAACAGGAACCGGATAATTTTTGACAAGCACTTCAGCGACTGCAGAGCCAAACCCGCCGTAAACCTGATGTTCTTCCGCGGTTACTATCGCTCCGCATTTTCTCGCGGCGTTAATGATCGCTTTTTCATCTATAGGTTTAATCGTGTGGATATTTATAACTCTTGCTTTAATACCTTTTTTTTCTAAAATCTCAGCACTCATTAAAGATTCGTAAACCATCGTTCCGCAGGATACAATCGCAACATCATTTCCGTCTCTTAAAATATTTGCTTTACCTATCTCAAAAGGAGCGTCGTCTTTTGTAAACACCGGTATATTTTCTCTTCCGTATCTTATGTATACGGGTCCGTCCGAATATGCGCTTGCTACTACCGCCTTTTTCGTCTCAACTAAATCACATGGCACTATAACTTTCATTCTGGGAAGACATCTCATTATAGCAATATCTTCTAAAGCCTGATGGGTTGCACCGTCAGGTCCTACCATAATTCCCGAATGTGAACCGCCTATTTTCACGTTTAAATTTGAATAACACACCGTTGTCCTTATATGTTCCCACGGTCTTCCGGACGCAAAAACTCCATAAGTTGACACAAACGGAATAAATCCCGCTACGGCAAGCCCCGCAGCCATACCTATTAAATTAGTTTCCGCGATACCGACATTGATAAATCTGTCGGGAAATATCTTTTTAAAACCATCTATTAGAACTGAAGAAATGGTGTCTGCGCCTAAAACAAAAATTTTAGGGTTTTCTTTTCCAAGCTCAATAATACCTTCGCCAAAACCAAACCTTGTAGCCCTTTTTCCAAAAACTTCTACCATATTTTTCTCCTGATCGAATATATACTTTTAATCGTTATGCCGCATCGCCACTATTATCCTCATTTCTCCAACTTTTTCCGCGACGTTTTCTCAAAAGACAACTATATAGTCCGCCATCTCTATCGCAATGATCTGTCAATTTCTGCCAACGCTTTTTCAACCAATTCTTTTGACGGAATCTTTCCGTGCCATTCGACAAGATTTTCCATATAAGAAACTCCTTTGCCTTTAACAGTTTTCGCTATTATCGCCGTAGGTCTTCCTTTTTCTGTTTTAAACTGCAAATACGCTTTGTCAACCGCTTCAAGATTGTGCCCGTCTATCTCTATAACATTCCACCCAAAAGCTCTGTATTTATCAGCTAAAGGATTGACATTCATTACATCTTTTGTAGCACCGTCTATCTGCAAACCGTTATCGTCAACAATAGCGCAGAGATTATCAAATTTAAAGTGAGCCGCAGACATTGCAGCTTCCCATATACTTCCCTCCTGCTGCTCGCCGTCGCCCATAAGAACATAAATTCTATTATTTTTCTTTGATTGTTTCATTCCTGCAGCAATTCCCGCTCCTATAGATAAACCGTATCCTAAAGAACCGGTGGATATCTCTATTCCCGGAAGTTCTTTGTCTTTTGCCGGATGTCCCTGAAGTCTGCTTCCGGTTTTTCTTAAGGTACACAATTCATCAGGATTAAAATATCCAAGCCGCGCTAAAACCGCATAAAGTATGGGACAAACGTGTCCTTTTGACAATATAAAATAATCTCTACTCTGGTCATTTGCGTCTTTGGGATTAAATTTCATATGTTTAAAATACAACGATACCAAAAGCTCAACCGAAGATAGACTGCCACCTGGGTGTCCCGTACCCGCAAGACTAAGCATTTTAATAATATCTTTTCTGACATCAGCAGATATTATTTTTAAGTCTGAAGTCTCCATAATATAACAGCTCCTTTTTAAACTTTGTAAAAAAACTATTTTACTCTATATCCGTGCGGGAGAGTTTTCAAAACGATCCTCACTGCTCTGTTAAGCACAAAACATATCATAGGAGACGAATCTCCTGCCCATAAACCAACGGCAGGCACGCATAAATTCCAAATACAGAACTTAACCGGCATTCCAGTAAATCATCATTTATCCAACCGTAATAATCGTCAAAAAATATTGAGCGGTATCCACAAGTACTTACGAGCAAAAGTATATTCCTTTTCGATCGAAAAGCAGCTATACACATAATATTCAGCTAAAAAGCATCGAATAAAAGTATCTTGCGCTATCTTGTCAACTTTTTCGTATATTTTGCCGGAAGAAAACTTCTCTATCATTCCGTACCGGTCTTAACTGCAGAAAAATCATAACTCGTCTTTATAACGACTCTATTTAAGACGCAACGCAGACACTATAAAAAATAGAAAAAACAGCAGTGAAAATTAATCTTTTACTTATTATTTCTGACACTGTTGTTTTTCAATTTCTTCAATTTTTCTTATTCTCTGCAAATGCCTTTCTTCAAACGGAGTTCCAAGAAATATTTTTATTCTTTGGCACAATTCGCTTAAGGTAGCAGTTCTTGAACCCAGACATAAAACATTTGCGCCGTTATGTCGCACCGCAAGTTTTGCAGTGTCTTCATTCCAGCAAACTGCCGCGATAATACCTTTCATCTTATTTGCCGCAATAGACATACCTATTCCAGTTCCGCATATAAGAATGCCTCTATCCGCTTTTTTGCTTATAACAGCTTCCGCAACTTTAACAGCATAATCCGGATAATCACAACTTCCATCTCCGCAGAAACCGAAATCTTCGATTTCATAACCAGCACTTTGAAAATACTCTTTTACTTTATTTCTCACTTCAGCGGCAGCATGATCCGTACCAAAAGCCAACTTCATAATTTTATCCATACATCTTTCCACCCTATACTTACTCTGCCCAAAGCTGGGCTAATCCATTCTGAGACTGCGGACTGAACTTACTTGCTATTTCAAAAAGGAACAGTTCAGTTTTTGGGTCTATTTTTATTTTCGGGTTTAAAATAACTTGCCAGTATCCGTGTCGTTGAGTTCGCTGAAATAGCATACTTTATAATATTCTTCTTTTAAGAACAGTATTTTTCGACATCTACATCCGATTCACACACACAACAAAAGAAAAATAAACATCAAACAACTTAGAATTATCTCTTTCATTTTTTTAATCCACGCTTTACTCAATCCGCGCCGTACGCTGCTTTCTTTCGCAGGGGAAGAATATGCTTTGCTTTTACTTACTTAGAATATTTGACAAGTTTTGTAAAAGATTCGGCTTCTAAACTTGCTCCGCCTACTAAACCGCCATCAATATCAGATTTTTTCATAAGATCCGACACATTGCCCGGATTTACGGAACCGCCGTAAAGAATTCTTACTTTCTCGGCAGATTCCTCGTACATCTGCGCATATATTTTTCTTATAAAAGAGTGGACTTCCTGAGCCTGATCGGGAGTTGCAGTCTTTCCCGTTCCTATAGCCCATACGGGTTCATAAGCTATAACCGTTAAAGACGCCTGCTGCAAAGTAAGATCCGCCAAGCCGTTCCGCACCTGTTTTTCTATAACACTAAAAGTTACATTATTTTCTCTTTCTTTAAGAGTTTCGCCTACACAAACTATGGGAGTAATATCCGCTGCAAGTGCTGCTTTTGTTTTTTTGTTTACAGCTTCATCAGTCTCGCCGAAATATTGTCTGCGCTCAGAATGACCTACTATAACGTAAGAGCATCCGGTATCTCTTATCATCGCTGTAGAAATCTCACCGGTAAATGCTCCTTTTGCCTCCCAAAAAAGATTCTGCGCTCCTAAATTAATATTTGAACCTTTAATTTCATTATTCACCTCATAAAGCACCGTAAAGGCAGGGCAAACCAAAATCTCAACATTTGATACGCCGGTAACCGCGCCTTTAAGTGCTTTTACAAAACTCACAGCCTCTGAAACAGTTTTATTCATCTTCCAATTTCCTGCCATCAAGGGTTTCCTCATAGAACAGCTCCTTTTCTCTTAAACAAATTTGTCGAATAATTGTATCAGATTTAACATTGTCTTTTCAACACTTTTTTGATTTTAATAATTTAACACAAGGAACGCTTTTGTCCGCATACGAGATGTCAATATATTCTTTAATCTAAATAATTAAAAAACAGCGTAAATAGAGTTAGCAACATATTAAATGTTATGAGAACTATACTATAGAGGTACAGATGAGTTCTTACAATTCTGACGGAAGTTATAGCAATTTTTCTTGTGACGTCAACTGAAAAAATTAGCATAATATCTGTATAATAAAAAAAGTTAAACTGGCAACCATTATACCTTTAGTTGATTATCAGCAAATACTATTATTAAAATACAATTTAGTGAATAGAAAGACATTTTATAGTTTGAGAACAACAAGCCATATTTTATCGAAATTATTATATAACATAACTTATTGTACCAACAATTCTTGCGTCCAGTAAAATTAATGTAACTGATTTTCTTGACTATTTGAAAAGAGCGCACAAATTCCTAAAACCTGAATTATCATTTATTTAAAGATTAAAGAATCTCCAGTAAAAATTAAAATTTTTTAAAATGATATCATTATACAACTATCGCTTTACTATCCAATCATTATAAGTCATTTTTTCATTTTTTATCTTTATCATTTCTGATCCTGAGTCGCTTTTATTTTCTCGTACTCTGCTTTTTCCCACACAGAGAGTGAGTCTTGCCAAAACCACATGTTATATCCCAGCTTCTGCCAAACGCAGAATACTCTATCCTAATGCAAAGATGTATATAATCTCATCTTCGGACAATACGGCGAATAAATTCTCTTCGGGTATTTCTTTGCCGTACGGATCATAATAAGTTCTAAGATTAGCAATAAATTGGTTTTCCCGCCAGCAATGGACACTTGTTCAAAATAATAGCCGGTATCAGAATATACAGCAGCAATCTTTACGCCGTCCTTCTCCGTCCAATGCTCAATCCAGCCTCCGACCTGTAAAATGCCTAACTCTCGCTTCGTATCCCGTTTGCCTTTTTATATTTTGTTACCGTTTGCGGAACAGAGGCGTTGGTGTTGGCGGAGGCGACTTTACTTCATCGTCTTTTTTTCTCTTCTTTTTTTCACACTCTTCCTCTTTTTGTACCGCGACTACACTGCACGATTGCGAACTAGTTTGTCCGTTTTCCGCGGACTAGCTCGTAGGCAGTCACGCAATCTTTTTGTTGCATCCGGACAAAACAATCAAGACAAATATCAATATTTTTATTTTCATTTGCCCCACCCTTAACAAAAAAATAATATAAAAACACACTCAAAACCAGCAATCAATTTCAAAAATTATGAAAATTCATGCTTTTTTTATAAGCTTAAGCTGATAATACTTCCGGAAAAACTTCAAGCACTTTTTCTATAATGTCGTGTAACCGATATTGCAATACCGTAATTCATTATCGGCGCTCCGATTTTAACAGCTTTATTAAGTCTTGAAAACATATCTTTTCTGTTTAAAGTACAACCACCGCTATTGCATTATAATTTTACAATTTGCAACATCTTTAGGATAATCCTCTCCTAATACACACATTTAATTTCTAAACTCTTATTTGAATATATTCTCTAATCCACCTCGGAAGTTTTATTCTTCCGACATCCATGGTGCGTACACGCTTTGGAAATCAACATCTTATCGCCATCCTGAAGATTGTTAAGAACAGCAACGCCCTTAGCCATTTTAACTATAACGGAAAGCTTTTTTAAATTTTGCAAGGTAATTTCATATTCACTATCCTGCACCGTACATGAAGCGGCATTTAAATCCAAAATATGCCTTACAGTTTATTATCTTTCCGCGTGGAGCACCTAATCTATTGGTATAACCCAAACGCCCGTATCACCTTTTTTACTATGTTCCTTAAAACCGAATAATTCTCAATGTAATTATTAGGAAGCAATTCCAAAAAAAATTTTAAAAACATCTAATCAATCGGTTTTGCTTACAACAATCAAATACAGCATTTTTCCTTTTTCTGCTTTCCTAATAATATTTTATTCAAAGCTACCGAACTTCCCACAGGACAGACGTATCATCAATCCCAGCGCGTTACAGGGCACCAAAGGATTGAGTTCTATTTGTTTATAAATCTCATCCTCAGAAGTATTTTATAGAGCATTTCATGAATTTTTATTTGTCGTCACAAGCATAATCCGGCTCATATATAAAAATAACGTTGCTAAGAATATAATTTCTACAATAAAATTTTTGCAAAATACCGTACTGTTTAAAAGCCTTTTCAAATAATAAGCCCATTATTTTTCAGAATAAGCAAATGATATTATAAAGCCGGACTGTTGCTATTATCAAATGAAAATCTAAAACAGCCCTGCCACCCCGGTTATTTTTGATTGAGATAACACGCTATAGAGCTTGCTGCTTTTTTACCCATTCCCATTGCTTCTATAACAGTATCTCCACCGACAATATCACCACCCGCAAAAACGCCTGGTACTGAAGTCATATAGTTATCATCAATTATAATATAACCATGCCTATCAGTATTTAAACCTTCGGTAAGCAGCGTTAAAACCGGATTGGGATGCAGCCCCAAAGCCAAAATAACCATATCTGTTTCTATCGCGTAATTCGATTCCTTGATTTCTTGAGGGTGTCTTCTTCCGGAATCGTCATAGCCACCAAGTTCCATCTTTATACACTCAACAGCTTTAACGAATTTCTTTTCGTCTCCTATAAACTTTATCGGATTTGTTAGAACTATAAATTCTATACCTTCTTTTCTGGCATGCAAACGCTCTTCTTCTCTTGCCGGCATTTCTTTTTCGGTTCTTCTATAAATGAGCTTGACACTTTCTGCTCCGAGCCGCAGAGCCGTCCTTGCTGAATCCATAGCAGTATTTCCGCCACCGATCACTACAACATTTTTACCTCTATATACGGGCGTATCATAATTAGGGAAATCAAAAGAACGCATCAGATTTACGCGCACCAAAAATTCATTTGAACAATAAACGTGGTTCAAATTCTCGCCTTCTATTCCCGGAAATACGGGAAGTCCTGCACCCACTGAAATAAATATAGCTTTGTAGCTTTCATTAAATAATTCTTTCACCGTTCTCGTTCTTCCTATAAGAGTATTTAGAATTATTTTCATCCCAAGTTTTTTCAAATTGTTTATTTCTTTATCTAAAACCTCCTTCGGAAGTCTGAATTCAGGTATACCGTAACGCAAAACACCCCCGGCACTGTGAAGAGATTCGTAAACGGTAACATCATATCCCATTTTTAACAGATCGCCGCCGCAAGTAAGTCCTGCCGGCCCCGAACCGACAACAGCAACTTTTACACCACTCTTTTCAGCCACCGCAATGCTATCGTTATTTTCAAACGCGATGTCAGTTGCGTATCTTTCCAAATTTCCGATACAAATGCTTTCGCCTTTTTTCCCCAAAATACACAATCTTTCACACTGGTTTTCCTGAGGGCAAACCCTGCCGCACACGGCGGGAAGATTATTTTTTTGTTTTAAAACTTTTACGGCTTGAGAGGGATTATCGCCAGCAAGATATTTTATAAATCCAGGAATATTAACTTCAACGGGACAACCGCGACTACAAGACGGGTTCTTACACTGCAGACACCTTTTTGCCTCTTTAAGCATTTCATCGCGTGTATAGCCTGTATTTACCTGCTTAAAATCTTTTTTTCTTATTTTCGGATCCCTTTCAGGCATTTTTACTTTTTGTGACATTTGCACTCCTGACTATATTTAAATTTATCAACCGATATTTTTTCAAGATTTTTAAAAAGTTCAAGTCTTGAAGCAAGTTCTTCCCAATTTACGTAATGGGCATCAAATTCCGGACCGTCAACACAGACAAACTTCATTTTCCCTCCGATGCTGACCCTGCACGCTCCGCACATTCCGGTACCGTCAAGCATTATAGGACTTAAAGAAACTAAAGTTTTTATACGTTTCAACATGGTAAGTTCCGCAACGGCTTTCATCATAGGTACCGGACCTATGGCATACACTATATCTATTTTTTCTCTGCTTATCACATCTTTCAAAACAGCTGTGACAAATCCTTTTATACCTAATGTTCCGTCATTTGTGGCAAAAAGAAGCAAATCGCTTTCACGTTTTAATTCATCCTCAAGTATTATTAAATCTTTACATCTCGCTCCAACCACAGTAATAATTCTATTGCCAGCTTGTTTAAGTTCCTTTATAACCGGCAAAACCTCAGCAGTGCCTACGCCGCCGGCAACGGCAACAACAGTGCCGTATTTTTTAATTTCCGTAGGACGTCCTAAAGGACCTGCAAAATCTTTTATACAATCACCTTCGCAAAGAGAGGCAAGCTGCATTGTGCTTTTCCCCACCTCCTGAAAAATTATCCTCACTAAGCCTTTTTGAGGGTCTGTTCCAGCTACGGTTAAAGGAACGCGCTCTCCTTTATCATCAATTCTGAATATGACAAACTGTCCGGCTTTTGCGTTTCTTGCAATTTCAGGAGCACAAATTTCATAAGTTCGCACTTTCGGCCCAATTTCTTTTTTGCTTATAATTTTATACATTTTTTATCCTCAAAAAATATAAATAAAAAGTTTTTTCATATTTTAACTATAACTCAGACCATAACAAAATTCCTTCTATTATTGCCCTAACCTGCGGAAAGGAACAAAAATTTCGCTACAGATAAACCAGTAGTAAAAAAATGCGCCACGGTTTTTAGCGATTTCAATTTTCCTCTCTTATTATCCTGTTAAATTTTCTTTTACCCACCTGAAGAACAAACGTGTTTCCAGATTTAACCACGAAATCCCTGACTGTTTTCCGCGAATCTATTCTTACGCCGCCCTGCTCTATAATACGTCTTGCTTCGTTCCGGCTTGAAACCATACCGCTTTTAACAAGCAAATCGGACAGTTTTATTTCTTCGTCCTTTATCCTATATTCTCCGATGTCATTTGGAATGTTTTTCTTTGAAAAAATTCTATCAAATTCTTCTTCCGCCTTTAAAGCTTCTTCTTTTCCGTAATATCTTTCCACAAGCTCCTTGGCTAGCGCAGATTTTGCCTCTTTAGGATGCATATTCTTAACGACATTTAAGTCTATCTGGGTAAGAAGCTCGTGATATCTGCACATAAGTTCGTCGGAAATTGACATTATCTTTCCAAACATATCTTCAGGCGAATCATTTAAAGCTATGCAGTTTTTATACGATTTCGACATTTTTTTAGTGCCGTCAGTCCCCTCTAAAAGAGGCATAGTAATCACAACCTGTACGTCTTTAATTCCGTAATCTCTTTGTATTTCTCTTCCGAGAAGCAGATTAAATTTCTGATCACTACCGCCAAGTTCAACGTCAGCATTTAAAACCACAGAATCATAAGCCTGAAGCAAAGGATAGAGAAATTCAACTATACTTAACGGACTGTCTTCTTTATATCTCTTTTTAAAATCATCTCTCACAAGCATCTGAGCTACCGTACTTTTTGCAGCAAGATTTAAAAGTCCCTTTACGCCAAGTTCACTCAGCCACTTACTGTTATATACAATCTCTGTTTTATCTCTATTGAGAATTTTAAATATCTGATCGGCGTAAGTTCGCGCATTATTCTTTATCTGTTCATCCGTCATAACGGGACGCATTTCTGATCTGCCAGACGGATCACCTATTCTTGCCGTAAAATCACCGATTAAAAATACTATCTGATGACCTAAATCTTGAAAAGTTTTTAATTTATTTATAATAACAGTATGCCCCAAATGCAAATCCGAAGTGGTGGGATCAATTCCCAGTTTTATCCTTAATTTTTTACCAGAAGCGAGTTTCTTTTTAAGTTCTTCAAAAGAAATAATTTCATTTGCTCCGCGCTTAATTTTTTCCAACGCTTCGTTCATCTCTTTCCCTTCTTTTTTACAGCTTTGCTATATCTTGGCAGACACGGGGGATGGGGGGGGGGTTAAACTGACAAATTTTTCACTATTTTAGCGGTCTTTACATCAAATTTCTTTTCACATTTTATAGCCTCACAAATCGATACTGCAGATACATTGCCGTTAGTTATTCCTACAAAAAGATTCGCTTTTCCTTTATGGAAAAGATCCATCGCGGCATGTCCGAATTTTGAAGCAAGTATTCTTGTCCTGGCAGTTGGTCTTCCGCCACGCTGTATATATCCGAGATTGCTTACTCTTACGTCAAGACCAGTAAGTTTTTCCACTTTTTTTGCAAACTCAGCTGAACAACCACATCCTTCGGCAAAAGCTATAATTTCAGAAGTTTTTCCTCTTTCTTTTCCTTTCTTGAGCTCTGCAGTAAGTTTTTGCATATCAACTTTCATTTCCGGTACCACTATATATTCGCAACCCGCTGCAAGTCCGACGTCAACAGTTAAAAATCCGTGTTCCCTGCCCATAATTTCAACTACAAAAACCCTGTCGTGGCTTTTTGCAGTATCCCTTATTTTGTCTATAGCTTCTACAGCAGTATTTAAAGCCGTGTCATAACCTATAGTTTCATCTGTGCCGTATATGTCGTTATCAATAGATGCTGCAATATTTATAACCTTTATTCCGTGTTTTGACAAGGAATTACCAGCAGCCAGAGAACCGTCTCCTCCTATAATTATCACAGCACTCAATCCAAGGTCTTTTATAGCCTTAACAGCTCTGCCCATTCCGATTTTTGTTTTCATTTCAGGACATCTTCCCGTGTGTAACACTGTTCCGCCAGTATTTATTATACCGCTTACCGATCGCAAAGTAAGCGTCATAAATT
Source organism: Candidatus Endomicrobiellum trichonymphae (assembly GCF_002355835.1). Taxonomy (NCBI): domain Bacteria; kingdom Pseudomonadati; phylum Elusimicrobiota; class Endomicrobiia; order Endomicrobiales; family Endomicrobiaceae; genus Candidatus Endomicrobiellum; species Candidatus Endomicrobiellum trichonymphae. Next base: position 455,759 of record NZ_AP017459.1, on the reverse strand, counting down.
CATAGTCAAGAAGTCCTTTAAATCCTCTTTTTATACCTATCATCTGGTATCCCCAAAAAATCCCGCGTCTTGCGACGGCTCTGATAGCCGCATTCATTCCCGGGGCATCCCCACCTGAAGTTATAATACCTACTCTTTTTGCCATTAAATTCTCCTGTATAACACCGGAATAGAATTGCCCGGAAAAACACACGCAACATACCATCTATTTACTGCATGGTTCAGACACAATATCAGCGTTCTCTCCGCAATTTTCTCAGTTCTTCTTGCGGTTCTTCACTTTATTTATCCATTCCCGACAACACAATTTCGACATTATATTAAGTAAATTTTTGAACACATATATTACGATTTTTGAATGCGCTTCTTTTTTAACAAGGATAGACATTATCCTTTTCGTCAAGCTTGTCTTTTTTAATTTTTTTCATCAGTTTACACACAAACTGAGACCTTGTTGTTTTTGATTTTATCCAAAATTCAACCAGCTTAAGACAAATTATTGCTACTGAAAGGACTGAAGCTCCCAAAAGAAAAGAACGAAAAGCGTCCAACCGCCCATATTGAGTATATCTATAAAACTTTTCCCCTCAAACATTTTATCCTCTTACACAAAAACTTTTTATCTTGTTAAAACAGGGGACCATGATGGGACCCAAGATTTCCGCAAATTTTCTTGTTCCCGAACCGTCGATAGCCATTACATAAATTTCGCCTTTACCGGATCTGTTTGAATAAAATGTTACAAATCTTCCGTCTGGCGACCATGTCGGATTTTCATTATTTCGCTGATTATTTGTAAGTTTTGTTATCTTTGCAGTAGGCAAATCATAGACATATAAGTCATAATTCCCTTTTGGCTGCCTCATTGTAAAAACAATTTTATCGCCGCGCGGAGGCCATGACGGAGAACCGCAGAAACCGCTTGTCGTAAGCCTTCTTATATTTCCGCCGTTGACATTCATTATATAAAGCTGCGGGATAGCCGGGTCTGTCTGAAATAAATACTATCTCCCGTTCATTAGGAGCAAAGGACTTGTATCAATGTACGAACTGTTAGTCAGCCGCTGCAGTATTTCACCGGATGTATTGATCAAATACAAATTCGGATATCTGCCACGCGATAAAGTCAGAAGTATTTTTTTCCATCCAGAGAAAACGAACCGGCGGTATTCAATCCCTGATATTTTGAAATAATGCTGCGTCTGTTTTTAACAAGATCTAATACAAATAAATCGGGATTATTGTAGAGATAACTTGTATAAATTATCTGTTCCCCATCCGGTGACCACTTAGGAATAATATTTATTTTATTGTCTTTTGTAAGTCTGTGAAGATTATACCCGTCATAATCAATAATGTATAACTCTTTAAATCTCGTACTGTCATTTACAAAAACTATTTTTGAACGCGCTATGCCCATTTCACCCGTAAACTTTCTCACAATTTCGTCGCTTGCTTCGTGAGCCATATATCTGTAGTTTAAAGATTCGTTTTTATAATTACACTTCCATATTGTTTCTCCGCTGATAACGTCAACCATTTTTATCTCAAGAACGAGTTTATCACCGTTAATAGACACAGAACCTGTAAGAAGAACTGATGCTCCTCCTCTTTTTTCCCATAAAGGCAACTTTTACTTAAAAACGGTCTTCTCACCGTCTTCAAATGCGTTTTGTATTACATTGAAATGTCTGGAAAGAATGAGATCATTTTCTATTATCTCTTTTAAAAGTTTTGCATATTTTACGGAATCATCTTTTTTATCCGCAGCAATAAAATATTCTACAGCAATATCAGATCTTTTTCCAGTCGCGGAAAGAGAAAGACAAACATTGCTCTGCGCATAGATAGTCACCACAAAAAACAAAACCGTAAAAATAAATAAGATTTTTATTATTATTTTGATATTTTAATTCCTTTATTTGAATTCAAAGAAAACTCCCAGCGAATCGTATTCATAACCGTCAGGCAAATAATTAAAAGGCACCACTCTGCGGATTGCATCTAAAGCATATTTATCGTATTCGCCGTTTCCCGAAGATTCTAATCATATGCTGTTCCGTCTCTGCGGATTTTAAAATATACAAGCACTTTAAGCTTTCCGTAATTCTCACCCCACATCCACTGTTTCCATATTTTCCTTATTATCTGCTCACTATAGTAAGAATACTTGAAACTCTTAGCATCAAAAGAAAGTCCCTCATACTGCGAGTCTGTTCCGGCAAGCAGTTTATCGGAATCCGGTGCTTGAAAAGTTTCAACATTGCTGCTATTGCCTGAAAACTCAACTATTTTCAGTTTTTTTCTCCAACAGATTTTGCGGACTGCTTATCTGATTTTTTTGTGTCAGTTTCAATTTGAAATTTCGGCTTCTCTTCGAATTTTAGTCCGTCCGTTTTTTTCCGGAGCTTTTTTTTCTTTACGATTATATCTTCTTTGCTTTTTATCTGTTCCCATGCCGCTACCGCTCCGGTTTTTTTGAAGAAACTGCAGCCGGTGATTGTTCTGCTCTCTGACTGGATGGAGAATAAAAAGAAACTTCTATAGTCGAAGACAAAAAAACAGGATTTTCCTCACGGTGAAACAGAAAATAAATCGCCACATGCAAAAAATACTGAAACTATTAAATAAGGAAATAAATTACCTCTTTTGAGCATTATTATATATTTCGATACTCTCTTTTGCCGTTAAAGATTCCGGACTTTGCGGAAAATCTTTTATTATTGACGAAAACATTCTTATCGCTTCCTCATTTTTATCAAGCTTTTGGCAGCATAAAGCTATTTTAAGCCTTGCAGACGACACCAAATCTGATCTTTTTTTATAACGCTGCTCTACTTTTTTGTATTCTTCAAGAGCTTTGTCCCACATACTCATAGAATAAAAACATTCACCCATATAAAACTGAGCTTGTGGCACAAGTTCAGCATTAGGATATTTATCTGCAAACGACTGAAATCCCGAATACGCAAGGTCAAATTTTGCCATTAAGTAATCGCCGTAAGCGTTCTGGTAAAATAAATGAAGGCAGAACAGATTGGTCGTTGCTTTTTGATCTTTTATCTGTAACAACTTTCAAATCATGTATCGCCTGGCTTAATACAGAAATCTTATTCTGCAAATCCTGCAGCGAAGCACTAAGAACGTCAAGCATCACATAAGTCGAATCAGCTTTTGTATATAAATCGAACTGATTTTCCCGGAGTTCTTTATTCTGTATCTGCAACCGCGATAGCTCGCCTTTCAAATCTGTAATTGCACTTGAATTTAACGTGATGCATCATCCAGAGTGGTAAAAACCATAATAAATATAAAATATACCGATATAAATCTGTAATGTTTAATCTATCTTTGTCTCACCAGCAGTTTCGTTTCCACTCTCCTGTTCTTTGCCCACCCTAATTCATTCTTTCTAAAATCAACAGGCTTTTCATGTCCGTACGAAGTTGTTGCAATCCTGTTGGCAGCAACTCCAAGCAGCGTATAATACTCCTTAACTTTTAAAGCTCTGCACTGTCCTAAAGACAAATTGTATTCGGCCATACCTCTCTCATTGCGGTATGACCTTCAAGAACAACCTTTATATCAGGATTGCTTTTTAAATAATCCACATTTTCTTTTAATATTTCCATAGAATCTTTTCTGAAATCATTTTTATCAAAATCAAAATATATGCTCTTAAGATTTATATCTCTATCGAAATGATTACCTCTTATCGACGGTTCGTCAGTAAAAACAATTGTTTCTACGCTGTCTGTACTGTCTATATTGTCATGCTTTATGTCTTGTTTCTTACAGCCTGCTGTAAAAATAAACGTGGTAGCCAGCACCAGCAATAAAAACTTTTTCATTTAAAAATTCATCTGCTTTTATTTTCCGCTTCTCAACTATTCTATACATTATTATACTTTTCTGTCAACAGAAAGTAGCTCAACTCCAAATGTGCGAAAGACACTTCTGTCGGCTGCAATAAACATAAAAGAATATTGCGCTCATAAGGTTTTCGATACAGTAATAACGGGTTTTAACAGTTTTTCTTTTTCTATGACGTAGACGTGAAAGCCTTTTTGTTTTTTTAATTTTTCCCATCCTGATATTGAGCCTGAGGAAATATTTATTTTTTTTACACTTACACTTCTGCCATAACAGCGATGAGAAAAACCTGCGGCAACAAACCTTAAAAAAGCTTTATTAACTCATTAAAGTCCGACAATGTAACTATTTTTTTATTAAATATATCCCGTATTTTTGCGGCATTTGGCAGATCCTTAACATAGTAATGGAAAACTTTCTTCATAACGACAAATCCTTTTTTTTCACCATAATATTCCACTGAATATTGGACGTGTTTCTTTAACCATTCCACTTTTTCTTTTTTTGACGGCAATGGCAGTTTTTTACCGCTACTAAAAAATGCTTCAAGTCTTTTAAATATCGAATAATTGCCTAAGGCACCGCGTCCTATCATAATTCCAGCGCAGTTTGGCACTCGTAAAAAATCAGCCGCAGTTTTTTCATCTACAACACCGCCGTTTGCAATAACGGGAATTTTTGCGCCGGCACAGGAAGCAGCGAATAATTTTAAATCAGGGAATCCGGAGTGTCCCTGCGAAGCAGGTCTTGCATGCACCGCAACCATTTTTATCCCGCAATTATACGCTACTTTGATAATTTCTGTTGCCGCATTATGTTCCGGCAAAAGACCAGTGCGAATTTTAACCGTAACGGGGACATCAACACTTTTTACAACAGATTCTAAAATTTCCGAAACAAGCTTTTCATCGGCGAGAAGTTTAGCTCCAGCGCCGGCTTTCGCTACTTTCTTCACAGGACATCCAAGATTGACATCTATGATGTCAACGCCACTGTTTCTGACAATTTTTGCCGCTTCCGCCATAATATGAGCAACACTGCCGAAAATCTGCGCCGCAACAGGTCTTTCATCCTCTGTTGTTTTTAAAAGTTTTTCTGTTTTTTCATCACTACGGACAAGCGCTCTAGCAGACAGCATCCCCGTATATACAAGTCCGGCTCCACCGCTTTTTGCAAGACGACGCAAAGGTAAATCCGTTATCCCAGCCATAGGGGCAAGAATGATATTATTGTCAAATTCAATATTTCCTAAACTTAACTTCTTCACTTTCACCTCGCAAAAGACATCGTTTTTACGCCGTATTTACCAACTATTTTACAGCAGTTTAGAAATGCAAAATGAAAAAACAAAAGCACAAAGCAAATGGCACATAAGCTTATGCTTTTCAAAGCTATATACGAAATATTATCCTCTTATAACCGCCAGTTTTCCAATGGAAGAGACGGATTGGGTTTGAGTTGAATGTTGTCGTATTTCAAACCACATTTTTTTTGTTTAAAATACGCAGCACAGCCTATCATCGCGGCATTATCTGTAGAATAAATAAGAGACGGAATAAAAACCTTTGTATTATTTTTTTGACCGGTTTCCAAAAAGATTTTTCTTATAAGAGAATTTGCGCTCACTCCGCCGCCAAGCACAATCCGTTTTAAATTAAATTTTTTCGCAGCCTCAAAAGATTTAAAGCAAAGTGTCTCCGCAACAGCCTGTCTAAAAGAAGCACAGATGTCATTTAACTGTTTCTCATTTCTAACCGGATTTGTTTTAAGATAATTTAAAAGAGCCGTTTTAATTCCAGAAAAAGAAAAATCCCAGCTCCCTTTCAAGTAAGGTCTTGTAAACCTGACCGCTTCAGGATTTCCGCTTTCCGCTATTTTATCTATGATAGGACCACCCGGATAAGACAGCCCGAGCATTTTAGCGGCTTTGTCAAACGCCTCACCCGCGGCATCGTCTCTTGTGCTTCCGAGTACTTTATATTTTCCAAAATCTTCCACCACGACTAATTCCGTATGTCCACCTGATATTATTAAGCTTAAAAACGGCAGTTTTACGGACCTATTTTCAATAAGTGAAGAATAGAGATGTCCATCTAAATGATTTACCGGTATTAAAGGTTTTTTATAAACGCAGGCAAGCGATTTTGCGGCAATTGCTCCGACAAGTAAGGCACCTGCAAGACCGGGACCAGAGGTAAAAGCAAGAGCGTCTATTTTTTGAGAAAAATCAGTAAAATTTATACCAGCATCACTTAAAGCCCGCCATATTACGAGATTGATATTTTCTATATGAGAGCGACTCGCAAGCTCCGGAACAACGCCAAAAAATCCGGCGTGTATTTTTATCTGGGAATAAATTACGACCGACTTTACTTTCAAACCATTCAAAACTACCGATGCCGAAGTTTCGTCACATGAAGTTTCTATTGCAAATATATTCATATTCCACAATTAGCCTTTTGAAGATTTTTTGAGACTCATAAAAGTTATATTGAAATAATTTTTCTCAGACGAATAAAACTTATACGTTACCGAACCGTCGGCATTATCCGCTCTGCTCAAACCTACTTTCATGGAGCTGGCAACACTTCTAAAACTCTTTTCAAAAGTTCGAGCGGTTTTACCAGATTTAAGTTTTATTATTTTATAAAATTCATTCCATGCAGCTGTTTTTTTATTCCGCTCTCTTATATACTGACTTAAGATGTCATTTTCAACAATACCATTTTTAACCAAAACGCTCTCTATCTTTCTGTTAAGCGTCGCATTCGTATATATTTTCCGATTATGCGCAAGCTGTATGGAAAACCATATTCCTACCCCGCAAAAAAATAATACTATTACATACATTTTAACCCATATACTTTCTTTTCTAACTTTGTGCGGCACAGTATTCTCCTGACCAAATCTCATCCTGAAAAAGTTTAGTTTTTTAGGATGACAATAAGATGTACAAGTCAATCATTTTTTTCTTTTTATCCGTTTTATTTTCTTTGCCATTTTTGCCTCACTTAGAACCGTTGTATTTTATCATTTCGGCAATTTTATTTTCTTTTATGATTTCCAAAACTTAATTTAAGGCACTGTCTTCAATTCTGTCCCTTCGCATATAAATTCTGATTTCCTCTTCGCTAACTTTAATTTCTATATTATAACTTTCTTTACATTTTTATTATCAGAACAGTTTATAAAACGACCTGGCGGAAGATAATGCTCTGCAACCGTAAGTCTTAAAGCCACACCATTAGACCAAAGGCACAACAAACTGAAGGTTTCTCTTTCCAAACCCATTGTTCCCTACTATTAATCCTACATTGCTCCGCCGAAGCCGAACCTATGTTTACAAGTATAGCAAGAGGAATATCAAAAAACTCTCCGTCACAGGGGGGGGGGGGTAAAATATTCTTTTTTCATTTCCTCAACTCTGCTTTTTACGGTAAGAATAAACATTTTATCCTTCATAAACATTACGGCAGAATCCAGAAAGAAGTCCGTCAGAATTGTTACTCAAATCTAAAATTAAAACATGAATATCCTGTTTTTTGTAACCGGCAAGCACGTTTTTGATATTGCCTGCACTTTGACTACTAAATCGGTAAGTCATGCTGTCATCAAACAGAGTTGTTTCTATTATTTTAATTTTTATCTCTTTTCTTGCAAGATTAAACTCAATTTCACTTAAAACATCGTTTCTTGAAACCATAATTTTAACCTTTTTCCCAGCTTTGCCCCGACATTAAGCTTAAGGCTTCATCGCCCAACATATCTGCCGTAGATTTATCATCAATGTACGGTTGATATGAATTGTTTTTAGCCATAATGCGAAGCCCCGTGCTGCCCGCGCTAAATCCCTTCGATTTTATTTTTCATTTTTTTATATGCTTTTTCCCCATATACTACGAAAACGAATCAAGCGAGAATGCCTTTAATAGTGCCGGCGACCAAATCTTCAGAATCTGTCTCGAAAATGTATTTTGCATTTATTAATTCCATAACGTTTATCATCAGTTTAAGCTTACCATAGGTTTTATCGTTATCGACTACATCAAAAGTATTCACCCTGTAAAAAAATAAAAATACATTGGTAAACACAATTTTTTCTCAATTTCATTCTTATCTCCACTGGTATGGAAGTCCGTTATTAAAAACTGACGGCAAAAAGACAGGTTTCGGATTACACATGCCCCCATAACAGCTTATAAATGTTGTTGGACTTTTAGCGAGACTGACAGAAGGAAGACGGTCTTCATTTAGCCTGAAGCCACAGTATCGGATCAACAGGAGTATTATTATGTCTTATTTCAAAATACAAAACGTTGTTCTCTTCTCCGCTGCCAAGCTCTGCAATAACAGCACCTTTTGAAACTTTTTGTTCTAGTTTAACAAACATTTTGCCTAAAAGACCGTAAATGCTAAAATTTAAATCACTGTGATCTATTATAATAACTTTCCCGTAAGAACGGAACTGCCCGGCAAAAACTACAATCCCAGATTCAACGCTTTTTACCTGACTGAAATCAGCGGCCTCTATTTTTATTCCGTTGCTTATTACATAAGTATCAAGGTCAGGATGTTTATTCCTGCCGAAACCTAAGACAACTTTCCCGCCTACAGGCCACGGAAGAGATTTTTTTCTTCCCGACCGTACAGCAGGAGGACGCACTGCGGCTGTCCGTTTCCTTTTGTTTACCTCATTTATTTTATCTATCAGCCTCTGCAACGCTTTTGCGCTTTCACTTAAAGTTCTTATTTCCCGTTCAGCGGTAAATCTTCTATTTAATATAATATCCGAAAGTTCTTTTTTTTCTTTGAGCATATTTTTATAACGTTCCACAAGTTTGCTTTCTTTAAGCTGCAGATTTAAAAGATCTTTTTTTGATCTTTCACATCTTTTCATGCTTGCTGCAGAAATCATCGCCAATTTTTTTTCTTTTTCAAAATTCTCCTTCTTATATTCCAAAGATTTTCGCCTTATCTTATACTCCACAGGATTTTGCTCATAAGAAAAAGTCATTTTATTGAAAAGTTTGATATCGTCAAGCAAAACATGATTCCAAACGGCGCTTCTTGAAGAAGAAGCATTGTATACTTTTGAAAAGTTATCAAGATTATATTGAGTGGTTTTTATATTTACCAAGATCTTTGCAAGTTTTTTTTCGGTTTTTCCTATACTATCGTTAATAGACGTCAGCTCTTCTTTAAAAATTCTTTCCTGGCGGATAAGTTTATTTTTTTCCCGTTCCTTTTCTTTTATTGATTTTTTAATTTCGGAAAGCTTTTTTGACTGCACTTTTATATCTTCGCTCTGTCCTGATAACGATACAAAAGAACAAAATAACAACAAAACAATTAAAATAAATATTTTTTTCATATTAGTCCAATACGGCTCCTAAAACAGCAATAAAAGGTACTATTGAAAATATCGCTATCTTATCGATTAACAAAGGATACCGCGCACAAATGCAGATAGTCCACAAAATAAGAAAACCGGACATCGAAGACAGTAAATACGAGAAAATGTTTGCAACAATCTTTCTTGTATCCAACTCCTGTTCCAAAACGAAAAATATGCATTTGAAAACAAATAAAATAAAAATAATAACCGCAAAAACAAAAAATATTTTCCGGCAAAACGACAATAAATTTTCAATTTCTATATAATGCTTAAAAACCGTCATATCAAACACTATTTCATCAATGCCGGAAATTCTCTCTAAAACATTTTTCATCTTCGAAAGAAAATTTTCATATGGTATGGATTTTGGAGTAACTAGCACATACGCCTGAACTGATTTTGCGGCATCCGGCACGGAAATATCTTTTAAAAATGGGTTTCTTTCAACGGCTTTTGAGTAAGCTTCGACTGCGTTTACATACTCTTTTACCGACACCAAACCCGTAGCTTCGATCTCTCTACTTATAACTGTGTCATCTACGGAATTTTTGTCAAAAAAGACGACTATATTGAGGGTTTCCGACAATGTTTTAGCATAGTTTTTAATCCGATAATAATGTCCTGAAACCAAAATACAAAATGCGCACAAAGACGCAACAGTAATAAGTTTCAGCGACTCAGAGGCTGTTTTTATTGTAAACTTACAGATTTTCATATCGACTCCATAAAAAAATATTATACATTTCCGCCATACGCAACACATCAAAAACTAATTCTATGATACAAATTTCGGCACGCGTCCGCTATTATCAAATACCTGTGCCTGATTAAATTTTCAGTTTTAAGTATTTTCTCTTTCACTTCCAGCCGGATTTTCAGCAGCACCAGCCAACTCTTTTTTGATAACATCAATCGAAACATCGCCGCCGAAATTTCCACCGTCAAAAGGCAGTTCTGGTTCAGGCTCATTATCGGACTGCTGCACATCTTTAGGCATATCTTCAATAAGGGGAAGCTCGCTTAGATGCGCAAGCCCTAAATGTTTTAAAAAATCCTGCGTTGTATCGTAAAGCAAAGGTTTTCCCAAAGCTTCTTTTCTGCCTGCCACTTTTACCAATTTCCTATCAAGAAGAGTGTCAATAACCCCTGAAGATTCAATGCCTCTGATTTCATCAATTTCAGCTCGCGTTATGGGCTGTTTATAGGCAATAATTGCCAGAGTTTCAAGAGCTGCCGGAGACAATTTCAAAACAGACTTTTCTTTGAAAAGTTTTTTTATCCACAGAGAATACTGCGGTTTTGTAGCAAAAGTCCAGCCATCTGCGACAAATTTAATTTCATAAGGTTTATTTAAATTTGCATATTTTTCTTTGAGTTCGTTTAAAATATTTTCAATATTATCAATATCGGCGTAATCCGTTTTTATCAATTCTTTTAATTCTCTTAAACTTAAAGGTTTTTCAGAAACAAAAAGCAGTGCCTCCAAAATTTGTCTGACTTCAGATATTTCCATCATCTTCCTCTCGTATTGTGTCGGTTTCAGAAACCAATTTCAAACCGGAGTTAACAGATTCCTGCAAAAGCTATTTTTGTTTATCTTCTTTTTTCATAAATTTAAAAATATATTTATTATATTCTCTCGATTCAGACTCAATATAATTTCAGACACTTGCTCTTTCAAAGTCCCTCGTAAGATATTTAGCTTGTACTTGATATATAGCCAATTCTACGTGTTTTGGGTGCGTTATATTCCATGTAAAGAGCTTCAAAATTGCTGCGAAATAAATATCTTTTACTTCCTTTAAATGTCCATTTTGTTTTCTCCTTTTTTAACTTTAATCGCTCTATTCCGGCGACTGATTCATCGGATTCAATTGGGCATCGTTCACAGCCCATCGTTGGTAGTGCAGCTGAAGTAGAGAAAGGAATGCTGTCACCATCAAAATGGTTAACTACTCTCCTCACTACTACACCTATTTCCGTCACAACACTGCTAGAGTTCTACTCTGCATTCTCGTTATACGGTTCACTAAGGAAGCCTTAGTAGTCTGTTCCGACTTATCGATCAAAGCAAAAAGATTTTGATGCTCCACACATCTATCATCTTAGCGAGTTTGTTTATATCTATAAGCCACATAACTATATCTCTCTGCGCCCGTTAAGAGAACCCCTTAACTCATTGAACATCCTTATCAGCTTTGACTTCTCTTCTGTCCCTTTTTCTTTCTAGATCACACAGTACTATTCCAATATTACTTAACCTATTATCATCTGCTCTAACACATTTATTTTTCCGGCATAGAACATACGATCATCAATATATCCATTTAACGAGCTTTACTTATTCGAAACGATATCCGAATCCGAGATGACTTCAACTATGGTCTTTTTTAACGGTATATCTGTTGGTTTCGGGATAACGTTCTGATAGACAGACAATATAACATAAATAGTGGTTGTTAACAACAAAACCAATAATTTAGTTTTCAGCAGTCTCCCTTATTCTTCTTTATTGTAAATCCTATAAATTCTTATTTCCGAAAATAATTCGGACTGTTTAGCGACAATCTGCTTATTTTTTACAAGTTCCAAAACAGCCATAAAACACACTATCAGCGCTGTTTTAGTCTCTTGCATTCTTAATATATCATTAAAAGAAATATACTGTCTTCCCTCTAAAACATCAAGAATTTCCCTGATTTTTGTCTCAATAGGAATTTCCTGGTACATAATTTCTTTTATATTTTCCGGAAGCCTCGTTAAAGCTGTGCGAAAACTGCCCACTAAATCAAAAATCGTAGCATCTAAAACAAAATCCTGTTTATTTATCGGGAGAGCCGGTCTATAGTAAATCTGCGAATTTTCTATAATTTTATACGATAAAAGTCTTCCAAGTTCCTTATATTTTTGATATTCAAAAAGTCTGTTTTTAAGAAAACTTAAAGAATCGTCCTCTAAGATATCTTTTTCATTATTTGACGGAATAAGAGTTCTCGCCTTTATTTGTATAAGAGTCGACGACATAACAAGAAATTCACCTGCTATATCAATATTAAGTTCCTGCATCAAATCAAGATACGTAAGGTACTCGGCTGTTATTTCGGCTATTTTTATCTCGTTAATTTCCAAATCGTTCTTTTTTATAAGATGCAGAAGAATATCTAAAGGTCCCTCAAATGTATCAAGATGTATGTCATAAACCATAACAATCCCATTCTTCTATCACAACGAGCAGAGCCTATCCTCTAGAGTATCTGTATTTTTACATTCTTTTCAGGATATTTAAAATCCTAATTTTTTCAAAAGAAATCAAACAGCCGGCAAACATCTATTAAAACTTCATTGCTTTGCGGATCTCTTCCATGGTTTGCTGCGCAATTTCCGCGGCTTTTCGGCATCCCGCTTCAACTATCTTTTCCAAATACGCTTTATCGGCAATTAAGTCTTTTCTTTTCTCAGTCAAAGGTTTCATAAATTCAGAAAGCATTTCCATTAACTGTTTTTTACACGACATACACCCTATTGCACCTGCTTTGCATTCTTCTTCCCTATTTTTATATTCTATGCCAAATATTTCGTGAAACGCAAAAACTACACAACCGCATGGATGTCCGGGATCGGCTGTTTTTATTTTTAGAGGATCCGTAAACATACTTTTAACTTTATCCCTTAAAATATCATCGCTTTCGCCAAGCAGAATTGAGTTGCCGTAAGATTTTGACATTTTCCTTCCGTCTAAGCCCGGAACGCTTGCAGTTTTTGTAAGTTCTTCTTTAGGTTCAATGAAAGTATCACCGTAAAAGTTGTTAAATCTTCTTGCTATTTTGCGAGTAAGCTCCAGATGCGAAAGCTGATCTTCTCCGATAGGAACAATATCGGCTTTATACAGAAGAATATCTGCAGACATTAAAATAGGATAGCCTAAAAAACCGTAATTGCTGAGATCTTTATTTTTGATTTGACTTATTTGTTCTTTGTACGTAGGACATCTTTGAAGCCAGCTCAGAGGAGTTATCATAGAAAGTATTAAAAACAATTCACTGTGATAAAGTACTCCTGATTGTTTAAAAAATACACTTTTTTCGGGATCTATACCCGCGGTAATCCAATCGGCAACCATTTCTAAAGTATTTTCATTAACTGCAGAAGTATCAACATAACTGGTAGTTAAAACATGCCAGTCTGCTGACATATAATAACATTCACATTCATTTTGAAATTTAACCCAGTTCACCAGAACGCCGAAATAATGACCCAAATGGAGCCTGCCTGTTGGACGCATACCTGACAACACTTTACTCATATAATTTTCTCTGTTTATTTTAAAATTTTCTTTTTGTTTAACTCGGAAAAACATCAAAAAGCAATTATTCTGGAAATCACTACAAAAAAATTTGCTATGTAATATATAAACTTCCACATTATTTTAGACGACAATATCACAACAGTATTAAACAAATGTATGGCTTTAAATTTAAATATCTTGCCGCAATTTTTTCAGGCAAAAAAATATGTTATAATTTTTGAACCGTCAAAAGGCGAAACAGGTATAAGATTTATAACAACTGCAAAAATAAATCGCCATATATAAAAAATGTTCTATCAATCAGTTACGTATAAGCTCAAAATTCGGAAAATATTTCGCAATATGCATCCCCCCTCCCCCAGTCCTAACAGAAAAGCAAGCAATATATTGGAGGCAGGTCCGGCAAGACAAACAAGCGGAACATCCTCTCTCAGATTTTTTAAATTTCTATGATTTAAAGGAACGGGATTTGCCTATCCTAAAAGAACAGGTGTTTTCAAAACCAATAATATTGCTGAAAGTAAAATAGTCCCAAATAATTCTATGTGTGGTTAGGACTTAAAGTAGTACATCCTGCCCCATTTTGGCTGTATCATCCTCTTAAATAAGCGACATATCCGTGCGCTACTTCATGAATTATTGCCGAAAAAGCAAAATCACAACATATACAAAACCTTCATTGCTGTCCTTTTATATTATTTATTAAAATATCATACAAAAATTGATAAGTAATTTTATATTTTTTTGAATTTCTTTGTCAAACTTGTGTATTATGCGAAATTTTCAGAATTGGCATCCTCATTAATTGATGTCGTAATCTTTGGATATAGTATTTCTTCCTGCTGTGATTGATTTAAATTTTACAAACGTGATTTGACATACTGGATTGAATTGATAAACTTTTGATATTCAAAAACTTTTAAATTAAGATATTATCAAATACAACAGAAGCATATAGTTGAACACTGTATGCTTCATCTTTTCTCTTTTGTTTTATTATGCATTCTCGACTCCGCCTTTGTCAATTCCGTCCCACATTATAGCCAGTTGATGGGCAGTCGGTTCATTGTGAAATATGTTTATGCAAATAAGAAAAGTTGGAAGCAGTCTAAAAAACTGTTTGATATTTTTGATAAACTGGCTTTTTGCTGATTTAATTCCTTAATCTGGTTTATCTATTATGCAATCTCCTGTTGAAGTTTCTGACACCACTCTGAGTGATCACAGTTTAACGTTATCAAAATCCCTTTTCTCTTTCCGCAAATCCATACTATATTTAATTACTTTGATAATTGCTACTCGCAACTCCTCTGCCGTTTCCGGTTTGCCTACTAAACCATGTGAAGCGATACGAAATGCCTCTAACTGGTTTTTCAAGACTTTTCAGCTCCTTCGTCTTTTCAGTTGCAAGCCACTCAGATCCATTTTTACTAAACCTCAAAGCCTCAAGTTGTTTCTCTAAGTTCTGAACACTTTTATCAGACCGCTCATCCTCTTCCTCTGTCGGAGAAACACTAGCCAAGTCCGACATCTTTTTCATTACCGGCTTATAAAAGCCCAAATACCAAACAGCAGAGATAACACCGTCCATCAGAATAGCTAGAACATACGGATTGTTAGCGACACTCCATACCGTTTCACTCAACGTTTTCCCTTGACTAACTTCAACTGCAGACACTTTATTCACTGGATTTAGCATCTACTTCCTTGTTACAACAACCGCTAAAGCTCAACAAGCCTAAACACATCAAAATGTAAAACATTAATTAGTTTTTTTATCTTCCAGTCTTTTTAATCCTTTAGTTTTTATGCCCGCAAATGTATATTTGTACCCTAAATTCATGATTGATTTAAATCAATCACAGCAGGAAGAAATACTATATCCAAAGATTACGACATCAATTAATGAGGATGCCAATTCTGAAAATTTCGCATAATTCATGATTGATTTAAATCTTTCTGATAGATTGCGCCGGCTTTCCTTTCCTAATCTCAACACACTCATTGAACTTCAGGGGGGGGGGGGGACATCGTACTTGCTTGAAAAACACTGGACAAGCAGTGTATAACCTACTTTTTGACTTCTTACTTAATCATTGAATCCGTTGAATATAATTTTTCGGGAATATATTATCTTGCCCCAAAATCCCGGATTCATCAATGCTTTTTTTAAATTTCGCCATTTCTTTAAAGCCTTTCTCACCAAGCATCTTCTCCAATAAAATATGTTTAAGTTTTCCTATTCCGTGTTCCGCAGAAACCGTTCCGCCAAGCTCAACAGCTTTCTGAGCAATATCTACACATATTCGTCTGCATCGTTCATATTCTTCTTTATTTGAAGCTATAATATTTGCATGCAGATGATTTTCACCTATATGTCCGAAAGTTAAATTAAAAATGCCAGATTTTTTAAACTCCCTGTCACAAAAGTCAACAATTTCAGGCAGTTTCCCTTCAGGAACAGCAAAATCCGTGCCGGATTTTGGAATTTTATTTTTTCTTACAATTGCATTTACACACTCTGGAATTCTGTGTCTGAAAACTCTGAATTCTTCCTGCTGTGCAAAATTCGAGGCAAACCAAACTTTTTCCAAATCAATGCCGCTGTCACTGATAGCTTCAACCCATTTTTCCATTAGAATATCAAAATTATCTTCGTATATATCCTGTTCAAACATAATACCAGCTTCAATATTTTCAGGTATGACAGGATAATAATTTTTTATCATAAGCAATGCATTCTTATCAAAATATTCTAAAGACATAGCGCTGATTGAATCTTTTAAATTTTCTTTTTCCGTATTTTTAGAAATAATTTTTATTTTATTTACAAATTCATACGCGCTATTGCGACTCTCAAAAAATATTATCCCGCCGAATACTTCTTTAAAACTAGGAATAAGTTTAAGCACGGCCTTGACGATAACACAAAGAGTGCCATCTGAACCTATAAAAACATCCATTAAATCGGCGGCGGGATAATTGTAATATCCTGTGACATTTTTTATTGCAGGCAAATGATATTTAGGAAGCAGTATATGTTTTTTACCCTTATTCGTATCAAAAGTTATTCCGCCGTTTTTATCCGCGAAATATTTACCCCTTTCGATATAACTTTGAGAGCCATCTGAAAAAATAACTTTTAAAGCTTTGATATAATCCCTCGTTACGCCAAACTTAAAGCCTCTGCCTCCAGAAGCATTAGTTGAAATATTTCCACCAATAGACGCATTTTTTTCAGTAGGATCCGGCGGATACATCCAGCCTCCGTTGAAAGCTTTCAATTTTATATCATGAATTTTTGCTCCAGCCTGAACAGTAATAAGAGCGTTTTTATCATCAATCTCTTTTATTTCGCTGATATTATTTAAGTTTTCCAAAGATAACACACTCCCGCCGAACGCAAGTCCAGAGGCAGTATTTCCCGTAAGCGATCCTACAACCGTTACCGGTGTTTTAGACTTAGACATTTCAACAAGAAAGCCGGATATATCGTCTTCAGTTTCCGTTAGCGCAACAAAATCGGCACTGGACCCTATGACACCCGAATTATCTTCAAAATAATTTTGAATTATATCTTTATCTCTCTTTATTATCATTTTATTTTACCGCAATATAGTTTCAACGTCATCGGTTATCTATCCAACCATACTTACGCCTGCCGATCCACTGTATTTGGCGCTGGTTTTGTTTATTTATTTTCCCCACCCGCCATCCTCTTTAACTTTTTGCAATGGCAACACAAGCAACAATCGTAAGCACGCCCACTCCTGTCCAAAAATCATCATTCCGTGATTGAGAGCGTATAGCAAAGTGCTTTTAATTGACTTATTTAGATAGTACCGTCGTGGTTGCCCCCCACCCGCCATTGTATCTGTCAAAATAATCATTTTAGGGTCGGCATTGTAACTTCTAGGATGAATTTAGCACCACTTTTTCAAATTTCTCAGACTCCTCTGCCTAGCTATCTCACTCATAATGTTGTAATCACTGACTACAAACACGCCCTCACAACACAATCACTGTCCCCCATTTCCGTTTTTGAGATCTATGGCTAAAACCGCCGTAGTGCCCATCTGTTGGGTTTTGTGCCGTATTCTTCCCGGCAGAGGGACTAAACATTAGCGTAGCTATTAAAATACAAATTATTTTTTTCTCATTCCTCTATAAAGCTGTTAAAGAAACTTTTACTTTTAACGTCTTAATTTGACACCGAAATCAGCATCGAGTTTCTGTAACAGAACATTCATATCTTTATTGACTTCTTCGTTGGTCAACGTTTTTTCGCTGTTTTTATAAGACAATCTGAACGAGTAGCTGATTTTACCATCACCTATTTTAGACTCATCAGAATACACTGAAAACAACGAATACTCTTTTAAAATACCGCCGGATTTAATAACATTTTTAATGACTTTTTCTATCTCTGAAAACTGCAAAGTTTTATCCGCAGTAATTGAGATGTCTCTTTTTACCTCAGGAAATTTTGAATATGCTTTATACAGAGATTTCTTTCCTGCACAAACATTCTCAAACGACTCTAAATTAACTTCAAAATAGAATACGTCACCTGCAATGTCGCTAGTTATTGACGGTTTCAAAACACCAAACTGCCCTACAGGTTTCCCTTTATAAACAACAGACGCTGTTTTTCCAGAGTGATAATAGCTTTCAGCATTTAAATTTTCCGCAATTATAAATTCATCTGACGGCAAAATATTTCTTACTATTCCGCCGCCGAAATAAAAGTCATATTTCGGACTATTTTTTTGTTCCGCCCATTTCCACCATTCCTGCCAAACTTTACCATACATTATAACAGCAAAAGCTTTTCTTTCGCCCAGTCCAGTAAAAATTTTACCATACTCAAATAAAGTCACCGTCTCAGAACCCCACTCGATATTAAGCAACAGATTTTTATATAGTGCCGGCAGTAAAGACGGTCTTAAAACTTCGTTTTCTTTTGATATAGGGTTTGCTATTTTGTAATAATATTTCAAATCAAATTTTTCTAGTTCAGTGATCTCCGAAAAACTGTAATTCAGGACTTCGCTGAAACTAAATCCGTTCAATTTAACTCTAAACTCTTCGACAACAGCATGAAGAAGTGAATTATCTGGCACACAGACTTCAGCAGTAGCAGTACACCTTTTTCCTGGAGACGTTATGGCATCATATCCTTTAATTCTTGCAATTTCTTCAATTAAATCCACTTCCTTTTTTATATCATTGCGCCATGACGGAACAGTGCAGAGAATTATTGTGCCTCTGGACCGTAAATCTATTCCTAAAAATCTTAAAATTTCAGTTATTTCGGCTTCTTTGACAGCACAGCCCAAAATTTTAGATACTTTTTCAACTCTTAAAGCTATATCTGCCCTTTCATATTTTACAATCTGCAAATCTTCCCTTGCATCCATTCTGCCACCTGCAATTTCAATTATGAGATTAGCGGCTCTCCACGATGCAAGCTCGGTTATATCCCATCCCAATCCTCTTTCAAATCTGTAAGAAGAACCACTCGAAAGATTTAATTTTTTCGAAGTTTTTCTTATTGAAACCGCATCAAAAATTGCGCTTTCTAAAAATACGGTTTCAGTTTTTTCATCAATAGCAGAATACTCTCCGCCCATCACTCCGGCAATCGCGACAGGTTTTTCACTATCCGCTATAACAAGCATTTCAGAATCAAGTTTATATTCTTTGCCGTCGAGAGCAATTATCTTCTCGTAATCGACAGCTTTTCTTACGACAACCTTTCTAGACGAAAGTTTCGTTATATCAAAAGTATGCAGAGGCTGCCCTAGTTCAATCATAACGTAGTTGGTTACGTCAACAACATTGTTGACGGGTCTTATTCCGCTTTTTTCCAAAGCATCTGTAATCCAGCCGGGCGACGGACATATTTTAACACCGGATATAACGCTTCCTATATATCGATGGCACAAATCAGATTTTACTTCAACGCAATTTAAGTACGGGATATTAAAAGTCTTTATCATCGTCGGGAAAGACAGTATTTTACGCAATTTCGCACCTATCTCTCTTGCAACTCCCAAATGACTTAAACAATCGCCTCTATTTGTAGTTATTTCTATTTCGAGTATAGAATCAAGCCCACTTAAAACGTTTTCAAGAGCAACACCCATCTTTGTATTTTTGTCAAGCATCAAAATGCCATCGGATTCTTTTTTAAGACCGAGATCAGCTTCAGAACATATCATACCTTCAGACACTATTCCTCTTATTTTGGACTTATTTATTTTAAAATTTCCAGGCAATACGGCACCTATCTTTGCAAGAGGAACAATTTGCCCCGCGGCAATGTTTTTTGCACCGCATACTATTGAATAATCTTTTGAACCGTCATTGACCTTACACAAAGAAAGCCTGTCTGCTCCGGGATGTTTTAGCACCTCCAAAACTTTTACCGTAACGACACTGTGCCAGTCGCACCCCGTTGAAACAACAGAAGTTTCAATGCCTACGGAAATAAGCATTGAGGCAAGTTCTTGCGGGCTTAACTCAAAATCTATAAACTTTTTAAGCCATTTATACGATAACTTCATTCCCCAATTCCTTATTTTTCCCGTCAGTTCGGGACAACGGCACAAAAAGTCCAAGTCCACATGCGCAAGTTCCGCCATTACGAACTTGATCCAGAATCTGCCACGCCGAGGTCATCTATTGCTTTTAGCATCCAGTCTTTCGTTGTCCCACTTACTTCAAGAATTTCTAATTTTGAGACACTACAAACGGAATAAATCCAAATCTTTTAAGGGTATTGTGCCCGAGATAACAAGACAAGTTTTTGAAGTGTCTGTTTTTTCTGCAAATTTTTCACAATTACAGAAACCGATAAAAATAATATTATACCTTTAAAACTGCTTCAAAAATCTTAAATCGTTTTCGTACAGAAGCCGTATATCATCTATTCCGTATTTAAGCATCGTAATCCTTTCAACTCCCATACCGAAAGCATAGCCTGTATATTTTTCAGAATCGTAATTAACGGTTTTTAAAACATCAGGATGAACCATTCCGCAACCCAATACTTCAATCCATCCCGAATTTTTGCATATTCTGCAGCCCCCGCAGTTACAGAAAAAACACTGAATATCAACCTCAGCAGACGGCTCTGTAAATTGAAAATGCGATGGTCTGAACCGTACACCCAATTCAGAACCGAAAAATTGGTGTATAAAATTGATAAGTACAGCTTTTAAATCCACAAACGATATATTTTCATCTACTTCAAATCCTTCAATCTGATGGAAAGTTGACGAATGTGAAGCGTCAGAAGCTTCATTTCTGTAAACTCTTCCGGGGACAATAACCTTTACTGGAGGATTTTGTTTTTCCATAACATGAATCTGTACCGGAGAAGTGTGGGTTCTGAGCAGATTTTTCATACCCTCAATATAAAAAGTATCCTGCGCATCTCTTGACGGATGACTTTCAGGTATATTTAAAGCTTCAAAGTTGTACCAATCGGTTTCTATTTCAGGCCCTTCCACAATACTAAAGCCAAGCAACTTAAAAACAGAACTTATATTCTTTATAGTCTGCACAACAGGATGAAAACTCCCTTTTGAAAATGGGAAATAAAAACTTGGAGAATAATCCAGTTTCTCTTTATGCATTTTCTCGTCAAGTAAAACTTTTTTAAGACTTTTCTTTCTCTTCTCAATTTCACTTACAATAATATCTTTCGCTCCGTTCGTTTCCAAGCCGATTATTCTTTTATCCTCAATAGAATACTGCAACAGAGATTTTAAAATCTGTGTCAACACACCATTTTTCCCCAAATATCTGGTCTTTATGTCTTCAAGCACTGCGAGATCAGCATTTTTTATTTCTGCCAACGCTCTATCAATAATCTGTTTAATATCATCCATTACAAAATCTCTATACTATTTTATGTTATATATAAGTATTTAAAATCTGTTTTTTGCCGCACCGAAAACTGACATAGCAAATATTTTAACTCTTAATACCTATAAGTTTATTAAGCCTGACTCTGACTATCTTATAGTCGGGTTTAACAGCCAACGCTTTTGAATACATTTCTCTTGCTTCGCCCATTTGATTTGAACTTTCTCTGATAAGACCTATATTATAATAAGTCTCAGCGTTAGCCGGATTTATTTCCAAAACTTTTTTAAACTCAGACACGGCTTCATCATACTTATTGTTAAGAAAATAAAATTTCCCCAATTCTATATGATCTAGCTCGTTTGAAAGCATATTCTTTATATCATTACTCATTAATCATCCTCTCTTCCTTTATATCACTCTGTCCGTCATCGTCAATAATCGGAATACGTTTGCGCATAGCAATAATATTGACTCCATAATTGCTTATGACACTTGAATTTTTTATTGTCTTTCCCCAAATCTCTTTCGGGGCTACAACTTCAACCAAATTATAATCTTTTGAAAGTTCTATCTGTTCCAAAATATTCGGCATTACTATATTATCTACAAGTTTTTTGCCATTTCAAATTCCGGATAAACTACAGTATCCACGCCGAGTTTTGCCACAACTTTAGAATGCCAACGGCTTGAAGATTTGACAATGACGTTTTTAACACCGAGCTCCTTAACTATTAACGTAGACAAAATGCTTGTCTCTATATTTCCGCCTATTGAAATTACAACACTGTCACAATATGCAACACCGGCATCTTCCATAACCTTTTCATCGGTTGCATCAGCCACTAAAGCCTGCGTGACAAATCTGCTTATACGGTTGACTGCTTCACTGTCATTGTCCAATAGCCAAAACCTGAATATCTTTTTTTACAAGTTCCAGCGCAACATTATAACCAAATGTCCCAAGCCCTATAATAGCAAATTGTTTCTTTTTCATCGATGATCCTTTTGTCATAATGAAAAGGCAATTTTTTAAAGCATCCGGGCTGTTCGTAAAATTTCATATTCATTACAACATATAAAGAAGATAATGCTAGTTGACCTTCCCGACTAATACTCGGGCTTCGGGATATCTTACACTCTTCCTTTTACCAACCGAATCTAACACAAGTATAAATAGTGTAAGTATCCCTATTCTTCCCACTATCATTGCAATAATGATAAGTACTTTACCTTCAACTGACAAATCAGCGGTAATACCCAGCGATAATCCGACTGTGGCAAATACCGAAACAACTTCAAAGACAACATCAAGCGGTTTTAAACAACTTTCAAGCAAAACGAGAATCGCCGAAAAAAATGTAATTGAAACAAAAAATATAATAAAAACCGCCAGAGCCTTTTTTACTATATCGACCGGGACCCGCCTTTTAAATAAAACAAAATCCTCATCACCTTTCAACAAACTTCTTACAAATATAAAAACCAACGCAAGCGAAGTAACTTTTATACCACGCACCGTGCCTCCCGGAGAAGCACCGACTGACATTAAAAATAATAGTATTACATCAATAAATTCACTGAACAAATTACGGGGACAGAATAAAAACCTGCCGTTCTTGCGCTTACAGTCTGAAAAAAAGCGTTATTTATCGAATAAAATACTCCATTTCCTTTCAGGGTATCTGAAAATAAAAAAATATAAATGCAAAAAATGTAATCGCTGCCGATAGAGAAAGAACAACTTTTGTATGCGTCCACAAATGCAAACGCTTTTCTTTATATGTATCGTAAATGTCAACTATTACAAAAAAACCAAGCCCACCGATAAGCACTAAGACAGAAATCACATACAACAAAACCGGATCATTTGCAAATCCTACTAAACTGTCGCAAAAAAAAAACCAAAACCAGCATTACAAAAAGCCGCTATTGAATAAAATATTCCTAAATATACTGATTTTAAAAATGAAAAACTGCGTAAAAAAACAAAAGTTAATATAACCGCTCCAATGAATTCTATTGCTAAAACAAAAAAACAGCTTTTAAAAGAAGTTTCTTTAAACCGCTGAAAGACGATATATCAAATCATTATGCGTCTGTCTTTCAAAGCTATTTTACCAAACAGCAGCGTAATAGAGGTGGAAACAAGCATATACCCTATACCGCCAAGCTGCACGAGAATTAAAATAACTATCTGTCCGAACTTTGAATAATATTCACCAATACTTACGACTGAAAGACCCATAACGCATACAGCTGAAACAGATGTAAATAAATTTGTAATAAAAGAAAAACCGCTGAAACTGCGCGCGGCAGGAAGCGACAAAAGTAATACGCCTGTTATTATAAGTTCAAGAAAAAACAATATCAGTGTTTTTGCCGGAGAATAATTTATTTATTTCTATGCAGCTTTCACAACTTCAACCAGCTGTTTAAATGCAGTATTATCGTTTACCGCTATTTCTGCAAGCATCTTTCTGTCTATTGCAACATTGGCTTTCTTAAGCCCGAAAATAAATCTATTATAAGAAATTCCTTCTTCTCTTACTGCAGCATTAAGACGTACTATCCAAAGAGTTCTGAAATTTGCCTTATTGTCCTTTCTTCCGGTATAAGCATAATTAAGAGATCTTTCTACCTGCTGGATTACCATTCTCCAACGGTTTTTTTTTGTTGCATAAGATCCTTTTGCAAGTCTGAATATTTTTTTCTTTCTTTGTCTTGTATACACAACACTTTTCGCACGCATCTAAAATCTCCCCTATATAATATTACTAAAAACTGTACGACATAATCTTTTTCATCGTTTTCATATCCGATTTTGTAACTATGGCAGGTTTTCTTGCTTTTCTGTTTTGGTTCCCGGAATCCCCAGTCAAAAGATGTCTCTGCCCTGGCTTCTTATATTTAACCTTTCCTTTTCCTGTAACTTTAAAGCGTTTTTTTGCACCGCTGTGCTGTTTCATTTTAGGCACTTTATCCCCCCCTCCCCCAAACTATGACAAACCAATCTACATCTGCATCTGCCGAACCGAACTTAAAACAGTCTGTCACAAATTAAATTTATTTTATTTTATTTTTGGGGACCAAAGTCAAAAATATCCTCATACCCATTGAATAAACTTTTCTTTCGGGACACGCAATATCAGCCAAAGATTCTTTTATTCTTTCCATAATTTTAATTCCCAAATCTTTGTGTTGCATTTCTCTTCCGGAAAATAAAGCCGTAAGTTGCACTTTATCTCCTCCATCAATAAATTCCCTGGCATGTTTAATTTTAACTTCCAAATCATGGTCGCTGATACGGGGTCTTATTCTGACTTCTTTAATATGAAAGATTTTTTGTTTTTTTCTGGCTTCTTTCTCTTTTTTCTCCATCTCATACTTGAATTTAGAGAAGTTAATTATTCTACATACAGGCGGGTTTGCCTGCGGAGAAATTTCCACTAAATCCAAATCTTTTGCCTGCGCTTTTGCTAAAGCATCGGCTGTTTTTATTACTCCTATCATTGTCCCATCAAAATCAACAAGTCTTACCTCCGGCACTTTGATAAACTGGTTTATACGAAATTTTCTGTTTTCTACGAATCCTCCCCTGACAAAACTTGTCAATTTTTAAATAAAAAATCGGGGCGGACTCCACACCCGCCCCGTAAATACACCATATAAAAACATTGTTTTATACTCTCTAACCTCTTTTCCCTTAAATAAAATCTGGGTGAAAGTGAGCTGGGATTAACTACTCTATTACTTAGCATGTAGTGAATTGTACAATAACTATCTCTCTTTGTCAATGTAGTATCAGTATCTTTTTCATAGTTTGAATGCAAGCAGAGAAAAAATAACAAAAAAGCATTATCCGGAAAGAATAAAACCCGTTAAAACTCTTCGGCTTAAACAGTCCATCTCCTATGTTGTGAATATTAGTGTTCATCTTAAGAAAGCATAGAAATCAGGATATTATAAAATAATTTTTCTTCATTATTGTCATTGTCCACTGATTTGCATTAAGTGCATGGGTGTTATATAGAGAAGTCCGATTACAAGTTGAAAAACCGAAAGCAAATGTTGTTCCAATCTATAATTCTCACGATTACATAACTCGCAAAAACCTGCTAATAAAATATTTTTGCTCCGATCTAACGCTCAAGTCTAAAAGAATTTCCAGAAATTGCTCGCTTAAAATCTCTTGTAAAAACATCAAGATATTTTTATATCTTGTCTCTAAAAAAATGGTCTAACTCATATTATTAAGAAT
Source organism: Candidatus Endomicrobiellum trichonymphae (assembly GCF_002355835.1). Classification (NCBI taxonomy): domain Bacteria; kingdom Pseudomonadati; phylum Elusimicrobiota; class Endomicrobiia; order Endomicrobiales; family Endomicrobiaceae; genus Candidatus Endomicrobiellum; species Candidatus Endomicrobiellum trichonymphae. Next base: position 430,049 of record NZ_AP017459.1, on the reverse strand, counting down.
CTAAGGATTTTAAAATACCACAGATAAAACAACAAACATATCGCATAAATTTAAAAATTTTTTCTCAATTTTCGACATTTAAATTACTTTTTCCCATACAATTCGTACTCCAGATAAAGTCAAATACGGCAAAATAATTTCTATTTCTTCTATTTCGTCAAACATAAGTCCAGCTAAACCGCCGGTGGCAATTATATGCTTTATTTTCATTTCATTTTTTATTCTTGCAATAAGTTCTTTTACCAGCCCCGTATAACCAAAATAAAGTCCTGACTGCATGCATTCAACGGTTGTAAGTCCTATTGATTTTAAAGGTTTTTTCACTTCCACACGCGGAAGCTGCTCTGTTTTTAAGTTAAGCAACCGCGCTGAAATTGACGGCCCTGGAGCTATCGCCCCACCGATATATATTCCTTCAGAATTTATGCAATCAAAAGTTGTTGCCGTACCGAAATCAATAACAATACAGCTATCGACATAAACAGAATATGCAGCAACAACATTGGCAATTCTGTCAGCGCCGGTTTCTTTAGAATTTCCCGCCGCAAAAACAAGTCCGCCGCAGTTTTTTGAGTTCACAAAAAACGTTTTTTTTCCAAAATATTTTTTTATAAGTTCTTCAAAAACAGGATTTAACGACGGAACAACGCTTGCAACCGCAAAATTGCTTAGTTGTTTTGCGTCAAAACCGTCATAAAAAAGCATATTCATAAGCAATGTTGCATATTCGTCGAAAGTCCGCTCTTTTACAGTTGACATTATCCAAACTTTCAACGGTTCAGGTAAAACTTTCTTGTCTTTCATGGCAAACAAACCAACAGTTATATTTGTGTTGCCAATGTCTAACGCTAAGAACATAATTTCTCCTATAACAGTTTTAATATTCAGATTGCAACTTTGTAAAAAACTCATGTAAAAATAGGACAGGACATTCGTTCTTTTGCACTATTCAACAACTTTTCCGGCTTATCCGCAGGGTAGTTGCGCGCACATTTCCCCATCAATTTGATTATCAGGAATTAGTGTTGCTAGGTGAAGTTAAGCTAGTACTATCAAGTGACAATACTTAAATGATATATGATAGAGAAAGGGTTTAATCGTTTGTTAAATCCTACCAAATTATCTCTATACTATAAGTGTATCTATGCTTTTATTATCGTCAAGATTCTCTTGCAATATACATTTTTCAAATATTACTCATTATTCTACAATAATTACGAACATAATTATAAGATTTATTCCTACCTCTTTTTTTATCTTCCTTTTCTACTAACATCTATTCAAAGCTCCTGTATTCTTTTTTTGTTATTACCTATACCACGAATCAATACTTTCAAACTATCCTATTCTTTTTTCCATATATTATCCCCATATTATTTAAGAGTAGCCTTTTTAAAATTTTGTATTTTCCCAATGCATTTATAAAACTATCAATTCCAGATGTTCTTACTTTAAACCCATCTTTTTTTACAAAACTAAATTATCAATAAAAGTTCTTGGAGAAATGAATATCGAATAAGATTTAATTCCCTTTTTTACAAATGTTTCTAAATGTCTATGAACAGAAAAAGATTCTTTTATATGTTGTTATAGTCACTTCCACCAAAACCGTATCATCATTCTCAAAATATTCAATATCAGGCTTACCTCCAGAAGCAAAACTTGTAGGAAGTCCTTCATCATCTGAAACAAAATTCGGTTTTACCGTAACATTTTTAAGCTTTTTAAGAATAGCAAGAGAAATTAAAAATTCTAATCTCAACAGTTGTTCAACAATCTTTAAAATTTCATCTTTTGAAGCTTTCTTATTAAACAATTAGGTAGTTCTTCTTTAATTAATACCCAGTCATAATAATCAATAACATTGTTCTCTTTTGTATTCAAATCTATAAAATGACCGCACTTCGTATGAAAATCAAACCTGTAAGTCTCATTTTTAGAATAAAATCATCGGGATAATCTATTAAAATCGAATTATCATCTCTTTCTGTTTCATTAAGCATTTTATAACATGTTTCTAAAATTATCTCATTACTTGAAAAAAATCATACTTTTACGAATTTTTTGACTTCAACGTATAAACTCTCTGCATTATTATCCCGCCAACAAAGAAGTAACAGAATCTCTTTTTTTGCAATACCTGCGTTGTTGTTATTCAAAAGTCTAATTATTTTCAATAATAAAACCAAAGGAATATTTTTATTTAACACTCTACGAAAAGGATTACCTCTTTGATATTTTGCAAAAGTATTGGTAAAAACCATTAGTTCATTCTCGGGCTTTTCTTTGTCTAATAACATGAAAAAACTATTTTTTCTTGCAAAAAATACCACACAAAACTAAGTTCTTTTGCAATTTTAAACCATGCATCAAATCTTGATGCCCAACCTTTTTCAACGCCAGCTTCTTTATGATTTTGAGTGTTATCCATAAATATCTTTTCAACTTCAGCTTTACTCAATTTGATTCCATTATTCCACTTATTTCTGACACTTTGAAACACTTTTGCCGGACTATACAACCCATTTTGAATCAATAACTGTACAACTTTATTAAGTATATCTATCACCGTAAGTATTTTGCCATTATATTCAAAAAATCCTTTCAGTTTGATGTTTTTTCATAATTCAGTAGTTAGTTACTAAAACTTCTTTTACTATTTTCCGACTATTTAAGTATTATATTTTTCCATCCAACTTAGCAACATATTGTTCTTACTTCCTTTGTAATACATAATGTTTGACAATGCAAATCTCACACCTTGTTCATTTAACCCATCCAAAATCCTCAACAAATATTCTTCTGATTTTTCATTCCACAATTTATTGTATTCACTCGCAGCTATTAAATATGGAGAATCCAAATAAACAAAATCATTTTTAAAATATTTCCTATTAAACTTTCCTCCGCTGTTAAACCGCAACAGCCTGTTAAATCCATAAATAAGTAAAATATATAAAATTAAGGGATTATTATTTCTGGAATTATTAATATAATAAGTTTTTTTTAAATTCTCTTTTCATCTCAACCTGAATTTCTCTGCATATAGATAATTCTTCTTTTCAGCATTCCCATACTCCAACTCCTTTTTTTAAGGCTTTTTGTTTCATTACTTTTTCCAAACAGTTGAACTGTTTGCGTATGCAGCCCTTAAGTGGTCAATCAGGTCTTGGATTTGGGTGGACACAAAAATATACTTTTTCGTAGTGGCTGGGTATTCTTCTTCCTGTGCTTCACTGACGTAAGCAGATCTTACTACTTTAAAATACTCAATAAACGTCCACGACTTCGGATTTTTTTTAGCGTTTTCAAGCTCAATTTGGCTCCACGTTTCACCTTCACTGAAAGCTGCCCCTGCAAACATAATTAATGCCAACGCACCTGCAATTAATTTTTTCATTTTTCTTATGTATCGTTCTCGTTAGAAACTTGTCAGAATTTACAGCACCGACAGCAATCGTAGTATCTTTGACTTCTCTTACCATGCGGATGATTTTGTCCATTAGAGTCCTTCGCATAAGTGAACAGCTTTCTCAATATCAGCCATTCTACACCTCTGATATGTCCTTCGTGCTGCTCGCGCTTATCAAATCTTTCAGCACAACCAGAATATGTTCGGACGTTTCCAGCTAGGTCAGAGCGTGTTCAACTAAATTAAAAGAGAACTCCTCCCCGTTGTCATCGCCTTCGTAAGCTTCGTCACTGGAAATTTTTATCGCCCTTTCGATATTCTTTTTAGTCAGAGATGTTATCTTGTAAGCCTGTCAGTCCACTATACAGCAAAGGATAATTCGTTTCTGCCGGCAGTACGTTTGTAATATCGAAGTCTTTAGTAAACCCGCACTCCCCTCCCCCCCCCATCCGCACGTCAAACAGTTCTCCATACATTTTGATAGTTTCTAAGGCTGTGCCATAGAAGTCTCTCAGCGCCATCAGTTTCGGCAGGTATGGATGGCTTCGTTTCTAAAATCCTCTTTTTCTTTTTCAGACATACTTTTTACCCATCCGTCGGACATCACGTAGTTGTAAACCCTGTCGCATTTAAGCAGTTTCTGAAGAGTAAGTATTGTTGTATGAAACAACTAAATACCCAGCTTTTATATCTTTAACAAGTTCAGAAAACTTATGTTTACTTCCTATTTATCTTTATCTGCGGTTATATAGTTGAAAATAATTTCTTTTTTCTCCTGCCGCGCAACAGTAATTTCCCGGAATTTTTCCAGTATGAAAGTTGACAACTTTTCTTTTATTCTTTAAAGAGTATTGATTTCTTTATGTGCCAGTTTTTCGCTTAATGATTTTATTCGTAATCTTCTCATATTCATTAACCCCAATGAAGCGATTTGCGTACGCTTAATGCTGAGAGATAAGTCTCAAGCGGACTAAAGCGTAACCGTTGATGTGCATATGCGTACGGGATTTTCAAAGCTGCATCAGGCAGGGAGAATTGTTATAATTTAAAAACACTGCCGCCGTCACTGTCTATTGCGACAATCAACGGCATATCTTCAACTTCGAGCTTATAAATTGCTTCGGGTCCCAAATCTTCAAAAGCAATCAAAGCGGCTTTTTTTACCGTTTTAGAAAGAAGCGCCGCAACACCGCCGGTCGCAACGAGATAAACCACACTATTTTCTTCTATTGAATTGACAACAGATTCTGACCGCGTTCCTTTTCCAATCAAAAACTTAACACCCTCTTTTAGGATTCTAGGCGTAAAAATATCCATTCTTGAAGATGTTGTAGGACCGCATGCTCCTATAACCGCACCCGGTTTTGCAGGCGATGGACCACAATAATAAATTGCAGCATCCTTTAAATTAAAAGGAACCGCACTACCGCTGTCTAACATATCTATAATTCTTTTATGAGCAGCATCTCTTGCCGTATAAACAGTACCGCTAAGCAAAATTCTTTGCCCTGCTTTCAGCATTTTAGGATTTAAAACCAAATCTAATAAATCTATTTTCATATCATAACAGTTTTTCTTCTGCAGGAATGGCACTGAATATTTACAGCGACAGGAAGCGAGGCGATATGTACCGGTTTCGCTTCAATAAATACCGCCAAAGCAGTCGTTTTCCCGCCCATACCCATAGGACCGATATTTAGCTTATTTATATCATTTAACAATTCTATTTCTTTTCCGACGTAAAAAACATTTTTATTCTCACTGCCTATTTCACGTAGCAGAGCCTTCTTTGACATAAGACCTACAGATGCAAAATCTCCGCCTATACCGATACCTACAACCAAAGGAGGACAAGCATTTCTGCCTTTATCATCTACAGCGCTCAAAACAAATTCTCTTATCCCGTCCCAGCCGACGGACGGAACCAACATTTTTAAGGCACTTGCGTTCTCGCTCCCGCCTCCTTTAGGCAAAAAAGTAATTTCTATTTTATCGCCGGATACCAAATCAATATAAATATTTGCTGGCGTATTGTCTTTAGTATTTTTTCTTTCAAGAGGATTAGAGGCAACAGACTTGCGCAAATAACTGTTTGTATATCCTAAAGAAACTCCTTTATTCACTGCGGCATAAATATCTCCGTTCTCAATCTCTGTGTCTCTGCCGAGCTTTATAAAGAAATTTGCCGTACCTGTATCCTGACAGAGCGGAATTTGTTCTTTTCTTGCTATATCTGCATTTTCAATAATTTCTTTTAAAATATCCTTTGCCGTATCTTTTTCCAAAACAATATTTTGTTCCAGAGATTTCAAAACATCTGCAGGAAGTTTAAAATTTGTCTCAGCACACAAATTTTCTATGGCATTAATGATAATTTCAGATTTTATCTTTCGCACTTTTTATATAACCACTTTTCATCATTCCTTCAGTTATAGCTCTGCTTCTTTTTATAATAGATTTTGCATCATTAAAAATTTTGTCATAACTTAATTTTTTACCAGCAACTTTTTCTTTTATTGCTTTTATGCCTAACGCGGCGGCAACTTTAGGAAAAATTTCCCAGTCGTCCATAGTAGGAAGAATTTTATCCGGTTTTATTTCATTGTCTGCTATACATGAAGCAAGTTCTGTTGCGGCCGTTATACACATAGTATCTGTAATTGTTGAAGCTCTTACGTCAAGAGCTCCTCGGAAAACTCCAGGAAATCCCAAAGAATTATTTACCTGATTTGCAAAATCACTTCTTCCCGTTGCAACTACGGCTGCTCCCGCTTCTTTAGCTTCCCAAGGCCAAATTTCAGGGACGGGATTTGCACATGTAAAAACTATAGGATTTTTAGCCATCCTTTCTATCCATTTTTTATCTATTACTCCCGGACCTGGAGATGATAAAGCGATAACAGCATCGGCATTTTCCATAGCTTCTTTAATTCCGCCGTGCACGGCGTTTACATTAGTGTCAACGGCTAATGTCCATTTTTCAGGGCACATTTTTAAATCAACTCTTTTTTTATGCAAAGTTCCGCACAAGTCAACCATAATTATATTTGCAGGATTCGCACCGTAAAGAATTAAAAGTCTCGATATACATATATTCGCAGCACCTGCCCCTAGCATCGCAATTTTAACTTTTTCTATTTTTTTGCCAACAACTTTCAAAGCATTTATAAAACCTGCAAGCGTTACAAGAGCTGTTCCCTGCTGATCATCATGCCATACTGGAATACGACATTCTTTCCTCAAAGTATTTAATACAGGAAAACACTTCGGCTGTTCTATATCTTCCAAATTCACGCCGCCAAAAGACGGCTGCAATATTTTCACGGTTTGTATTATCTCTTTCTCATCTTTTGTATCAAGACATATCGGATACGCATCAACTCCGCCAAGATATTTATATAAAAGAGCTTTACCCTCCATAACGGGCATTCCGGCTTCCGGTCCTATATCACCAAGCCCCAGAACTCTTGTTCCATCGCTCACTACCGCCACGCTGTTCCATTTATTTGTATATTCGTACACAAGTTCCGGGTTTTTATAAATATCAGTACAAACTGCAGCAACTCCCGGGCTGTACCATATTGAAAAATCATTAAAATCCTTAACTCTGCATTTAGGAACAACCTCAATCTTACCACGATAAAAAGGATGGAGTTTTCTCGCAATTTTTGACGGTTCCTCTGCCGCTTTCAAAAGTTTATTTACATCAACTTTTTTCTGTTTCTTAATTGTTTGCATAGCTATTTCGTCGGTCTTCCCCAACCTAACTTTTTGGAGCAAGCTTCTAAACCCACAATGCATCTGCCTAAAAATCTGCATATTATTTCCCTGTTAAAAAAACCTTATATATAAAATAAATGTAAAAATTTTTTCTGTTTTTTAACATTTACTTTCCCGGAAATATACTATAAAAATCCTTAAATAATCTAAAAGCCGCTTTCTATAAAAACAATCTGCTTTTTAACTTCTCTTAGGGGAATAATCTGAAATTACACTGATTCTTTAAAACATTTTTGACATCATTCTTTCATAACTTTATTGACTTTTATTAATTATTATATATCTTTAAAGTGCAGGCAGTCAATCAATTTTTTTATATCATAAACTTTCTAAAAGTAAACAGAAAAAACAAAAACATATTAAAACAAGAAAGGTGAAACAGTCATATAAAAATATAAAGAAAGAGACAGGCAGAGAAATAACATAATAAATATCGCGTATGAGAAATCAATATAATCGCACTATATTTCTATTATATGCCAATTAATATGAATAGAAGTTAGAAAAAGGAATTGTACAGGGGGATAGATAAGAAACAATGGAAAAATCGTAAACGTAAAAAGTAGAATATCAAATAACAAAGAGGTTTTTATCAAAAGATGATTAGCCGTTTTAAATGAAGTATTCTCCAAGAAAAAAACACGAATATATGAAAGTGGCAGTCACTAAAAAGGTTAATCTGTTTTAGACTCAATAGAAATCATAACGCCACCGTTTAAATGAATTCAACAAAATACTCTTTATAACTGACAATAAACTTTTTGTTATATCTGCACACTTTTACTTTTTCCCATATACCCGGTATGGACTTTCTGTACATCGCTAGAAGAATGAAGCTTTCGTTTTAATCCCTAATCTGTCAATTAACATTTATCTCGCATTTTAATGATATAGATTTATATTGTTTTTACCCGGATCCCTATTCCGCTTTCCCCTTTCTTCCGCGCAAGGAAGAAAAAGAAAAGCGGAAAGTATTTTAGAGAATAACCGTAAACGCCAGATTGAGGTTAAGCCCGCTGTGACGATTTAGTATGATAATACTTGTCGTCACTTTGACAAATACAGCTTTTTTATATCTTCAAGAGATTTTGGAGCATAATCCCTTGCATGTCCCGCAGTTCCAAAATCTTTCATCTTTGTAATAATAAGATTTGTAAGAGCAGTTCTTGCAGGTCCTAAATAATCCCTGGGATCAAATTTTTCCGGCGACTCCGTAAAAACTTTTCTTATTGCGGCAGTAAGCGCAAGTCTTCCGTCAGTATCAACGTTAATTTTTGATACACCAAGTTTAATTGCTTCCTGAAGATTTGACATAGGCACGCCTGTTGCTCCAGGCATTTTTCCGCCGTATTTATTTACTTCGCCAGTTAATTCTTTAGGAACCGATGATGCGCCATGCAACACAATAGGAATATCTATCAAAGCTCTGATCTCTTTCAAAACATCAAAAGCAAGATTTGCGGCGCCCTTAAATTTATACGCACCGTGCGAAGTTCCTATCGCAATAGCCAGAGAATCAACATCAGTTTCATTTACAAACCTCTCAGCCTCTTTAGGGTCTGTCAAATGTATTTTACCTGATCCTACACCGTCTTCTATACCGCCGAGAGTTCCGATTTCGGCTTCCACCGAAACACCCCTAGCATGCGCGTATTCGACAACAGAACGAGTAACTTTTATGTTGTAATCATAAGTTGAAGCCGTTTTTCCATCTTCCAACAGAGAACCATCTATCATAACTGATGAAAATCCGAGATCTATAGCTTTTATAGCCGATTCCAAAGAGTTGCCGTGATCTAAATGCATTACAATCGGAATATCAGGGTTTTCTATAATAGCAGCTTTCATCAAATATCCCAAATATGTAAAATTAGAATACTTTAAAGCACCTCTACTCGCCTGAATTATTACGGGCGACTGTGTCTCTTTTGCGGCAGCCATAATTGCCTGTATCTGCTCCATATTGTTAACATTGTACGCTCCCACTCCGTAGCCCTTTTTCTTTGCTTCCTCTAAAATTTGTTTTCCTGACACCAATGCCATTTCCTTCCCTCCTTAAACTCAAATATTGTTAAGCTAATATTAAAATTGTTCCCCTATCCGCCATAAAAAACTAATTTGAGCGCTATCTGTGGATCTTAACAATAATACATAATAACCAGAAAATAGGCGAACGCTATACTGACCGATATAAAAGCGAAGACAAACACGATAAAATAGTCTCCTAAATTACTACAGAGTTACTTCCAAAACAGGAAGAATATAGAAACAGGCAAGTTAATTTTCTTGAGATATTTTAAAAAGAAAATAGTTGTTTTCAGCGTTTGCAGACAAGGAAAAGCCTAAGCTGTTTAGGAAGCTCAACACCATACAATGTTTTCCTGCTATACTTAGGCGCTCGGCGGCTTGGTTTCCAGTCACAGTCGATACATATTTTGTATTTTCTGCCACATTAATTATTGGTGTTATCCTTAATAAATAGTTTTCGCTTGGGCAGTCTGCAATTGTCCTATATTTGATACTTTCTGTTCTATTTCATCTATTTTATTTTTTAAGTCTGTTACCAAATCACTGGAAAGAGCGGGTTTTCTTGCAATGAAACGATGGTACCCCCCCCCCAACCAGTGTCCAAGAACTATAAACTCTCAATATTGTCTCTACGGAATATTCTTTATATACTCCACCTTGCCTCATACATTTTCGCCATCTCTCATCCTGCAGGTGTTCTCTCCTAAATGATAGGCTTAACGACTTTATTTCCCGGCTTACCACAACCTGATACTAAAAAACTTGCCATAAGTAAAACTACAAATGCTTTTTTCATTGCTCCTTTAAAATTCTAAATTTCTATGCTACTGTTTTTGTTTTCGTGGTAGCAACCTAGTACACACATTGTCCTCTTAAGAAATATTTAAAGAACTCAGCCCTGCCTCACGAAATATCGCGTTTTTGATATCGCTACAGACATTTATCTTATCATCTTTCTCAAGACACTACTTTTATTCTAATTTTTTTGCAGATTTTTTCCTCATTTTTTTACGTTCATTTTCTCTTCCGCAACATCTTCGTAGATACCCATTTTTCTAAACTTTAAATATCTTTCGTCTGCAATTTCTTTACAGTTCATAGTCTCATATTTACAGAGATACTCGTTTAAAACAGCTTTTATATTTGCCGCCGTTGCCACCGGATCATAATGAGCGCCACCAAGAGGTTCTTTTATAATTCCATCTATAACTTTTAAATTTAACAAATCTTTAGCCGTTATTTTCATTGCCTGAGCGGCTTCCGATGCTTTTGAGCCATCTCTGAAAAGTATGGCGGCACAGCCTTCCGGAGAAATAACGGAATAGTAAGCATTTTCAAGACACAAAACCTTATTTGAAACACCTATACCCAAAGCTCCGCCGGAACCGCCCTCACCGATAACAATGCTTATAATGGGAACTTTTAAATTTGACATATCCCTCAAATTTCTTGCGATAGCTTCCGCCTGTCCTCTTTCTTCTGCCGCAATTCCGGGATATGCGCCTGACGTATCTATAAAGGTTATTATAGGTCTGTTAAATTTCCCGGCGAGTTTCATAATCCTCATTGCCTTTCTATATCCTTCAGGATGTGCCATACCAAAATTCCTATCCATATTTTCCTGGAGAGTTCTGCCTTTTTGATGTCCTATAACAACAACGGGATTGTCATTGAACACAGCAATGCCGCATAAAATCGCCTGATCATCTCCAAAAATTCTGTCACCGTGAAGTTCTATAAAATCTTTAAAGATAAGTTTAACGTAATCTGCAGAGTAAGGCCTTTTTGGATGTCTTGCGATTTGTATCCTCTGCCAAGCTGTCAAAGAACCGTAAATCTTTTGCCTCAATTCATCTCTTGTTTTTTCAAGATCTTCAATTTGCGCCAACAAATCTATATTGCCAACCCGAGAAGATTCTTTTAAATCATCAATTCTATTGTTAATTTCAGCAATAGGTTTTTCAAAATCAAAAGACGTTTCCATGTATCCTCGCTTAAAATTTACTGGAACAAATTACTTTAAAAACTCTTTCGCCGGGAAATCTGTTAAGATCTTTTGCGACAAAGCAGTCTCTCGCGATGAAATCCACACTTATATATTTTGTTAAAGAAAATCTCAAACCGAAATTGAGTCTTGCCGCTTCAATACTCAATTTCGGAAAATAACTTATATTATCGTATTCCATCATAACCTGCCGCTACTACGGGCAGAGGCATAATTCCATCATAAACCCTGAATTTAACATGTAGAGCCGGAATTGCAATTTTTATATGACTACATTCTATAATCCGATCCAACTCAAGCGATAAACCCACATTTAAAAGTTTAAAAACAGCAAAATCAATTCTGGAAAGAACGTTCCCGTTTGAAAAAAACCTAAATCCCACATCATAAGAACCGTAACTCAATATATCTGTGGTAGTCGTATCTATTAAATAAGTTTTACTCGCAAATGATAAAGAAATAGAAATAAAAACCAATAGCAACGAACCCAACATTTTTCTAAATATCATTTTCCTTTTGTAGTATATAGAACAAACTAAGGTTATTTACAGCGGTTATACTAAAGCAACAATCTTTTTATGACATCGTTATTTAAAACTTTATCCGCAACTTCGACTGCCGTCAAACCGTCAGTATCAAAAGAAAAATCGCAATCCGCATAAATGCTTTTCCTAAAGTCTAAAAGTTTCTTTATCTCCACCAAAGGCTTTTCACATCTTAAAAGAGGTCTATTATTTTCGTCTTTCAACCTATCATATATAACCTCCGCTAAAGCATAGAGATTTATTATTATTCCTTTTTTTCTTAAATTTGCAATATTTGCAGGATTTAAAACCGCGCCGCCGCCGCATGAAATTACGACAGAGTCTTTTTCAGACACCTCTTTTATGGTTTCGGCTTCCATCTTCCTGAAATTAGCCTCCCCGAATTTCTTAAAAATGTCGTTTATTGAAAAACCGGATTTTTTTTCTACTAAGTCATCAGTATCAAAAAAACTCATCTTAAGTTTTTCCGAGATGATTTTTCCGGTATTCGATTTGCCGGTACCCATAAAACCGGTAAATACCAAATTCATTTATAATACCTTTATTCTCTCTTTATATATATTTACATTCTTCTTCATATCTTTGAGCGAATCGCCGCCGAACTTTTCTTTTAACGCTTTTGCAAGTTCTACAGCAATCGCGGCTTCGGCAACAATACCAACCGCAGGAACTGCACAAACATCACTTCTTATCGCCTCAGCTTCAGCGGTTTCTTTTGTGGCAAGATTGACGGAATGCAGGGGATTAGCAAGAGATGGGATCGCTTTCATCGTACATGTCACAACAATAGGTTCTCCGTTACTCATACCGCCCTCTATACCGCCCGCTCTGTTTGTATCCCTATAAAATCCTCTTGTTACATCATAAAAAATCTCATCATGAGATAACGCACCCAAAAGCGAGGCAAGTTTTGTTCCCGCACCAAACTCAACAGCTTTTACAGCCTGAATTGAAATTAAACTCTGCGCAAGACGCCCGTCAAGCTTTAAATCCCATTGGGTATGACTTCCAAGTCCCGCCGGTACATTTTTTGTCACAACAACGACTTTACCGCCTAAAGTGTCTCCTTTTTCGCCAGCTTTTTTTATCAATTGAATCATTTTTTCACTTGCTTTTGCATCAGGACATCTTACACAAGATATTTCTGCATCATGCCATATTTTACATTCTTCAACAGAAGATATATCCGCAGTAACATCTCCTATCTGCGACGTATAAGACACAATACTTATTTCAAATTCTTTTAAAAGAGCTTTACATACAGCGCCGGCTGCTACTCTTGCCGCAGTTTCTCTTGCAGAAGCTCTTTCAAGAATATCTCTAAAATCGTTTACGCCGTATTTCATAAAACCTGGCAAATCGGCGTGTCCCGGACGCGGTCTTAAAAGGGGCGTTACTTCTGAATCGACAGACGTAGGTGACATTATTTTCGTCCAGTTTTTGAAATCTTTATTTGCAATATACATTGCTATAGGCGAACCGAGCGATACTGTATGTCGCATGCCCGAAAAAACTTTAACAGTATCCGTTTCTATGCACATTCTCTGTCCTCTGCCATAACCTTTCTGCCTTCTTGCAAGCTCTAAGTCTATATCTTCCGAATTTATGGTAAGCCCTGCGGGAATCCCCTCAATAATAACAAAAAGTCCTTCTCCGTGCGATTCGCCTGCCGTAGTAAATCTTATCATATCCACTCCCAATACCATATACTACTAGTAATTATATCTAATTTAAAAGAAGTATGTAAAATGAGAATAAGAGAACAGATAAAAATATCTATTCTCTTATCTCTCGTCCATTGTAAGTGTATGTTTGCACTTAATAAATAAGATAATTGTCTTTTAGAAACCTGCCCACTGATGATTATTGCAAATTTATGCTCGACAGCCGACGGCTGACCTACGTTGTAAAAGATCCCATTTTTCGTCAACGCCTTTCTGAATTGTCTCAAGAATATGAGCGTTATCGGATCTGAAAAGATGTTTAAACCTTCCCTGAAGTTTTAAGAATTCTATTACAGGCTTCTTTTCCTTAGGTATAACATTTATTTTATAAACGCCATTTTCAACCTCAAAAGAAGGCCAAACACAGGTTTCAACCGCAAGTCTTGAAATCAACATCGTATCTTCCGGTTTATATGCCCAGCCCAGTCTGCAAGGCGTTAAAATATTTATAAATGACGGTCCGTCAACTGCCAAAGCTTTCTGAACTTTTGTTATAAAATCATTCCAGTTTCCAACATAAGCCTGCGCAACATAAGGAATATCGTGAGCAATCATTATCTGCGTTAAATCTTTTTTATTTTGTTCTTTACCCTGCCGCACTTTTCCCGCAGGAGCTGTTGTCGTATGAGCTCCTTTAGGAGTTGCCCCAGATCTTTGGATTCCGGTGTTCATATATGCTTCATTGTTATAACATATATAAAGCATTCTGTGCCCTCTCTCCATTGCACCCGACAAAGACTGTAAACCTATGTCATAAGTTCCACCATCACCACCAAAAGTTATAAACCTTATATCGTCTTTAATTTTCCCCTGTGCTTTTAAACTTCTATATGCAGTTTCAATGCCGCTGCATGTTGCCGCCGAATTTTCAAAAGCACTGTGAAAAAAAGAATCTTTCCATGCCGTATAAGGGAAAACCGTCGTCGAAACTTCCAAACACCCTGTAGCGTTTGTAATAACAACCGGCGTGCTACCGGCGGCTATTAAAGTCTGCCTCGCAACTATACCTGCACCGCAGCCAGCGCAAAGACGGTGTCCGCCTGTCAACCGCTCTGGGTTTTTGCTTAATTCTTTCAAATTTGCCATTTTATCTCTCCTAATAACAAAACTTTTTCACTGACTATACCTATACCCTGCGAGAGGTAAGAAAAAAAGAAGGTGTCCATTTAGGAGAGAGTTATTCACCCTCTTGCTCCAGACATCAAATTTGTACGCATCCTTTCTAACTCATACTCTCTCCCCGTCTTAAGATGGAAAGAAATAAAAACAGCCTGGTGATTATTTTATTCTTACATTTATATATTCAACTTTATTTGACGATTTTTCTGTACCTGAAGCAATTTTACAAAGCATCTCGTAAATACCGATAATATGTCCGGTATTGATTTCTCTTCCGCCAAGACCGTAAACATAATTCACAACTTTAGGGTTTGTAACTCCCGAGGCATACAAAGATGCGACAATATCCGAATAAACAGGAGCAAATGCACCGGAACATGAATCCGCTCTGTCCATAACCGCAACTGCTTTAACATGCGCTAAATCTTTTGCAATTTCTTCCGCTGGGAACGGTCTGTAAACTCTTATCTTTAAAAGACCCGCCTTAATACCCTTTTCTCTCAATTCATTTACTACGACTTTTGCAGTTCCGGCTGTTGAACCTATAACCGCTATTGCAATTTCTGCATCGTCAAGCATATATTTCTCACATAAATCGTATTTGCGTCCAAAAGTTTTTTCAAAATCTTTCGCAACATCTAAAACTATATTTTTCGCATTTCTCATAGCCTGCGCAAGCTGGTATCTGTGTTCAAAATAGTAATCTTGTAAATCAATTGAACCTAGCGTATAAGGCTTCTTAATATCTAAAAGATATCTTTCAGGTTCGTATTTACCTATAAAAGCTTTTACATCTGCATCAGGATAAGTCTCGACAACTTCCATACAATGAGAAATAATAAACCCATCTGTCGTCACAAGCGTAGGAAGTTTTGCTTTTTCGGCTATTCTTGTAGCCTGAATCATATTATCGTAAGCTTCCTGCGAGTTTTCCGAATATATCTGAATCCATCCCGCATCTCTTGCGCCCATTGTATCCGACTGATCTCCGTGAATGTTAATCGGAGCAGAAATTGCCCTGTTGACTTCCGCCATAACTATAGGAAGCCTAAGTCCTGAAGCTATATAAAGCATTTCCCACATAAGAGATAATCCCTGTGAAGAAGTGCCTGTCATTGCTCTTGCGCCGGCTGCCGATGCCCCTATCGTAGCCGACATCGCCGAATGCTCGCTTTCTACCGCGACATACTCGCTTTTTACAATACCGTCTGCAACAAACTGTGAGAAAATCTGTACGATTTCAGTTGCCGGAGTTATAGGATATGCCGCTACTACATCCGGCTCTATCTGGCGCATTGCTTCAGCTACAACTTCGTTGCCGGTCTTTGCAACAAGTTTACCTTTTGAGTATACTGTCTTTATCATTTCATTAACCCTTTGAGGCAAGAACCTCTCTATATTATTTCTTTTCATGTTCCATTGTAATTGCTTTAATTTTAGGCGGACATTCTCTTGCACAAATTCCGCAACCTTTGCAATGGTCATAATCTATACCTGTAACAATCGTTATTCTCTTTTCATCTGAAGCAATCTTTACAGAAGAATCAGGGCATGAAATCCAACATGTTAAACAATGAATGCATTTTTCTTTATTCCATACGGGTCTTTCAGAACGCCAGCTTCCCGTATTAAATTCGACTGCCGTTTCAGCTTCAACTATATCGCCTATAGGTATTTCAACAGCAGTTAATTTTCTTTCTTCTTTTTTCACTTTATTTCCTCCAAAGGACAAAGCCCTTTTATTAAATATCAGAGCGAAACTGAACGAAACGAAATGTCACATCTCTTAAAATGTCTTGCGAGAGAAACAGCTTTTTAATTTTTTACTTCACCAAAAGCACATTTTATTGATGCAAGATTCCCTTCAATAACTTCCGGTTTATGTCTGAATTTTGCTGTAAGTTTGACTTTTGTATCCTCTAAAACGCCGTTGATATCCAAAGTTCCTATAACTTTTACCAAAGCACCAAGCATAGGAGTGTTTGGTATATTTCTTCCTATCGTTTCCAAAGCGATCCGACTTGCGTTAACAACGAATACTTGACTTGCGTCAATACCGAGTTTCTGCGCAATTTCTGAGGAACTGAAAGAAGTATTTACTATAACTTTTCCTTTTTCCCCTATACCATCTGTCACTGGAACAGATTCTATCAGAGACGGATCTAAAATAACAGCATAATCAGGATTTGTTATACCCGAATGGATTGTAATGGGAGCTTCGCTGATTCTGTTAAAAGACTGAACGGGAGCGCCCATTCTTTCAGGTCCGTATTCAGGGAATGCCTGTATATATTTACCTGTTGCCAAAACAGCTTCGGCAAATAAAAGCGCAGCTGTCTTTGCGCCCTGCCCGCCGCGACCGTGCCAACGAACTTCAATCATTTTTGCTGACATCATTCTGCTCCTTTTTGCATATGTAGAATTAAAGAGTAAAAAGTAAAATTACAAAAAAATTTTTGTCTTTTTCGTCAATCTATCTTTACTCTGCTTTTTTACATTTCTTTCCGTCCTGCAATAGCACGCGAGATAGTTATCTCATCGGCATACTCAATATCACCGCCGACAGGTAAACCATAACCTAATCTTGTGACCTTAATGCCTAATATTTTAATAATATCTGCAAGGTAAACAGCAGTTATTTCGCCCTTAGAGTCTGCATCAGTAGCAATTATTACTTCGTTAATGCTATCTCTTTTCAATCTCTTTATCAACTTATCAATTCTTATGTCATCAGGACCTACCGCATCAAGAGGCGATAAAGCACCTCCAAGCACAAAATAAAGCCCTTTATAATCTTCAACTTTGCTGACGGCTATTAAATCCTGAGGAGTTTCCACAACGCATACAATATTCTTTTCTCTTGTAACATCAGAACATATAGGACATGGATCGTGTTCGCTTAAATTGCAGCAGATGCTGCAACACTTCATCGTTCGTCTCGCATTTTGTATAGAATCTATAAGTCTGTCAACTTCCACTTGAGGCATTTTCAATATATGATAGCTCAGACGTTCTGCCATTTTATGTCCTACACCTGGTAGTTTTTTTATTATTCCAACCATTTTCTCTACGGGCCGCGGTCTGTTCATGCTATTTTAAATCCCCAATATTCTTTTAATAGTTTAAAAAATACCATCTTTTTTTCTTTAACAGCATTGCTAAAATCTCCAAATACATCCTTTCTCCTCTTTTCAAAATAATTAATATAGATAATATTGAAAAGACTTGTTGTTTTTTGATAATACGGCAGGCAACTTGCCTTCGCCTTCCTTTACATTCGCTGGTATAAACTCAGATTCACATTCTTAACTCGCCACATTTAACAACATATTATAACCATTAATATGAAAATTATTTTTATCAATAAAATATTCTATATTAAATATTGTTGCAATATTAAGAGACTAATCTTTTTCAGCCAGACTTTTCTGATTTTTTCTTTCTCATAATAACTTTTTATAACTTATTCTTCGCTTTTCACTTTCATGCTGACAGCATATTCTCTTGAATTCACTTCATTTGAAACATTATTGAATTTAAATTCACAATTGTTATAGTTTTCCTCAATCTTAATATCGTTAAAAAATCGTTTGGATATTTAAAATATTAGCAGTATTGTTAAATATCTGACAGTTCGCAAAAATGATTTTTCCATTTCTACAAAGCTGCCCTTTTGAACTTACATGCGATGCTTTATCAGTCCTAATTAACGAAACATTATATACATCTGCCCGTCACAAGCAGTGCGCCAGTTAAAGAACCCGCTATTTTTGTAGCAGTAGGATTTTCATCTCCGATTTTTTATTTGTTGTGATATTTTTTTCAATTTTTGCAACAGAATCAGCCACAGGAACGGTGCAACAGTTAAAAAACCCGCTATTTTTGCAAGAGTGAAAAGTCCTTTATTTTCTTTTCTGATTTCCTCGTCTTCAGATTTTTCCTCTTTAGTCTTTAAAATGTTTCTTAATCCTCTGGCAACGTTTCCAACAATAGGAACCGCGCCTGCTGTATCTTCCATCAGCAAATCCATTGTTTCGTCGCCTAAAGAACTGCCCACAGTAGGTTTAAATATTTGTCAGCAAACTTCTCAAACTTGCCTCCAAATTTGCTGGTATCATATTGGTAATCTTTAGCTTTGCCTTCGTCAATTAGTTTGTCAACAAGTTCTCTAGTTGGTTTTACGCCGTCAGGAAGATTTACTTCTTTAAAAGTTCCGTTGACTAACTCTATTTTATATTTTTTCATCTCAATGTCTTCATCCTTTGCTATTATCGCCAAAAGATTTGACGCTACAAAACAAAATATTATAGACAAAACGAGTTTTTTCATTTTAAAAACTTCCTACTAGAAACTCTTTATAGAGTATTAAATTTTTTTGGCGACAGAACCAAACCTTTTTGCTATTTCTTCTATGCGCGCAGGTATTGTAGTTTTTGCGTTTTCTTTATTCGGATGGGGACACTCTTCTTTAACAACCGCATCCTCATATACCGCTTTATTTTTAGATATATTCTTTTCAATAACGATTTTTATTGCTACATTTAAACCGGTCATTCTTTGGAAAAGTTTTGCAATCTGTTCTTGAAATTCCAAACCAGAATCGTAATCAAATTGTTTTGAAAATACTAACTGTATCGATGAGTCGCTTTCTATCTTAATTAACGCATTTTTTAACGGCTGCCCCGTAAGCGAATGTTTTTTTATTATTTCAGAAACAATATCATTCCACACGACTGTCAAATCTGCAGGATCGAAAACTTTACCGGCAGCACAAGATTCGCTTCGCACTGCAGGCTGCTTTTCAAAAGGCAGCTGCGAATTACCGCAAGTCCTGAAATTTCTCTCTAAGTCAGTTATCTTATTTATAAGTTCGCCGACATCATAATACGGCTCCGACATCTTAAGAAGATACATCTCAAGAAGAATTCTGGGCTGGTCATGCCAGCGCATTTCTTCAAGAGCTTTTGATAAAAGATTATTCATACGCACATAGCGGGAGACGGTAAACAAAGATTTTTGAACATCAAAAATCTTTTTGTCTTCAGAAGAAATTTCTGCGATGGCGGGGTTTATAGAATAAATCATAACATTTCTGAGATGCTCCCTTAAATCTCTTGCAAACTGCAAAATATTATACCCCTGCTCGTAAATTTCTTTGACGATTTTTAGAATTGCATGTATATCGCCTTTCGCAATATTGTCTGTAACCGAAACTATAATATCTTTTGGAAGAAGTCCAAGCAGTCCTCTCATATAGTCACCGGTTATTCTGCCTGTATTTGAAGACACCGCTTGATCTAAAAGACTTAAGGCATCTCTCATAGAGCCGCCGGAGGCTGAAGTTACTATATTTAAAGCTTCGTCATCTATTTCAAAACCTTCTTCCTGTCCTATACTCTTTATTGCGCAAACCATTTCAGCACCAGATATAAGCTTAAACCTGTATCTCTGACATCTTGAAAGAATGGTAATGGGAATTTTATGCTGTTCGGTTGTAGCCATAATAAAAATAACGTGAGCGGGTGGTTCTTCAAGCGTTTTAAGCAATGCATTAAACGCCTGAGCTGTTATCTGATGAGCTTCGTCTATAATATAAATTTTATATTTTGAACTGGCAGTTGAGAATTTCACATTCTCCCTTAAAACCCTTATATCATCTATGCCGTTATTCGATGCTCCGTCAATTTCTAAAACGTCGACGCTTGAGCTTTTTGAAATTTCTACACAGTTTTCACATACTCCGCATGGTTTAATTGTCGGACCATTTTTACAGTTTAAAGCTTTAGCAAGAATTCTAGCCATAGTGGTTTTGCCGCAGCCTCTAGGTCCGCTAAATAAATAGGCATGGGCAATGCGTTTTTCAGAAATTGAGTTTTTAAGAGTTTGCGAAATATGTTCCTGTCCGACAACTTCATCAAAATTCTGCGGTCTGAATTTTCTTGCTAAAACAAGATATGCCATAAGACGAACATCCTTAAATTATTATTCATTTGTATCCGTAATTTTAGCAAATACTTAATTGCTTGTCTAAGTAACACAACAAAAAAAGTTCATATCAACTCAATCAATCCTGAAATATTGCATATGCAATAATCTTCTATTGAGGATCCGACTTTAAGCTACTGTAATTCTAAAAAGGTAAAGCTTTTAATATGCTTAAAAAAGGGCTGGATATTCAGAGACAAAGTAGTCTCCTTAAATGGATGCGGGATTATTCCAGACTTCCTAGATATGTTTCCCTCAATATAACAAACAATGTCCGGATCCCTACTAAGAACTATAGAAAAAACAGACATATTGTGTTTCTATTGGCATTACTACATCGCTTTTTGCCTGAAAAGAGAGGAATGGATTAAGGTGAGAATATATTGCGAGGAAATATAACATCATCTGTACAGCATCAAAATATAATATTAATACTATGAAAAACAAATCCCGCGGGCTAAATTTCTATATCCTATTGATATTAATTCTCTGACTTTTACTTTCTCAGTCGCCAGTATAAATATATAAAAATGTCTTTTTATACATACCTATAAATCTACACAACATCATTAAACTTCACAGACTCAAAACTTATATATATTTTTAAAAAGTTTGTCCGTAAAAGTTAAAAGTATAGCGGACTTAATATTTGTCAATATTTTTACAACGTTTTTATCTTTATATTCAAGAAAAGTATTCATATTCAATACTCTTTTATATCTATATCTTTCTATGCGCAGACTTATCTTCGGATATCTTGCTAACTGAATATCCTGCTTTATTTTCTGCAAGGTATACATCAAAGAAAAATTAAATAAAAATAACAAAGATAAATCTGCAAAATTAAAATTTTAAAGATCATAATTTATATGCAATTTCTTTTTATGATCATCACTTATAACCTTATCAAAAAGTTTATATTTCATATTGCAAATTTTTTTTATTATATCTATATCAATCTTTTGGCATAACAACACTTCAAAGTTATAAAAATTTTCCAATATGAATCTTATAAATCCATTAGGAGTAATTGGAGAGCAAACTGGAATCCTACAACTATTAGAAATAAACGTTAAATGTGAAGCAGGATGATCTTCGGAACTGTTATTTCTATCAAAATCAAACCTTATAGTTGCTCTATCATTCAACCTTTTATTTAACTCTATCTTATCGTCTTTAATCATATCTATCATTCCAATAATTGACTCATTATAGCATTCTTCAGATGTAAGAGTTATAGGACTTGGAACATATGCTAATCTGTGTTCAACAATTTCATCCTCTTTAAATCTATAAAATATCTGAATTAATGCTCCATCGAATAAAATAAAATTATAAAATTTATTTTCAATAAACTTTTTATACCTATCGATAATATTAACAAGATTTGTCATATCTGAAATTGAATCTCTAGTTTTTACAGATACAGATATTGTATTTTTTTCTTTAAAAAATATAGATTCGTTATAAACTTGAGAAATTTTAGATTTTATCATATCACAAACTAAATTATTAATTATTACATTCAATGCTCCTCTATTCATTATAATTCCTGCCATATCCAACTAAGTCTTTTTCATCTTCATCTAATCCATCTAAAAACTTTTTATAGTCTATTCCCTTTCTGATACGCTCTTTTGAATCATGTGGTCTATCTTTATGTATAATACGTAGTTTTGCAGCTTCTTCCTTTGTTGGAACTATAAATTCAAATATGAATTTTTTATCAATAACTTTTTGTACTTCTTTATAAAGTTCATCCATATCATTATCAAATTCGTTATATCCTAATATATTTACCCAAGCTCTTGAGCGTGTTATAGCTGTAAATAAAATATTCCTTTTTTTAATGAGTTCTACTCCATCAAAACAACTTTGAGAATTTAAAACATACACAAGCGGAGCTTCATTCCCTTTAGCCCTATATATACTAGAAATCGCTATTGATTTTTCAATAAAAATTATATCCCTATCATTTGTTATTCCAACTATATGTGACTTCAAATTATGCTCTAGTAATTTCTTCACAACAGTTCTAGATTCATCATATACTGTTAAAGGATCGGTTAATATTATTAAAATATCATCTTCTTCAATTTCTTCATTTTCCAAATTATATTTTATATCTTTCAGCAACCAATCATATTGCTCTTCTTTATCTTTAAAAGTTATGCATCGCATAGCACTTTCAGATACTTTACATTTATCAAAAAAATTCGGACTGCAGTCATCCTTTCTTTTCAATCTTATTTCTTTTCCAGCGCTATCAAAATTGCCAGATATCGTTGCATAGCCTATATCTTCCCACAAACCTTTATCATCAAATAATTGTACTAACCCCTTATTTCTATAAATACCAAATCCAAGTGCATGAGCAACTGTTAAGGCATATTTTGTCCCGCGATAACAAATTGGCAAGATTACATCCTGTCTTGGAGTATCAGGTAAATCAGATAGTACAACTTTTGGAAGTCCAGATTCATTTACTCCAAATAATTGATCAGGAGGAGCCATTTGATATTCTCCTAAATTTTGCAGCTCATCATAAGCCCATATAATTCTTTTCGGGTCATTAACAATTTCATAAACAATTTTAAAAAAAGATACTGGTAAATCTTGTGCTTCATCAATCAATAATACATCATAAATAGGTTCTTTTTCCCCTATTGACGTAATCTTTTTTAATAATTCATCACAAATGCCCTTCAAAGCATTATTATGTCCATATAAAGATTTCGCTTCTGAAAATGTTACAGGCTGAATATTATAATAATTCGCAACTTGTGAATATATCCCCTCAGAACGTCCTCCCCACGCAGGAATAATTTTTATCTTTTCCCAATTAGGTTCATCCTCACACTGATCGTAATAAAACCTTCTTACAAGTTCTTTTATTTGCTGACACAATGAACGAGTATTATATGTAACTGCTATGTTCCAATCCGGGTGTTGCCCATGCAAATGCGCCGCTTTTCTAGCAAGAACTACAGTCTTTCCAGAACCAGCTAATCCCCTAATGCGTTGCGGAGCATCTGGCGTCTCAAGCGCAGCTTTTTGTTGCCATCTATCCAAATTTGCAATCTCTTTTTCAATAATTTTCAGTATTCCTCCTTTTGAACATTCCTTTGTAACACTACTTCTTTTTTTTCTCGGTTTAAAAGTTTTTACGCTATCTATTGCAGCCTTTAAAGGTATAAGATATTTTTTATCTAAATTTTTTTCTAACGAGAGTATCTTTTCTTCTAAATTTTCTTTAGTTGCAAAGTCAACAGGAAAATCATCTAAATCCTTCGGTTTTGAAGGACTAAAAAGAATAATAATTATTGGTACATCTAACAATCTCTCTCTTCCTTCTTTCTTAGTTAGTTCTACATG
Organism: Candidatus Endomicrobiellum trichonymphae; assembly: GCF_002355835.1. Taxonomy (NCBI): domain Bacteria; kingdom Pseudomonadati; phylum Elusimicrobiota; class Endomicrobiia; order Endomicrobiales; family Endomicrobiaceae; genus Candidatus Endomicrobiellum; species Candidatus Endomicrobiellum trichonymphae. The sequence continues at coordinate 406,076 of NZ_AP017459.1, read as the reverse complement.
TTTGGTTAACTTACTCTTCAACGCAAGGTATAATTTATCATGAGCATTTTCAATATCAATACCTTTAGAAAAATTTCTATTATTATAATCAAAAATAATAATTCCATATTTTTCAGATAATAACATCGCATCACAACTATTGGCTTCATCATCAATAGAAATTATTGGATACCCTAAATATAAAATACCTTCAAGTGACATTCTTGTCAGAGCATCTATCAATTCCTTTGATAACATTTCATTAATATTAGTGCCTCTAACTATGTTCATATTATATATACTCCTTTTCACAACAAAAAAAATAGATTAATTTTTATACTATTAGAATCAAACCGAGTATAGTATAGGCAATTTCATTTTTTGCAGTTTTTATTATCTTTTTGATAGAAAAAACTCATCTCAAATTAGAAATTACATTCTTTATATTTTCACTATACCAAATCTTTGGTTCTCCGTCTGAATTATGTGCTTTATCAAAAACAGAATATAATTGTTTATACAGAATGCCTTTAGATATGATCGTTTTTAACTCTAATGTCTGTAATGGAATGATTTTCATGCTGTTTACAGAATCTTTCCCATTCGAAGAGTAATATATGTGAGTCTTTCTGCTACGGAAATCAGATATTACATTGAGATTTAAATAATTAGTTAAGAATACACAGTAAGAATTTTCATTTTTATGTTTTAGTAAATATTTGCCAAGATGTCTTGACACAGGCTCCATTTCAGCGCGCCTTTGATTAGAGTCGCTTGTCAATGTAGTTTCAAGTAAAACAACATGCTTAGGATACATAGCAGTCTCATTATAATGATATTCAATATCAGCCATTCCTCCGCTCGCGTGGCTCTTTGGCAATAAATCTGCATCAAGAGATAAATTCATATATTCTAATATATTGCCTTTTTGCTCACTAATCTTATACCAAATTATACCTACAACATATTCAAATATCGTCGGTATATCAGCATTGTCTGTAACATAATTATTTATTTCTACATCTTGTTTTCTACTTTCAAACATTTCTAACAATTTAATTAACATATCATTTGTAAACTTCTTTTCTATAAGTGATTTAAAACGATTCAATCTTTCATCATCAACCCTCTCCATAAAGTCATTAATGTTTGAATACCTTGTTTTTAATGATTTATTAATATTTCTTAATATTTTTTTATCGTCAAATATAAGATATGGAGATATTTCTGAAAGAGAACAATCTTCTTGGATATTTTTATCTTTTGTAAAAGCCAACTTATATATGTTATCTATATTTTCTTTGAAAAAATACTCAGGTATAATATCCATCCTTACCGTATTATCTTGAAACAGTATTGTATCAGTTAATCTAAAATATCTTCTATTCAGATCAAGATAATCGGATAATGTTGCTTTTGCTTTAAATAAATGTAATAGATTAAAAAATTCTTTTTTAAAATCTTTTTCAGTTTTCAAAGTTAATAACCTTGTTCTTTTAAGAGCCTTTTCAGGATTGTTTTTTAGTGTTTTTATTGAAATTGAATTTGAATAAAACATATAATCATTCCAAAATGATTTCGTTTTTCCTCGCAATCCATCAATACTCTTATATACATTCAGAAGTTGATTCTTTCCATTGTCAAAACATAAAGTAAATAGTGATTTATATAACATGTAATATGGCTTGTCATAATTATGACTTTTCCTGTTCATGCCGATTACTTTAACTAGTTTTTCAGTTACTCTATTCGATATTAAAAGTTTTAAAGCTTCTTTATAATTATCCATCGATAAAAGAGTATCTAAAATAAAATCATCAACACTACATTTATTATCTCTAATATCTTTGATTTTAACTAATGCCCTGTCAGTTATTTCTTTATTTATACATAAAGGCAAAATATAAGTGTATTCATTTTTTGAAAGACAACCTAATTTAGCGATAAAATATATAAGAAGTACAAACGGTCTGACTATGTAAATATCAGTCTTAACAGACATTTTCAATAATTGCTTTAAATAAATATAACTGTCATTTGCTATTTTTAATTCATTATCTTTGGCAAAATTTTTATCCCTGCTGATTTGTAATAATTTAAGTCCTGCCGGAGTTAATCTTCTATCTGAAGTCAATAATCCTATATCTACTAAGCCGGACGTTTTTTCTCTCGCATCTTTAGCGGGTCTGTTAGCACTTCCTCTAACAAATTTATTATTCTGCATATATTTATAATATGCAGTTTGTATCTTTTCATTCCACAATTCATTTTTATTTTTCTGCAAATTCCAAAATTTTTCAACAATATCAAGTTGTTTCTCAATATTAGTATTGAATTCTTTAGTTCTATAACTTGTTGTTCCAATATTCCAACAATAGCTTTTAAAGCTTATATTTTTAACAGACATAAATTCTGATCCTAATAATTTACAATTAATACTTCCTCAGCATTACCGGTTTTATCTTTTGTATGATAATTTGAGTTTGCATAAGATTTATTAAGTTGGATTACCTTATATGATTTATCTTTAAGCCAGTCTAACAGTATAGAATTCTCTTTGCCCTTATTTCTAAAAACATTCGAAAGTGCAAATTTTATTTCTTTTGCGTTAAGAAAACTTAAAAACTTAAGCAAGTCTTTTTCATCTTTATCTGTCCAGCCGTTTTGTTCATTATATGAAGCACAGGTAATAAGATAAGGAGGATCACAATAAACAAAATCATTTTTTGTCAAAGCTGTAGTGTCAAATTTTCTAAAATCTGTATTTGTAAATATAAAATTATTACTTTTTAATCTGTCAATAAAAAAATTCAGCTTTTTAATCAATTGAGTATTAAAATCTCTTTTCCCGACGGGTAAATTAAATTCCCCTCTAGAATTAAATCTTACTTGATTATTAAAAGAGTATACTATCAAAACATATAACAGTACATAATAGTAGTAATCTCTGCTTTTATAAGTATTAAAATCTTTCCTCATCTTAAGGAATTTTTCCTTATTATATGCTCCCAGTCCTTCAACACTATTACAATCATATTTTTTATATCCGTATTTATTTGATAAAGATAATTCATATTTATCAATAACTTCATAAATCATATTAAATAAAACTTCTTTATCTAAATTCTTAAATGTATTAAAAAGATACGGTATATACTGCCCTCTGTCATTTAATATTATCTTGTCATAGTTTACGTTTATGCCTACATTTGCACCGCCACAGAATAAATCAACGAAAGTATTAACATTCCTAGGAAAATTTGGAAGAATTTGAGGAAGTAGTTTGAATTTTCCTCCCGTATAATTCATTGGAGATGATATTAAAGGCTTTACGTATTTAAAAGTTTTACAAACACACAAAAATAAACGCTCCTTATTTCCTGTAATATACGATTTTCCTGCAGAAAAAGATTTATACTTTTGCGAAAATATTTTTATTTTTCCTTTTTTAGACAGTATTCTCATTATGTCAGCATCACTTATTTTAGCGTTTGAACGGGCATTGCCTTTATATGCCATATTATTATAAGACAACAATATATATTTCGCATTTATATTTGATATTAAATCCCCAAAAACTTTCGACGCTTTTTGCGTGCAATAGTCGCTTTTTAAATCACTCCTTTCCATTTTTTTAGCAACGCCTTTAACTTTTGGCTTTTCCCATCTGGCTATATTTTCAATAAAATGATATAGATCACAATACTGCCTCGAATTATAAGGAGGATCTATATAAACTAAATCTGCTTTTATATCTTTTACTAAAATATTGGCATCCTTATTAAAACACTTATTATTATCACATAAATTATTTAATACTGCCGGAACAGATAACTCTAATCCTTTGTTTAAATCGCCATTTTTCCTATATGCATCATAATGCCCGCAAGTATTTGCTATCTTATCCATAGCATATAACAGTGATGTAATCAAAACTGCTCTTTCACGGTTATTAATTTTTCTTTTTTTATACAACTTTTCAATATCTTCGCGTATATAACCTATCTTTCTGCAAGATTCAAAATTAAAATATGTATTTTTAAAGTTTTTAGACACATAATTATCTGCATTTATTTTATCGTTATTATACCTCACTATAATCTCAATAATCTTTTTTAGGGAAATATTCTCTGAACCGAACCATGCTAAGTTACAAACATAATTGCTGTACATAATATCATTTGTAATTATTTTTTTGTCTTTAAACAAATACGTTACGGCTCCGGTTCCAGCAAATATGTCTGCAACCGTATTAATATTGCTGCAGTTATTATTGACGATTTTTTTTATAAAAGGTAAAAGTTTATATTTATTTCCTAAATATCTGCGATTATTAATACCGGTAGTTTTATAAGACAAGATAAATTCTCGATTCTTTGGTATATGCCTTTGGTTTACAATATTTCTTAATTGATCAATCAATCGTGAAGTCCAAACAGCACGATTAGATCTTTTATCATGAGAAGATATTTTGCTCGTATTAATCAATTTTTTAGTAACTTCAACAGTAGTTAACGTTTCCATAGTATAATTTTTATGCAATAAATTTTTGTTATTTTCATATATTCTATCAGTATGTTATAAGGGTTTCAAGCACAATAAAAGGCGAATAGATTAATATACTTTTACCTATTTATATACCAGGCTTTATATAAACACATATTCGAAACGACTAACTATGATTTCATTTTTTCATAGCAGAAAAATCCAAAAATTAAAGAATTACAGATATTTTTACCAAGATAAAAGCAAGGATGCTTTAGACAAAAAAACATATATTTTAGATATTATAATTATTAACTTAAATATTTTTATGTTCTAAAATAGAAACCTCTTGCCCACTTTCATACCAAAAACTTGTTAGAGTCTCATTTTCAATATGAATAAAACAACCCATTTTATAATGACACTTACCTTCTTTTAATGTCATTTGCTTTATTCTGTTTTTATCGATACTTATATCATTTTCATTATTATTACTTTTCTTTGCCTTACATACAAACATATTATTATCCTGATTAATTCTTTTATGTATTATTAAATCTAATATCAAATTTTTTGACTTTCATTATATTCTGGTTATCTTCAGTAATATCCACATCAAAACACGGAAACTCCTTTGATAGGATATTTCCCAAGCTCGACATAAATGATATTTCACACACATTCTCTTTAAAAAAATGATATATTTTCTTTCATAAAAATATCTATAATTTCTTTATATTTATTTAAATTTGCCACTACACTTTTTAATTTTTCAAATTTTGGATTGATTTTATTATAATGCTCAATTTTATGAACCATTACCAAATGAAAAACCAAAAAACACAATATGGTACTATTCAATAGAATCTTCAGCTTTCCCATAAGCAATATCATGTCTTAATCTAAAAAAAGGCTGGATAAGTATTTTTTTCTAGATAAAATAAATGCGTTTTTGAAATCAAATTATTAGATGAACATAAATTTATGATCTATTCTACATCTATTTTTGATTGTTCAATTTTGTCAGATCTTATTACATTTGTATTTACACCTGCGTTTTTTAGTATCTGTCTCAACAAATTTTCAATTTGCGAAACTAATAGAGAAACTGCTTCCATAATTTCAAATCTAAGGAAGTGATACAATCCTTTTGCAAATATAAATCCATGTCTCTTAAGAATAAATAAACTATTTTTTACAATTTCATAAATTGTTTTACATGAAAATATATGCTCATTTTGTATAGTCTATATTGCAGGCACTATTATTGCTTTAGTAAATATATAACAAAACACTTTATCCAATCATTTTATTATCAACGGGATCATGCGAGATATACACTGTTCCCCTTTCTGAACCGCATACATCATTAGTAATTGAATCTATGAAGCTAGGATTACTATAGTTCTCTGCTTGCGCTGTTAATGTTTCATATTTAGGGAAACAATCAATAAATCTGATAATAGCTTATTCAAACTCCACACCTGATACCAACTGTTTAATTTCAATACACTGATTAAGATTAACATCGTCAAATATAAAGTCCCCATTTCATCTTTTATATTTATTCATGCCTCAGCAAGTTTTTTATTTAATTCTTCAATTCTATTTTTTTACTTGGAATACTTTGATATAACAAAATTGCTTTTTTCAAAAAACCAGATTTTATTATCCAGCCTCTTATATTTATCTTATCTGCTTCTTCTATAAAACTATCCGCTTCAATTATTTTAAAACTACGCATTTTATATAACTCGCCAGATTTTTTAGCAATTTCTGCACCAGTTGAATACAATTTTCTTAATGAAAAACCATCTATCTTATCTCCTAATAGTTTAATTAAATTTTCTAATTTTTCTATAACAACTTTTGTTTCTTCTTTACTAAGTTTTAATCTAAGGAAGATTCCAAATGCCGCAGATATAAATTCTATACTAGCAATATTATCTAAATATTCTAGAAGTTTATTATAAATATGATCTCTTTTTGGAATATCTTTCAGGGATAAAATTATTATAGCGAGACGTTCCAATTGTCCTATTGCAAACTTCAAAAAAAATTCTGAGATTTTACAGTTATTGACAAAATACTTAACACTTTTATAGTAGGACTCTATTGCTATTTTTGCTGCCTCTATGTTGTTTTTATCCAATTTTTTTATATGCCATAAAATGTCAGCAATTCGAGACTTTACATAAGGTGATTCTATTTTATTCAAATTTCTAAACAGTTCCTCTGCTTGTTCTTTAGAAATATCCTCAGGAATCATAGATATATATCCTTCACCACCATAGTGAGGACAATGAGGTTTTTTTTCATCGTAATACTTCAAATGAATATCTAAGTACTAAAAGACTATCCTTTAATACTTTATAGTGATTCTATACTAAAGTATCAGGTTAAAATTTCTTGAATTCAAATATCCTCGTTTCTGAATAGCATCAAAATCTTTATATTCTATTTTGAAATCTTTAACAAACTCTTTCATTTACGTTTAGCCTACACTATTATGCAAATGAGAAAAAAATGCCCGCGTCAACAGACAGGAATCACTCATAATTTTCACAATTATCATTGAAATCTCTTTTATATCCTAATGATATAATTAAAACGATTAAAAAATAAATGTATTTCTCTTGAAAAGGGTGGCTGACGGGACTTGAACCCGCAGCCTTCGGCTCCACAAACCGACGCTCTAACCAGTTGAGCTACAACCACCAAAGAAAGAAGCGTCTCCGGCGTGAGTTGAACACGCAACCTACTGCTTAGAAGGCAGTTGCTCTATCCAGTTGAGCTACGGAGACAATGATAAGAAAATTGGATTATAACAAAAATAAACTTATCCAGTCAATCCGAAAAAATGCCTTTCTTTGAGTACGCTTCAAAAAAACAGTCCAAGATTTTCATTTTAAGGTTTGCAATTACATCCATTATCTTCTATCTTCCACTTTTTCCCAAAAATTAATAAGGGTTTAGTTTAATTTTTATACACTATTATTACAATTATATTTTGACGGCTAAGATAGATTCTATCAGGATGCTGTCCTTTTAAATAGGTAGGGATAGGAAGTTGTCCTTTATCTGTGAAAATCAGAAAAAAAAGATATTCAATGAGGCTAAAAAATTCATTGTCTTTTATGTCGAGGAGACGAAGTTTCCGAAACATTCAGTCTTTTTTTGTTCAAAGACTGCATCTTTTGTTAATAATTGGCGGATTTTCAAATATAGACTGCCTAAATACAATAATGCAGTAAAGCAAAATACTTATTTTAAAAAATATAATAGAAAATGAAAGAAGTAGGGCAATTTACAGCAGTTCGGATATTAACATTTGATAGATATATGTCGCAATTCTGCTATTTTCACTTTCTTAGCCGCTTACAACAAAACAAATAAAAAATGTTTTTGTCGTATAACAACTTTTGAGCAAACAATACCTCTCTTAAAGCGACGATACTATTCTTGCATAACGCAAGCTTTACAGTTAATCATTCATGAACAAATTGGAGTTTGTAAAGATTTGTATAATAACCTTTTAATTTCAGAAGTTCTTTGTGTGTTCCCGATTCTACTATATTGCCGGATTCAAACACGTATATTCTGTCAGAATTGATTATTGTAGATAAGCGGTGCGCTATAACTATTGAAGTTCTGCCTTTTATAAGTTTATCAAGTCCTTCCTGAACTATTTTTTCAGATTGGGAATCCAGCGAGCTTGTAGCTTCGTCAAGCAAAAGTATTGGAGCATTTTTTAACATGGCTCTCGCAATAGATATCATTTGTTTTTGTCCGCCGGACAAATTACCGCCTCTTTCACCGACAATAGTATCATATTTGCGTTCCTGATTTACTATAAAGTTATGTGCTGCAGCATTCTTCGATGCTTCTATGACTTCTTCATCCGTTGCGGCCGGTCTGCCCATTACTTAATAGTATCATCAAAAAGTACTACATCCTGCGAAACAAAAGCTATATTATCTCTCAAAGACTTTATCTTGACATCTCTTACATCCTCACCATCAATTTCTATACTTCCCCATTTTGAACATCATAAAATCTAAGTATCAAATTTATTAAAGTAGATTTTCCAGAACCGGCGGCTCCAACTATTGCAACTTTTTCCTCTTCTCTTACTTCAAAATTACGCCATGCAGAATTTCAAAACCAGGAACATAATCGAATCTAACATTATTAACTTTGGTTTATACGCCGCAACTATGGCAAACAAAAACACCATAAAAGAGCCGGTAGTAAGGGAACCGCGCATAATTCTGTGTCCACCATACACAAGAGTTCCTGCAAAGGCCTAATACGCTATTATTTTTTGCCATTTTTATCTGAGTGGCTGACAATACATCAGTGCTGTCTTTTGCTTTTTGATATTCAACTTCTTCCGTATTTTAAGATTTAACAATTTTAATCCCCTGAAACGACTGTGTGAGAATTGCGTATAAATTCCCGGAATGCATCTGCTGTCTGAAAAAAATTCTTTTTATTCCCCCCCCCCCCCCCCGAAATATACTATCGGATAAAAAGCTGCGGGGAAAAGTAAAAACATAACTACTGCCATATCAAAACATAAGGATAACTAAAAAGAGTGCTGAACAGGTGTCCTTGCAAAGAGTTGTAACGCCTTTTAAATAGACTCTCTAAATCTAAATCACTTACAAACCGAATTGTTCTTATAGAAAAATTCTAAATCCTGTACTATCATACAAATCGACTTGCATCTTCTTTACAAAATTCACACCAAGCGTTGACATGCCGACTAGGCAACGTCTTTTGCAGCAAAAAGAATTACAATCTGAATAGCAACCCAAGTAAGGACTTCCTTATTTTTATCTATAAACACTTTGTCAAAAACAGGTTCAAACAACTTAACGGACACAGCTTCCAAAACTCCAAATATAACCATAAAAAGCACCGAAACCGCTAAAAGTTTTCGCTGCGGTAAAACATAGTTAATCCACAGTCGTTTCATCTTCATAAAAGAGTCAATGCTTATATTATCCGCAATTCTTTTTTTTATTTTTTAAAAAATATTCATTCCGTTTATTTTTATATTAATTCTGTCTTTTAAATTTTTCAACACTTTTTATTGCATATAAAAAAAGATATAATATTTTTGAATACATATTTAATTTATCTCTCTGCTTTCAAAGAATTCGTAGTCAATCGCTGAATATGTCATAATTTTAAATAAAATATGATAATTAAAAGTGTTCAAAATCAAATCTTTAAAGATGCCCTAAGCCTGCAAAATAAGAAACTGCGCGATAAAAACGGTCTTTTCTTTGTTGAGGGTAAAAAACAGATTTATGAAATCCCAAAAAACAGGACTATAAAACAAATTTTCATATCTGAAAAATATAAAAACGACGTTACAAATTTTAAAAATGTTATAATGCTTTCAAACCATCTATTCAGCAAACTGTCAGCAACCAAATCTCCGCAGGGAATAATGGCAATTGTTGAGAAAAAATACTACGCTGTTGAAGATATCATCAAAAATTCCGGGCTGTTTATACTTTTGGAAAACATTCAGGATCCTGGCAATCTAGGAACAATTATACGCTCTGCAGACGCATTTGGCGCAAAAGCTGTATTTGTGTCAAAGGGAAGCGCTGATATATATTCTGACAAAACCATAAGAGCGACAATGGGTTCAATATTTCATTTGCCTATAATCGATAGCATTAATATTAAAAATACACTGAACTTAATGAAAAACAAAAAAATTTCCGTATTTGCCGCATCTTTAAAAGGGGAAAAATATTTAAACGATATTAAATTCCCAAATAAAAGCGCTTTTGTAATAGGCAACGAAGCTAACGGTCTCAGAAGCGAGACAGAAAACTCGGCAGACACCCTTGTTAAAATATATATGCCAGGTAACACCGAATCTTTAAATGCTGCCACTGCAGCGTCTATAATTATGTATGAAGCAGCAAAAAGCAGAACCTTTATTTTTTAATTCTTAAATAAGGTGCTTCCTGCGTTAGTGTACATAGAGTCTGTTGTTTTTTTATTTCTTGCACAGTTTCCTGCTGATAAAAAATAAGAGGACGCGAAATAAGCGCAAGCTTACAAAAAAATATAGCCTAAACACCGAATGATATATTCAACGATGCAGACAGTAAAACATACTTAAAGATTTGAACCGAAACAAAAAGACATAAACACAAAATAAAATGCTGATTATTTTGAGTTTAGATTCAAAAAAACTGTCGACTATAACAACTAGTTCCTACAAAAGAAAAAAAGTATCTTTAAAAACTGCCAGATAACTCTTCCATATATGCTTTAGGATGCAGACATGCAGGACATTTCTCGAAAGCTTCCTTGCTTTCATATACATAGCCGCAGTTGCGGCATCTCCATCTTACAACTATACCTTTTTTAAAAACTCTGCCGTTTTCAAGATTATTGAGGAGCGTTAAATATCTTGCTTCATGATGTTTCTCAGCAATAGCAACTCTTCTAAAACATTCGGCTACTTCAGGAAAACCCTCCTCGTCGGCAATTCTTGCCGCTTCCGGATAAATTTTTGAATGCTCTTCATTTTCACCTGTAGCGGAAAACCTCAAATTTTCAATTGTACTACTTATAATCCCAGCAGGAAAAGTCCCGGTAATTTCAACAAACCCACCTTCTAAGAATTTAAAAAATCTCTTTGCATGTTCTTTTTCGTTATCTGCAATTTCCATAAAAACTGCAAAAATCTGTTCGAAACCTTCTTTCTTTGCTTTTGAAGCAAAATAAGTGTATCTCATTCTCGCCTGAGACTCGCCTGCAAACGACTCCAATAAATGTTTTTCCGTTTTTGTTCCTTTAATTGATTTTACCATAGCTGTTTCGCACCTCCATTACAGAATAATTAATTACGCAATAAAAACAAATTAAATACATCAAATAGCTCTTAAAATATTTTAAACAGAGACTGTTAAGTAAAAACAAATATATGTTTTTTTTATTTTTACATAACCCTCGAATGTCCACTTAACAGACAAAAATACCCTGCTGTCTGCACACACTTCAAATTTTATATTATTTTACTTCTACTTCATTAAACCATTTGCCATGTATATTACAATTTTCTATAACCTGAACTCTGCCTTTCGTACTACCATTTAAATGAATAACTGCAGCAGGATTAATGTCAGATTCAAGCATGATATTTTCAACAAATTTATTATCAATATAAAAAGCTATTCCCGTTATATGGTGTTCCGGCAAAGTGGGATGAAGAATTTCTCCGATTTTTACATGAACGTCCACACAGCCTGTATCAGGAATCAAGCTGCACTCACTCATCAGCATAAATGAAGGTATATGTTTTTTTTCTGTTTCATCGGAAGCTGCTTTAAAATCCGGCATTTTATAAGCATCTTCTTTTTCTTCAAATACGTTTTTTGACCGGCAAACAGGACATCGTTCTTTATTCCCGTCTAAAGCAACATAACCACACACCTTACAGACTAATCCTTTCATAATTATCCCTCCCATATTAACAGAAAATACCCCACCTCAAAGATTACACAATTAAATACTCATAAGCAGACAACACAGATACTGCCTATCACTCTCACAATATATCAAAAAATAAAGAAAACGATCTGCCAACATTTTTATTTTTCGGTTTTTATTTTTAAAGCAAACGTTTTACCAGCTTCAAAACATTTATTAAGTTCCTCATCGGTCGGATTAAAAACAACCATTAAAGATGATTCAAAAGTGCTCACGCAGGAACCCGTATCTTCTATATCTTTTACAGCTTCGCCGCTCCATCCATAAGATCCGAATGCAAAAGATCTGCGCCCTTTAGCCTTTGATCCTTTAAGAAAATGCAGAAAACCCGTGATAACAGGGAGCATTTCCCCGTCATGCGTCGATGAACCGAAAACCCAACCTTTCGCATCAAGCATATATGAGGCAATGTCCGTTCTGTCATTTTTTGTTACATCAAATAAAACAGCTTCAACGCCTTCCGAAGTTATGCCTTCAATAATTTTTCCCGCCATTTTTTCAGTAGAGTTCCACATTGTTTCATAAACAACAGCGATCCTGTTTTGACAGGAATGAGACGACCAGTAGAGATATTTCTGTATAATTTCAGGTACATATCTGCGCCATACAAGCCCGTGACTAGGAGCAATAAGTTCAATATTAAGATTTAATTTATCTATTGTAGAAAGTTTGGCGGCAACAAGTGCATTGAACGGCCAAAGTATATTCGCGTAATACTTCTGTGCCTCATCCATCAAAGCGACAAAATCAACTTCATCGTCGAAAACTTTGTTTGTCGCATAATGTTGACCGAAACCGTCATTTGAAAATAAAATTTTATCGTAAGCGGAATATGTAAACATACTATCAGGCCAATGTATCATAGGTACATCTATAAAATTTAAAGTTCTTTTACCAATATTTAAACTTTGCCCGGACTTCACGACAGTCCAGTCACCGCTTACCCCGTAATATTTTAAAAGTCCCTGTCTTGCTTTTTCGGTTCCGTAAACTTTTGCACCGGGACATAATTTTAATATTTCCGGAAAGGCTCCGGAATGATCCGGCTCAATGTGATTAATAATTATTATATCTATCTTGATCTTGGAAAGATCAACTAGTGTTCTTATATTTTCTATCAGCTCTTTCTCATAACCTCTGCGCACTGTGTCAATTAAAGTAATTTTTTCATCGACAATTAGATAAGAATTATAGGTAACGCCTCTTCTTGTTACGTAAGTATGTCCGTGAAAATGTCTTTCATTCCAATCTATCGCGCCTACTGCATAAACGCCGTCTTTTATTAACCTGACTGTCATATAAAGCACTCCTTTTTTACAGCGTAAGGAATTACATATCTGTCAAACGACTGCATCATCATTATATTTCAGCACAGTAATATCTGCAATCCACACTTCAAACATACTCTTTTTAATCCTATCTATCTTATACAATGAAAAAAAGAAGAATCCCGATATATAAACTTTAAATATATTTACTTTACCTGTTTAGAATTGTAGTTTTCAACAGCTTTATGCAATGCATCCGCTCCTAAATTAGAACAATGCATTTTATTTGACGGCAATCCGCCTAAAGCTTTTGCAACGTCTGCATTTGTAAGATTCATAACTTCTTCAAGCGTCTTTCCCAACACCATTTCCGAAACCATTGAAGAAACGGCTATTGCAGCGCCACAGCCGAAAGTTTTAAATTTCACGTCTTCAATTTTATTGTCTTTAACTTTTATATAAAAAGTCATCATATCGCCACATACGGGATTTCCCACTTCACCAATACCGTCGGCATCTTTTATTTCTCCGACATTGCGCGGATTTGCGAAATGATCCATGACTCTCTCCGAATAAAATGCCATTAATATCCTCCAATATTTTTTACCGCTTATTTCAAACTTTCTCCTTAGTCTATTCTTCTTATAGTGGTAGTGCAGTGATCATCAAAATCAGTCCCTGGTCCCGCCGCTTTTCTGCTACCGGTCTTTAGAAAATATGAATACAGCGGCGATATATCCCTCAATCTTTTAACGATATTTGGAAACTCTTCCAGAACATAATTTATTTCTTCTTCCGTATTAAATTTTGACAGGGCAAATAAAATTGAACCCTGCCCAACTGCAACGTCAATACCAATAGCATCTAAAATATGCGAAAGTTTAAGATTTTTACTGGCACAGGCAGAGCCGCTAGATGCCATGATACCTTTGGCATCTAAAAGCAGAAACAGCGCTTCTCCCTCAACAAATTCTATTGAAAAATTTACATTTCCCGGCAGGCGATTTTCCCGCACGCCGTTTAAATAAATATGTTCTATTCTTCTTGGAAGTTCGGCAATAAGTCTATCTCTTAACTTCTGAACAGCTTTACCATTTTTTACAATTTCATCTTTAGCTATCTCGCAGGCTTTTCCAAAACCTACAATAGCCGGAATATTTTCAGTTCCGGAACGTATATAATTTTCCTGAATTCCGCCATCCATCTGGGGACTAATTCTTACACCTTTTTTAAGATAGAGCGCCGCAGCTCCTTTGGGTCCGTACATTACTGAAGCCGAAAAAGTTAAAGCGTCAACTCCCAAATCTTTAACATCTACGGGAATCGTTCCGCAGGCACTGACCGCATCCGTATGAAAAGCAACAAATTTATCGGCATTACTGTTTTCTTTAACTACGGAAACTAATTTTTTTATGTCCTGGATTGTGCCGATTTCGGGATTGGCATATTGCACAGACACTAAAATCGTATCTTTTCTCAGCGCTTTTTTCAATTCAGATCCATCTACATTGCCATTGCCGTCAACCGGAATAAAACTTACTTCAAAACCTTCTTTTTCAAGTCTTTTCACAGAATTTAAAACTGAAAAATGCTCTATTGAAGAGATAATAATATGTCTTCCGCCAGCTTTTAAAGCTCCGGCAATACCTTTTACTGCCAAATTATTCGATTCGGTACCGCAGGATGTAAAAATAATTTCCTCGGCATCTGCATTAATTAAATCTGCAACCTGCCGCCTTGCCGTTTCAAGAGCGTTTTTAGAAAAAGAACCAAAAGAATAAATGCTTTGAGGATTTCCATAATACTCAATAAAAAACGGCTTCATACTCTCAAATACTCTTTCGTCAGCTTTAGTATTTGACTGATTATCCATATATATTCGTTTCATAAATTGTTACTCTTATTCAAACGTGCTTTTAGGCGCGCCACATAACGGACACACCCAGTCTTCAGGAAGCTGTTCAAAAAGAGTTCCCAGAGCAATCCCAGCCTCTGGAAGACCTACAGCAGGATCATAAACATAACCGCATGCTGAACATTTCCACTTTTTCATAATATTCTCCTTGTTTGATGTATGGCTTATATTCTAAATTATTCATTTTTATAACTTCTTTTGCAAATGTTTCTGTTTTTATCATTTCTTAAAACTCAGAATCAGAGTTTCAACATTAATTAATAATGCGTTTATGGAATCTTTATCTAAATTCACAGAAGCAAATTTATAAAAATCAAACCTTTCCAACATTTTTATTATTTCTATAATTTTTTCATCATCTGCATTCTTTTTTCGCAAATTACCGGTTATTTGATTCTTCTGCAAATTATCCGATTTAATACCAGTTTCAATATTTATGATTTCAATCAAAGCCTGATAAAGCAAATCCAGCGAAGCTTCAAAATTATTTTCTGAAATCCTGTTTTCAGCTTCTTTCACAAGCTTCTGTACTTCGGCAAAACTAAGAGTTTTTAATTTTTTAAACGGATTTCTGGATACTCTTCTCATATACACAGCATAGCATACACTCAAAATGAACAACATAATAAAAGGAACGAATATCAAATAGAACACCGGCTTTTCTATGAGATATCCTCTATACAACTTAAGCGTTTTTATCCGCTTATTGTAATTTATGTTTTTATGCATAATGTCTATTTTTAACTTATCTTCAACATTTTCTTCGGTATGTAAGGACATCCCACTTACGATGATTTTTTGCGACGATGTCTTTATGGTCTCATATTGTTTCTTTAAGGGACTAAAAAAAGACAGGCTTGCCGCAGGTATTTCCTTTTCGCCCGACACAAGCGGAATAAATATAGTTTTAAATTTTTTTGAATTACCGGAAGTACTTTCGACTATAGTATCATATTTTTTAAAATCGTTATAAACACCAAAGTTTATGTCGCTTATGCTTTTCATATTCCCGCTTCCGCTTACAGTCACAGTCAAAGTTACAGGTTCGTTTATCCTGACATCTTTTTTATCAACGACAGCCTTTATTTCAAAATCGCCTGTGGCTCCATAAAAATCAGCAGGTTTCCCATCCTTAGGCAAGGGAATAATCTTTATTTCTAATGATTCAGTTTCTAAAATTTTAGTCTCTCCGTCTCCAGCGCATCCATTATCCGCAAAAAAACTGAAAAAATCATTCATTCCGGAAGGCAGCGAAAAATTCATAAGATCTATTTTTAATTTCGCAGGTAAAATTCTTTTTAATCCAGTTCCAACGGGATATAAAGTCGTCTCTATTTCGTCAACGCGGTAATTTGAACCGTCTATAACCTCAAAATGATTTTTAGGTTTCGAGCCATCATTCCAAAAACCTGAAAAATCCGGCGGGTAGTATTCGGGATTTGATACCAAATCAACATTCGTATAAAAGCTGAACTTATAAACCAGCTTCTCATTTTCATAAGCAGTCTTCTTATTTATGGAAGCTTTTACAAAAGCTTTTCCTGCCGCCGCATTCTGCGACGATAACTGCCGCCGATTAGCGACGACAGGAATACTCTTAACGCTTTGAGCTGGTGTAACTTCAATTTCTACGCTTTCTGTTAAATACGTTTTACCCTTAAACGTTATTTTGGCAGGCGGTATCGTAAATTTTCCTATTTTTTTCGGTCCCAAAGTATAGTCACGTGTTACGCTCATGCTAGTTTTGCCGGTGACTACAGATATGCTCCGCGAAACAGTCGTTCCGAACCTGTTAAATTCCGGCATAGCGTCCATCTTATATTCCGGAAGATTTGTACTGTCCCCACTCACCGTGACTGAATATATAAAAGACTCGCTTAACGTCACAGTTTTCTTATTCGCAGATGCCTTAAAATAAATAGTTTCAGCAGATGCCAAAACAGATGTAAAAAGCAAAAGCAACAATATGACGGGCAGCAATATCTTTTTAAGCATTTTACCAATCCTCTTGAGGTTGATTTAATGCCGATTTTTTATTTTTATTCCTCAACTTATAGGCTTTCCTTTCAGCTTCATCATAATAATTTAAAAATATCGCCGCAGGCATATCTTTCTTATCTTCTTTTTCTCCTACCGGCTGCATTTCTAGTTTTTCTTTCTCAGACTTGTCACCCAGCGGGTTGTCCCCTTGAGACTCGTTTTTCCGTTTAGAGAACTTATTCTTAGTTACTCCGGTCTTTTTTAACGCTTCTATCTTATTGCTTATTTCCAGTTTTTGTTTATCAAGCCTCAGTTTTTCTTCCTCTAAACCTTTTTGTACATTCTGCCTTTTTTGAATTTCATCTCTTACAACGGAAACCTGTCTGCCGAGACTTTGCCTCTTTTTTTCGTTTTCTTTTTGAGCTTTATCGTTTTGTTCCATATGTCTTTTCAAATCACGTTCTTCCTTACTTTGCTGCCGGTTCCCGATGTTTTGTTCATTCTGTTTGTTGTTCCGCCCTTTTTGCCGACTGTTCTGCTTACTACTATTATCATTATTATTCTGACAACTATCTTTCTCATTCAACTTCAATAACGCTACTTCAAGATTATATTTTGCGTCTTTATCGCCCGGTTTTAATCTCAACGCCTTTTTATATAAACTGGCGGCTTTTCGAAAATCATTCTTACCGTACTCAGTATTCCCCAAGCCATATAAAGCTATAAATTTTTCCTCTTGGTCTGCATCCGAAAAATCTAACACTGCATTATATTTTGTCTGCGCTTCATCAAATTTATTCAGTTTATATTCCGCCCCCGCGGCATTATTAAATATGCTGTAACTGCCGGGAAGTTTTTCAAGTTCTTTGTTAAAACTTTCAGAAGCGGCTTCAAAATTACCGTCATTAAAATATCTTACGGCTCTATTGTTTCCTCTTATATCCTTATATGAAAAAATCAAAAGAAAAATTAACAGAGACGCTGATAAAGCCAGCATAAACATTTTTAATTTCATCTCTTACGCCTCAGAGGAAACAAAAGTTCCGCAAACAACGCAATCAAACCAAGAAGCAAAAATATCTGGAATCTATCGGTTTTACTGCTTTTCATACCGACTTCACTATTATTTTTACCTAAATTGCGGACGGCTTTCACAAGTGACGGATAAACGTCGTCATCTAAAGCGTCAAAATATTTTCCGCCCATTTCTTCGGCAACATTTTTTAATAAAACAGGATTTACCCTGCTTATAACCACTTTACCGTTTACATCTTTTACATAATCTATTACCGTGCCTGTTTCATCTTTAACAGGAATAGGCGCTCCTTCTTTTTTCCCTATTCCGATAGAAATGATTCTTAAACCTGCTTTTTTTGCCGCATTTACAGCTTCTTTTATTTTTGAGTCGTGATTTTCGCCGTCACTTATAAGAATCATTACCCTGCTGCCTGCAGACTCGCAACTTGCCGCCTTAGAAGCAAGCATAATCGCGCTGCTTATGCGCGTACCGCCCAAAGGAAGGTTAGTTGTTTCAACACTCTGCAAAAACATTTTTAGCGCATGCAAGTCAAAAGTCAAAGGACACTGCCACATAGCAGTCCCAGAAAAAACGACAATGCCCATTTTCTCACCGGGATTTTCTTCAACAATCTTTGAAACTATCATTTTTGCTTTTTCAAGCCTGCTTGGTTTTGAATCTTCAGCAAGCATGCTTTTTGAAATGTCCAAAGCTATAATTATTTCTGAAGACTCCTTAATTACTGTTCTCATTTCGTCGCCGTATTGTGGACAAGCCATTGCAATAATAACAAAAAAAAGCCCTGCGAGAAGCAAAATATATTTTATTTTATAAGCTTTTAAATTAACAGACACAAGCGTTGATATATTTACCCTTGATATTAAGCGATCCAATGCTGCTTTCCTTTTTTTTAATGCAATATAAAAAAAGACTGCCAACACCGGAATCAGCAATAGAAGCAATAAATAGATTTTATCCGCAAACATATTTCCTTTCTGCCTTCTCTCCAACTGTTATCTGATCAGATAAAAAAGTTTAAAAAGACCGGACATTTTAAGTATTTTATCTCTTAAGCATTACAATCTCCGGTTTTGTCGTTTTCATTCCAGCCTCAATTTTTTACTCAGCCATTGCTGTTAAGGAAGTTTCCTCAAATAAGTGTTTTCTAAAACGATTATGAGTAACAGCAAAATAAAAGACGGAATCAAAAAATATTTATACAGCTCTCTGTAATTGGTAAACCGCATAACTTCAATATCATCTTTTTCCAGCTTATCTATTTGTTTCATTATATTTTCAAAAGATTTTACGTCTTGCGCCCTGAAATATCCGCCGCTGGTATTATACGCTACTTCTTTTAAAACGCTTTCATTTATTGCATCCTTTCTATATTTAATTTCTCTTTTACCTAAAAACGGATCGCCCACCTCATAAATTGCACCATCAAGACTTCCTACTCCTACGGCATAAATTTTTATATCATAGCTTCGGGCTATTTTTGAAGCGGTTAAAGGATCGATTTCTCCCATATTGTTATTTCCATCAGTAACAAGAATTATAATTCTACTTTTAGCCCGACTGTCTTTTAATCTATTGACGGAAGTCATTATTGCAGAACCTATTGCCGTACCGTCAAGCCCCGTATCTCCGATATTTATATTGTTTATAAATTCAGCAAGAGAATCTTTATCAGTCGTAAGCGGACACTGCGTAAAAGCAAGTCCTGAAAAAATCACAAGTCCTATTCTGTCATATTTTCTTTCTTTCATAAAATCCCGTATAACTTTTTTTGCGGCTTCCATTCTGTTAAGCGATCTAAAATCCAGCGAACGCATACTTGTTGAAGTATCAAGCGCCACTATAATATCAATACCCTGATCGCTTAAATGTTCAAAAGTTTTCCCTTTCTGGGGTTTTGCAAGAGCGATGATAATCAAAATAAGCGAAACACATTTCAAAACTTTTAAAATATTTAAAAGTATTTTTTTAAATTCTGGATTATTACTTTTAAGCAGATTTACACGCGAAAAACTGATACAAGGTTTAAAAGAATTCTTTTTTATAATACTAATATACACGTATGCAAGTGCAAGCAGCGGGAGAAATATCAAAAGGTATAAAGGGTTTGCAAACCTCATAACAACTCCAAAAGTTTTTTTGTAAAAATATAATTGTCTTCCGTTTCAATTTTGTCCGGCGTAAAATCGGCATATCTTGCCAAGTTAAATATTTTTAAATAATTTTTAAACTCATTTATATTTATTTCCCGCGGAATAAAAGGCTTAATTTTGTCAAAAAATTCCGAAGTCGTCATTTCCATAGCATTGAAATTGTACTGCTTAGACGCATAAGTTCTTAAAATTTCAGACATCTTATAATAGAAAATTCTTACGCTTACTCCATCTATGCCTTTATATAAATCATTTAAAGCATTTAACGCTTTAATTTTAGGGTCAGCTTCAAATTGTTTTGACTTCTTTATCCGCTCTGCAACAGCTTTTACAACAGATACGACACAAACGATAAACAAGAATGACATAATAACTATTAAAAGCACATATACGGGACCAACCCTCAACTTTTTTAAAGCTTTGATATCTTTTATATCTTCTGCTGTCCCGCTTCCGATAATGCTTAAAACTTCAACCCGCACTTCAGGAGTAAAAAACAGATTATTAGTCCCGTCAGAACTTATATAAAAAACCGTCAACTGATTTACTGTAAAAATTCCGGTTTTGTACGCCGCAATATTAAAATTTAACTCGTAAGTATTTTCCGCGTCGGATATACGTCTGATATCCGAACTTATAATATCGAAATCGTCAAAACTAAAGTCCTGATCCGCACTTATCTGAGCACCATGCGGAAGCCGTACCTTTACGATAAATTTTATTATATCACCGACAAAAACTCTGTTTTTATTTAATGAAGCGCTTACTTTCTCCCGCGAATACAAAGACGCGCAAATGCAGAAAACAAATAAAATAGCAATGATAATATATTTAAAATGTTTACGCATTCTTACTTACCATGTCAAAAAAGCTGAATATTGCCATGAAAATTAAAGGTATTCTGAAATGACTACATTCGCGCCGTATCCGTCTTTCTCTTTCTTTAAAAAATCTTATAAGCGGGTTTACATAAGAACCGCCCGTATTCAAATTTATGACACTGACTGCTGCTTTTTTAAATATTCTGAGGGTTTCTTTTTTAAAATCTTCATTTTTTTGTTTAAACGATTCATATACGGCGGAAGTATCAATCGTCATCGTTTCTTTTGTTTCAAGATCTTCCATTTCAACTAAACCTACTGCAGGCAAATCGCTTTCTCTGTTATCTTCTATTTTTATACATATTAAATCGTGTCTTTTTGCAACCATTGCCAAATCCTTCTCATAATTTTCATCTTGAAAATCCGAAATAAGAAAAACAATCGCTTTTCTGCGCCATATTCCGTTTATCGCTTTCAATGCCACCGAAATCGAAGTTTCTGTGCCAGAGAAGTTTGAATCAAGTATTTCATATATCATTTTTAAAATATTGTTTCTGCCCTTGCGAGGCGCGATAACTTTTTCAACTTTATCCGTAAAAGAAAGCATACCGACACTGTCATTATTTTTTAAAGAAGCAAATGCCAAAAGAGCCGCTACTTCAGCGGTAATTTCAGATTTTAACCTGTCCGTACTGCCAAAGCGCTGCGATGATGAAACATCTATAAGAAAAATTACGGTAAGTTCTCTTTCTTCCGAGAAAAGTTTTATATAAGGTTTGCCGAAACGAGCTGTAACATTGTGGTCGATACTTCTAAAATCATCGCCTATCTGATATTCTCTGACTTCGGCAAATTCTATCCCCTGCCCTTTGAAAACACTCTGGTACTGACCGGCGAAGATTTCATTTACAAGTTTATGCGACCTTATTGCAAGCTGCCGTATTTGTTTTTTTAATATATCCTTATCCATCATATAATAATCCAAAGTATCCGCTCTCAGCAATTCACAACTGAAAAGAGTCGAGAGCGCAATTAAAAACAACAACTGATTACAATTTCAAATCACGTTTATAATTGCAAAACAATCAGCGACGCTACAAACAAAAAAATGACAATATATCCTAAAAATTCCACTTTACTTTTCCTTTTTTATTTTTTTAAAATTTAATTAATTATTCTTTGCAATGACCTAATTTTTTTACTCCATTCTATCCAATTACCAAGCTAAGCGGATCACATACAACATACTCTTGCCCCCAACACCCCTTGTATTCCTTCCTAGCTCTTATTTTCCTGTTGTTGTCAAGCTCACGCTCACAATTTCAAATTCCAAACCACAAGTTAAGGTACGTCAACACCGCCAAATATTTTTTCAATTATATCATCCGAATCAATAGAATCGGCTTCTGCTTCATAAGTAATCAAAATCCTATGCCTTAAAACGTCATGTCCGATTATTTTTATATCTTCCGGTATAACATATCCTCTACCCTGAAGAAAAGCGTAGGCTTTTGAGGCGAGAGTTAAGCTAATCGTAGCTCTTGGAGAAGCACCGTAAGCAATAAGACTTCTTAAATCTTTAAGCCCGTATTCTCCTGGGTTCCTGGAAGCAAAAACAATGTCAACTATATAATTTTTTACTTTATCGTCAACATAAATCTGTTCTATTGAATCTTTCGCTTTTTGAACATCTTTTAAGCTAATTATAGGATTTATTTTCGGTAGGAAGCGCGTCATTCTTTCCAAAATAATTTTCTCGTCGGATTTATTCGGATAAGAAACTTTAAGTTTAAGCATAAACCTGTCAACCTGCGCTTCAGGAAGGGGATATGTCCCTTCTTGTTCTATAGGATTTTGTGTCGCCATAACTAAAAATGGGTCAGGAAGACCGTATGTAGTATCACCAATAGTAACATGTCTTTCCTGCATAGCTTCAAGCAATGCACTCTGTACCTTTGCAGGAGCGCGATTGATTTCATCCGCGAGAACTATATTGGCAAAAACGGGACCTTTTTTTACGACAAAATCACTGCTTTGAGGATTATAAATTAAAGTTCCGACAACATCCGCGGGCAACAGATCTGGAGTGAACTGTATTCTTTTATAGTCGGCTTGTATTACAGCCGACAGACTTTTTACGGCAAGTGTTTTTGCAAGACCGGGGAAACCCTCAAGCAAAATATGCCCGTCAGAAAGAAGTCCTATGAGCATTCTTTCTAAAACGTATTTCTGCCCAACAAGAACTTTTGAAACTTCATTTAAAAGTTTCGAAACGAAAATACTGTCCTGCATTATTTTTTTGTTAAGCTCATCTATATAAACCGCCATTTCAAACCTCCGATCGGTTATAATATCCGCTACAAATTCTGAAAATAAGAAACTAATCCTGTTTATGAACAGGCTTTACACCAGTTTTATTTGCCGCCGGGCGAACGCATTCACTACTTCTGACTCTGCCTCGCAACTATACCTGTACCTGCCACCGCAGCATCCAGCAATACTTCAAATATGTTAACGCTTCTCCTCAAATATCATATACATTATATGTTCTTTCAAATATCTCAGGAAAGTTGGCTTACCAACACCTGTGTTGCCTATGAGAAACACGTAGTTGTTAGTAGTCTCCTCCTTTTTCTCATTTTAATTTTTTATGACTTTAAAACATTTCGAACTTTACATACCGCTAATACTAGATAAATATATTTGAAAAAAGGTATAGAAAAAGATAAAATAAATCAAGTAATATAATAAAGGCAATTATCATATATATATTTATATGTACTTCACTTATATATACGCAGTTTTACGCACAAAAGCAATACAGACGTATAAAATGGGAGATGCTAATATGTTATCAAAATTCATTAATTGGATGAAATGGATGAAACTAGCCTTGTCTACTCTGGCTGTGGCTCTAGCTGGGATGAAACCTCTGCCAGATGCGAAAAATCCTCTTACAGACGAGAAACAAATCGCAAAGCAATACAAACGCTGGCGTATCAGGATGTTTTCGGGGATGTATGTAGGTTATGTGATGTATTATTTTACGCGCAAGAATTTGACTTACGCAGCACCTTCTGTAATGAAAAAATTCGATATTACAATGGGGGAGCTGGGCACGATAAGTTCAGTATCATATATAACTTACGCTATCGGCAAATTCTTAAGCGGCATAGTTGCTGACAAATGTAATATAAGAACTTTTATGGCACTCGGACTGATTGGCTCTTCTTTAGTCAATCTTTTTTTCGGTTTTCTTCCCTCTTTGCCTCTTTTAACTTTATTCTGGGGTATAAACGGTGGACTGCAGTCTATGGGATTTCCACCAGTGGCAAAAGGACTGGTATATTGGTTCTCGCCTAAAGAAAGAGCGACTAAATGGACATTATGGTCATCTTCCCATACGGTCGGCACCGCTATAGGAGGCATAGTAACCGGTCTTTGTATAGCAATAGGAGACTGGCATGCAGTCTTTTATATACCGGGTATAATCGGAATAATAACAGGTATCGGACTGCTTTTTACTTTGACAGATAAGCCTGCATGCATAGGCTTGCCGCCTATTGAGGTTTACAAAAAAGACATAATACCGATAAAAAAACAAAGTAATCTCTTCCATTGGCAGATTTTAACTAAATATGTTTTCGGCAATCCGTTTTTATGGTCTCTTGCAATGTCTTACATATTTATATATTACATTCGTTTCGCCACATTGGATTGGACAACTAAATTTATGGCAGACAGAGGCATAGGAAATGCACGTGCTGCTTTTTTGCTGTCATCCATGCCGCTCGTCGGCACCTTAGGTGGTATATCATCAGGCTGGATTGCTGATAGGTTTTTCAAAGGACGTTGCACACCTGTTAATCTCATATATCTTTTTTGTCTGATTTTCAGTTTGGTAGGTATGTACTACTTTATTAACGCCACAACGCCGATATGGATTATGATAACATTCCTGTCTTTAGTCGGATTTTTTATAGATGGACCGCAAAATCTTGTAGGGGGAGTGCAGACATCCCGTCTTACTGTACAGGAATCTGTATCTGCTGCTTGCGGCTTCACCGGAATGTTCGGTTATGTTGGAGCCGCATTATCAGGCTTCGGCGTAGCACTACTTGTTGGAAAGTACGGCTGGCACGGATTCTTTGTGTCCTGCATTATATCATGTATAATAGCAATGTTCTTTATCGCCCTAACATGGAAGAAAGAAGCTACGGATATAAAATTATCACAATAAAAAAATCTAAGATAAATATATGCACTGATTCAAACAGACTTCCTGTCTACAGAGATTATTGTTTTTTGGGTTTTGGGTAGCAAAAACAAGGAATATAACAGGAAAAGTGAAGGCAATTTTAGCAGAAACAACAATGTTTATGGCAATAATAAACATCGTGGCATTTGCAGCAAACAGCAGCGCAACAAAACAACCGGGAATCAAAAAACTATATACGATGAACAACGCCCAAAGTACACAAACCATAGATACCCCACACCCTATGTGACATATAAACTTTCTTTCAAACTCATAAAAGAGTTTGAACTGAAATGCGTCTTAAAGGCAACAGCGGGACTGAAAATAATATAAAAATTACTGAATTGTTTTATCAACAGCCTTTCTTAAATAATAAACTTACCGCTGATTTTCGGCAAGTTAAATTTCGGGACATATTTTGACGGTAATGAATATACTGCGCAGTTCATAATGGAATTTTTTCTTCTGCCGACAAAACAACTCATATTAATCCACCAATTATTGCATTAAGACTGGATTACACAATGATTTATATAATTTCAATTGATATTTGCTTACGACTATTTCGTGACACGCACGCTTTGCGGCAGGAAACGAACTTGATATAAAAAAGCTGATGTCCTGCAGGCAACAACAAACCCTTCCAACTATGGAGGAAATTACAGATTATAAAAAGGCTTGCATAGAGTATCGGTCTAAGCACATATCAAGAAATAAATAAAGAAGTCGGCGGACGGATTTGCCAGACTCGTGTATTCTTCTCCTCTCCATCGTCATTTCTCAAATATATCGGCACCCGGATGAAAAGTTTAAAATGAGCAAGAACAGATACTTGCAATTGGAAAGACAACAGCATCCTCAGCCGAAACACAACACTTAATGGTATAAGAAACACAATAACTCTCTAAGTTTTTCAGTTTTTTTGAAGGGGGGGCTTAATAATAAAACTCTTTACTATAAAACAAATTGTATATTTAAAATATAGATTGAAATTTACTTATTTTTAAGCGCCGCACTGATAAGACCTTTAAAAAGCGGATGAGCTTTCATAGGTCTTGAACCGAACTCGGGATGAAACTGCACTCCTATAAAAAACGGATGATTTTTCATCTCGACAATTTCGGGAAGCTTTTTCTTATGATATGCACTTACCAAAAGTCCGACTTTTTCCAATGTTTCTATAAACTCTGGATTCATTTCATATCTGTGTCTGTGTCTTTCCTCAATTTTAGTAGTTTTATATAAATTATATGCCAACGTACTTTTCTTGATTTCAGACTTGTAATTTCCAAGCCTCATAGTATTACCTCTATATTTGATATTTCTCTGCTCATCAAGAATTTTTATTACCGGGTATTTTGTATTTTCATCAAATTCCGTAGAATTTGCATTTTCAAGTTTTGCTAAATTTCTTGATATCTCTATAACGCTACACTGCATTCCCAAACATATCCCAAGAAATGGAGTTTTATTTTCTCTTGCATAAGTTATTGCCCTTATCTTACCATCTATGCCCCTACTGCCAAATCCTCCGGGGACCAAAACAGCATCATAATTCTCCAATTTTCTAACCAAATTCTTATCTTCGGCTCCAAGATAGCGCACTTCAGCTTTTGTATTTAACTCTGACGAGGCAATATTTAAAGATTCGTCAATAGATTTGTAAGCATCTTTTAAATCTGCGTATTTTCCTACAACGGCAATTTTAACTCTTTCATTAAATTCACCGGTAGATTTTATTTTTGTAAACCATGTTTTATCAAATTTTTTTTTAGATATTATGTTAAGTTTTCCTACTATCAAAGAATCGGTATTTTGTTTATAGAAAGCTTCGGGAATATAATAAATCGACGGACTGTCCAATGCCTCGATCACACAATCTTCTCTCACGTTACAAAAAAGCGATATTTTTTTCTTTAACGGTTCGTCAAGGCTATGCTCCGTTCTGCATATTATCATATCGGGAGAAATTCCTATTTCTCTTAATTTGTTGACTGAATGCTGAGTAGGTTTCGTTTTTAACTCGTGCGCACCCGCAATATACGGAACCAGAGTAACATGTATGCTGAAAACATCTTCATTTTTATTTTCAAGCTGAAACTGTCTTGCAGCTTCCATAAAAGGCAGACCTTCAATATCCCCGACCGTTCCTCCGATTTCAATTATTGAAATATCACAACTATCTTTTAATGCCGCAAAACGCTTCTTTATTTCATCAGTAACATGAGGTATTACCTGAACCGTAGCCCCGTCGTAATCTCCTCTTCTTTCCCTGTTGATTACAGTTTGGTAAATATCACCCGCAGTATTAGTATTTGCCCTGCTTGTATAAACGTCCAAAAATCTTTCATAAGTTCCTAAATCCAAGTCTGATTCCGTACCGTCTATTGTCACAAAAACTTCACCATGCTGATAAGGATTCATTGTTCCCGGATCTACATTTATATAAGGATCAAACTTTATCATATTAACTTTAAAGCCGTGAAGCTGCAGGAGTCTGCCTATGCTTGCACCAGAAATACCTTTGCCCAAAGAACTCACAACTCCGCCGGTAATAAAAATATACTTCGCCATTAACAGTTTTCCTCCTAGGTACTCTTTGAAATTTTTGTAGGATATTTCCCGGTAAAACACGCTGCGCAGAAAACATCGCTTTTTTTATTATCTGCAGAACAAGCCTTAATAAGATTGTCTAAACTTAAAAAGTTTAGGCTGTCGACATTCAAATATTCTTTTATCTCTTCCACCGAATTATTGGCAGCTATCAAATATTCTCTACTTGGAGTATCAATCCCGTAATAGCACGAATCAATTATAGGCGGACAAGACAAGGCAAAATGTATTTTCTTTGCCCCGGTTTTCTTTAAAATATTCATTAATCTTTTTGAAGTGGTTCCTCTCACTATCGAATCGTCAATAAGTATTATTTCTTTCCCGTTTACAACTTCTCCTATCGGACGAAGCTTAAGCGTTGAGGTCAAATTTCTTAAGTTCTGCGACGGTTTTATAAAAGATCTTCCGACGTAATGATTTCTTATAAAGCCATTTTCAAAAAGTATTCCCGACGTCCTTGAAAATCCGAGCGCTGCGAAATAACCTGTGTCAGGAACAGGCATAACAATATCGGCTTTTATATTTTTCATTTGCTGTGCAAGATATTCTCCCATTTTTACTCTAGCTTCTTTTATAGTCTGTTCAAACATTACACTATCAGGTCTT
The DNA here is from genome assembly GCF_002355835.1 of Candidatus Endomicrobiellum trichonymphae. Classification (NCBI taxonomy): domain Bacteria; kingdom Pseudomonadati; phylum Elusimicrobiota; class Endomicrobiia; order Endomicrobiales; family Endomicrobiaceae; genus Candidatus Endomicrobiellum; species Candidatus Endomicrobiellum trichonymphae. The sequence continues at coordinate 377,435 of NZ_AP017459.1, read as the reverse complement.
GAAAAATAAACCTGTTCAAAAATACAGCTGGTTTGTCTTCTGCCTTTTTTATATATAAGAGATTTCTTAATCTGTCCGTCTTCTATAACAATAATCTCGCCTGGTTTTATGTCTCTTATATATTTGCCTCCGATAACCTCAACAGCGGCACTTTCCGAAGATATTATATAGGAATTATCTATTTTCCCTAAAACTAAAGGTCTAAAACCATTACTATCTCTTGCGCCTATAAGAGTTCTGTCTTTAAGTATTACCAACGAAAAAGCACCTTCGAGTTTACGCAGCGAATTTGCAATTATGTCGGCAAAACTTCCTTTAGACATCGCTATAAGATGAAGCAATATTTCGGTATCCGAAGTATGATTGAAAATCGCACCTTTTTTTAAAAGCAGTTCTTTTATTTTAGAAAAATTTGTAATGTTCCCGTTATGCGCTACGGAAATATTTCCATGAATACAGCTTATCTGAAAAGGTTGGGCATTTATTAAAGAGCTTTTTGAAGAAGTTGTATAGCGAACATGTCCTATGGCAACAGTCCCAGGAAGTTTGTTCAATAAGATTTCTTCATTGAAAATTCTTGAGACAAGCCCCATAGCTTTAAAAGTTCTCATCTTTTCACTACCGCTTATCGTAATACCGGCAGATTCTTCTCCTCTATGCTGCAAAGTAAGAAGTCCCGCCGAAGCTAAAACAGCAGCATTTTCATTGTTTTCAACGCCAATTATTCCACACATTAGTAGTTGCCCCTTTCACAAAACAAAAAAATACAATTATATGTCCGCCGTCTGCAAACATACATCAGGTTTAACTTATAATATTTTTAACTTTGGAAACTAGAGATAACTAAATCGATAGTAACATAAATAATTATAATACATTTAAAACAACATTAATTCAAACAAAACATTTGTTTACTTTCCCGGACTTTTTAGAAGCTTATATTTTATCCTTTTGCTTCTTTTAACGCCATTGCTAGAAAAAACCTATAAAAAACTAAATCCTGACAAAACAATCTGCACTGTTGAAATGCAGTTATAACAATACTTCGCAAATAAACAAAAAACAGTTAAAGTCCGACGGACTAAATCTCTTAAAACAATACAGTTTAGTCCGCATTTCAGGGCTTGAATATAAATAGTATAGCGATGCGAATAGTTCACAGATTAACATTATGTACTCGCAGGAAAATTTGATACAAAATACATTTAACAGAAAGCAACAACAACACTAAAAACCGAAATATGTTAAAAAGAGAATAAGATTTATTCTTTAACAGACTTTGACATATTGATATCAATATAAATAAATTCGCACTCCACTTAGCAGATAATATACAACAAAAGCGAGAGTATGTTAGTCTCATTTTCACTTTCCGCTCTTAACGCTTCACACTATGTCTTAAGCAATATTTCCTCAACGGCTGCTGCTGCTTTTCCTTTCTCAATTTTTACGCCAAGTTCAATCAACACCATTTCAAGACATGTAAAACCCGCAAGCAAGTCGGCTTTGCCGATACAGCCCAAATGCGCAAATCTTATAATTCTGCCTTTCAAATCGCCCTGCCCGCTGGCAATAGACACTCCGTATTTTTCTCTCAATGTTTTAACTATTTTAATCCCAATGTCAACAGGAACTGAAGCACTTGTAACAATTTCGCATGGAACTTCGCCGAAAAGCTCCAAACCGAGAGCTTTCATTGCGGCTCTTGCGGCTCTTGCAAGAAGTTTGCAATCGTTCCATATATTTTCCAAGCCCCTTTCTTTAATAAGTCTTACCGACTCCTGAAGAGCAGCAATAAGAGTCAGTGGAGGAGTAAAAGGAGTTTCACCTGCAGAATAAAACTTTTTATATTTTTTAATGTCAAAATAGAATTTTGGAATTTTTGAAGTTTCAACTAGTTTCCATGCCTTACCGCTTAACGTTATAAAAGCAAGACCGGGAGCAAGCATAAAACCTTTCTGCGAAGCGGAAATTGCCACGTCGACTTTCCATTCATCTGTTCTAAACTCTTGACCTGCAAGTCCAGAAATTGCATCAACAACTAAAACAGCGTCTGTTTTTGAAACTATTCCACCGACAGATTTAATGTCGTTTGCAACACCCGTAGATGTCTCAGTAAACGTCGTATAAACAGCTTTAGCATCAGGGTTTTCTTTGAGCACTCTTTCTATTTCAGCGGGCTTTACTGTTTTTCCCCATCTGACAGAAGCAGCAATAACTCTTATTCCGTATCCCTGCGCTATTTCCGCCCATCTATCGCCAAAATCTCCGCAACTTGCAACTATAATTTTGTCCCCCGGACTCAAAAGATTTGCAACAGCCATTTCCATTGCGCCCGTTCCGGAAGCAGCCAGTACATATACTTCATTTTCAGTCTGAAAAATATATTTTAAACCTTCCGCAATATTTTTATAAACCGCTGCAAACTCATCTGTTCTGTGATGAAATATAGGCAGTGCTCCTTTAAGAGCAATTTCGGGAGGAATAGGTACAGGTCCCGGTGTCAGGAGATAGCGATTCATCATATCCCATTTTCTCCATTCCTCTTATCCATTTTTATATTTTTATTTTCGGGTAGACGTTCTATTGTCAAGGAAATTACTTCATCCATATGGGAAACAGGTATCATCTGCAATTTCTTTATCACATCTTCGGGTATGTCAACCAAATCTTTTTTATTACTTTCAGGAAACAGTATCATCGTTATTCCTTCCCTGTAAGCGGCAAGAACTTTTTCTTTAAGTCCACCTATACTGAGTACTCTCCCTCTCAATGTAACCTCGCCGGTCATTGCAATTTTCTTTTTTATCGGCTTATTCATACAGACTGAAGCAAGAGCGGTCGCCAAAGCAATTCCAGCGCTAGGTCCATCTTTTGGCACTGCTCCTTCCGGCACATGTACGTGAAAGTCGGTATTTGAAAACATATTTTCATCTATTTTCAGTTTTTGCGATGACGAACGAACATAAGTCAAAGCAGCCTGCGCAGATTCTTTCATAACGTCACCGAGTTTTCCAGTAAGAACTAAAGAATTTTTGCCTCCCATTTTATTTACTTCTATCGTCAGCGTCTCGCCACCGACTTCTGTCCATGCAAGCCCCGTTGCCACTCCGACATCGTTTTCCGCTATTCTTTCTCTCTCATAATAAGCTATACCTAGATATTTATTAAGATTTTCAGGCTTAATAGTTATTGATTTCAATTCCTTGTTAAATTCAAGTCCCTTTACAACTTTTCTGCAAAGGTTTGCAATTTCCCTCGTTAAATTACGGACGCCAGCTTCATGCGTATAATTTTTAATCACAATATCAAGAGCACCGTCGTCAAAAATAAATTCTTCCGGTTTTAATCCGTGTTCTTTTAACTGTTTGGGAACTATAAAATCTTCGGCTATGTGTCGTTTTTCGACATCTGTATAGCTGGAAAATCTTATAAGCTCCAACCTATCAAACAGCGTGACCGGAATATTGTTCAAAGTATTTGCCGTAGTTATAAACATAACGTTTGACAAATCAAAATCCACATCAAGATAATGATCGTTAAAAGTATAATTCTGTTCCGGATCCAAAACTTCAAGCAGCGCCGAAGACGGATCGCCTCTCCAGTCGGAACCGATTTTATCTATTTCGTCAAGAATAAACACAGGATTGTTAGAGCCCGCTTTTTTTATCGACTGTATGATTTTTCCGGGCATTGAGCCTATATAAGTACGTCTGTGTCCTCTTATCTCAGCTTCATCTTTTACACCGCCCATTGAAATTCTTACAAAATTTCTTCCGAGACTTCTTGCAACGGATTTTGCAATGGAAGTCTTGCCCACTCCGGGAGGTCCGATAAAACAGAGAATAGGACCTTTTATTTTTTGCACTCTTGATAAAACAGCAAGATATTCTAAAACTCTGTCTTTAACTTTCTCAAGTCCGTAGTGATCCTGATCTAAAACTTCTTTAGCTCTATTTAAATCCAAATTATCAATAGTAGATTCATCCCACGGCAAATCTAAAATCCATTCAAGATATGTTCTTATAACCGTAGCCTCCGGAGACATCGGCATCATCTTTTCAAGCCTTGACATCTCTTTGTCTGCGGCACTTTTTGCAGCCTGCGGCATTTTCGTTTTTTTAAGCTTGCCTTTCAAATCATCAAGGTCTTTTTGTGCCTCGTCTTTCTGCTTAAGCTCTTTCTGAATGGCTTTCATCTGTTCGGTTAAATAGTATTCTTTTTGTGTCTTTTCTATCTGGTTTCTCACTCTGTTCTGAATACGTCTTTCAATGTTTAATATTTCTATCTCCGCATTAAGTATCTGGATTATTTTCTCTAAACGCTTAACGGGATCTACAAGTTCGAGAATCGTCTGCTTATCGTTATTTTTTATTACAAGGTGCGACGCTATGGTATCTGCAAGTCTTGCGGGATCCGCAATGTTGCTTACAGAAACAGAGATATCAATAGGTATTCTGGGATTTAATTTCACATACTGCTCAAAAAGAGCGATAGTTTGTCTCATAATTGCCTCAACTTCAGGCATTTTTAAGGTATTCTCGTCAAAAACTTTCAATCCTACTTCAATATAGCCTTTATCGCTTAATTTAAAATCCGTCCACTGCGCTCTGCTTATACCCTCTACAAGAGCTTTTAACGTACCGTCAGGCATTTTCAACATCTGAAGCACTTCGCATATGGTTCCTATATTATAAATATCCTTAGGCGTTGGATCTTCAATCTGAATATTTTTCTGCGTAACTATAAAAACAAGCCTGTTTGTCGACATGGATTCTTCCAAAGCCTTGATTGACTTTTCCCTGCCTACGGCAAGCGGCAACACCATTGCCGGATACAAAATTATATCTCTTACAGGAAGAAGCGGAAGTACATCAGGAATTTTTGGCATTTCGTTCTTATCATTACTGAATCTATCCAATTCGCTCATGCAGTCTCCTTCGTACCTTTATACACAAATTTTGGCTTTTCTCTTCTTGTCACAGTTTCAGCCATAACGATGCTTTTTACAACTGAAGTATTATCCGGAATGTCAAACATTGCATCAAGCAGTATATTTTCTATAATTGATCTTAAACCTCTCGCTCCAGAACCTCTTTTTAAAGCCTCTTCCGCTATTTTTTCCAAAGCTTCTCTCTCAAACTTAAGTTCGACATTTTCAAACTGAAACATTTTCTGATACTGTTTTATTAAAGCGTTTTTAGGTTCCGTCAAAATATGAACCAGATCCGACGTTGACAAATGGTTTAATGCCGAAATCACGGGAACTCTTCCTATAAACTCCGGTATAAGACCGAATTTTATTAAATCTTCGCTTTCAACTCTAGAAAGGGTATAATCCATATTTTTAAAATCATTCCTATTATTCGAGCCATCCGTTATAAAACCCAAAGTTTTTTTTGACAACCGTTTTTCTATTATCTTTTCAAGTCCGTCAAAAGCACCGCCGCAAATAAAAAGAATGTTTGTGGTATCTATTTTCAGATATTCCTGCTGCGGATGTTTTCTCCCGCCCTGCGGAGAAATATTTGCGATCGTTCCTTCAAGAATTTTCAAAAGAGCCTGCTGAACACCTTCGCCAGAAACGTCTCTTGTTATAGACGGAGTATCGGACTTTCTTGAAATCTTATCTATTTCATCAATATAAATTATGCCTTTTTCCGCTTTTCTAATATCAAAACTTGCATTTTGTATAAGCCTTAAAAGTATGTTTTCAACATCTTCTCCTACATATCCCGCTTCCGTTAGCACAGTGGCATCGGAAATGGCAAACGGAACATCAAGTATTTTTGCCAACGTCTGAGCCAAAAGAGTTTTGCCTGCTCCCGTAGGACCTATAAGCAAAACATTGGATTTTTGAAGTTCAACATCATCTTTCGATACAATAGCCTCAAGCCTCTTATAATGGTTATATACTGCGACAGA